>NZ_CP107783.1:2158863-2467272 GCF_036345255.1 Streptomyces sp. NBC_00569 | reverse complement strand
CCGCTACGACGTGTTCCTGCTCGACGAGCCGACCAACGACCTCGACCTGGACGGTCTGGAACGCCTGGAGTCCTTCGTGCGCGGGCTGCGCGCCGGCACGGTCGTGGTCAGCCACGACCGTGAGTTCCTGACGCGCACCGTCACCAAGGTCCTGGAGCTCGACCTCGCCCAGCAGGAGATCAACCTCTACGGCGGCGGATATGAGGCCTACCTGGAGGAGCGCGAGGTCGCCCGCCGCCACGCCCGCGACGAGTTCGACGAGTACGCGGACAAGAAGGCGGCCCTGGAGGGCCGCGCCCAGATGCAGCGCGGCTGGATGGACAAGGGCGTCAAGAACGCCCGCCGCAAGGCCACGGACAACGACAAGATCGGCCGCAAGTTCCGCAGCGAGGCCAGCGAGAAGCAGGCGGCCAAGGCGCGGCAGACGCAGCGCATGATCGAGCGCCTCGACGTCGTGGACGAGCCGCGCAAGGAGTGGGAGCTGCGCATGGAGATCGCGGCGGCGCCGCGATCCGGCGCCGTCGTGGCCACGGTGCGCGACGCGGAGGTGCGGCGCGGCGACTTCACGCTCGGTCCGGTCTCGCTCCAGATCGACTGGGCCGACCGCATCGCGATCACCGGGGCCAACGGCGCCGGGAAGTCGACGCTGCTCGGCGCGCTCCTCGGCCGGGTGCCTCTGGACGCGGGGCACGCGACGCTCGGCTCCGGCGTCGTCGTCGGCGAGGTCGACCAGGCGCGTGCCCTGTTCCACGGCTCGGAGTCGCTGCTCGACGCGTTCTGCGCGGCCGTGCCGGAGACCGAGCCGGCCGACGTGCGCACGCTGCTCGCGAAGTTCGGCCTGAAGGCCGATCACGTTCTGCGGTCGGCGGCCACGCTGTCGCCGGGTGAGCGCACGCGCGCCGCGCTGGCGCTGCTGCAGGGCCGCGGCGTCAATCTGCTCGTCCTGGACGAGCCGACCAACCACCTCGACCTGCCGGCCATCGAGCAGCTGGAGTCGGCGCTCGACTCGTACGAGGGGACGCTCCTGCTCGTCACCCATGACCGCCGCATGCTGGACGCCGTCAGGACGCAGCGGCGCCTCGAGGTCGCCGACGGCAAGGTGACGGAGCTGTCCGTCTGACGCTCTGCGGCGTGGGCTGATGTGTGGTGCGTGTGCCGACACGTGGGGGGGCTGACATGAGCCGCCCGCGTCGGCGTGACGCCCGGGGCCGGTCACCTGTGGGGTGACCGGCCCCGGGTGTGTCAGCGCCCCTTCGGGTCGAGCAGGCCCGCGCGGCGCAGCGCTTCGGCCATCTCGCTGTTCGCGGGCGCGGGCGCGGAGGTGCCACCACGCCGCTGTCCCTGGGACTGCTGCCGCTGTCCCTGTCCCTGGCCCTGCTGGCGTCGGCCCTGGCCGCCCTGGCCCTGACCGCCCTGTGCCTGGCCCTGGCGCTGCTGCCCTCGCTGCTGGGGCGGGCGGCCGCCACGCTCGCGACGGCCACCACCGCCACCGGCACCCGCCCCGCCACCGGCACCCGGCTCGCCCGTCGCCGCCTCGTCGTCGAGGCGCAGCGTCAGCGAGATCCGCTTGCGCGGGATGTCGACGTCGAGGACCTTCACCTTGACGATGTCACCGGGCTTCACGACGTCCCGCGGGTCCTTCACGAACGTCTTCGACATCGCGGACACATGCACGAGCCCGTCCTGGTGCACACCGACGTCCACGAACGCGCCGAACGCCGCCACATTCGTCACGACGCCCTCGAGGACCATTCCGGACGCCAGGTCGGAGATCTTCTCGACGCCGTCCTTGAAGGTCGCCGTCTTGAAGGCGGGACGCGGGTCACGCCCCGGCTTCTCCAGCTCCTTCAGGATGTCCGACACCGTCGGCAGACCGAACTTGTCGTCCACGAACTCGGCCGGCCGCAGCGCACGCAGCGCCGCCGCGTTCCCGATCAGGGACGCGACCTCGCCGCCCGTCGTCTTCACCATGCGCCGGACCACGGGGTACGCCTCCGGGTGCACGGACGACGCGTCGAGCGGGTCGTCGCCGCCGCGGATGCGCAGGAAGCCCGCGCACTGCTCGTACGCCTTCGGGCCCAGCCTGGACACGTCCTTGAGGCCCTTGCGGGACGTGAACGGGCCGTTCGCGTCGCGGTGCGCCACGATGTTCTCGGCGAGGCCCGAGCCGATGCCGGACACGCGGGCGAGCAGGGGAGCCGACGCCGTGTTCACGTCCACGCCCACGCCGTTCACACAGTCCTCGACGACCGCGTCCAGGGAGCGCGACAGCTTCACCTCGGACAGGTCGTGCTGGTACTGGCCGACACCGATCGACTTCGGGTCGATCTTCACCAGCTCGGCCAGCGGGTCCTGGAGGCGGCGGGCGATCGACACGGCGCCGCGCAGCGACACGTCCATGTCGGGCAGCTCCTGCGAGGCGAAGGCCGACGCCGAGTACACCGACGCGCCCGCCTCCGACACCATCACCTTGGTGAGGTTCAACTCCGGGTGCTTGGTGATCAGTTCACCGGCGAGCTTGTCGGTCTCGCGCGACGCCGTGCCGTTGCCGATCGCGATCAGGTCGACCGTGTGCTCCTGGGCGAGACGGGCCAGCTTGGCCAGCGCCTCGTCCCACCGGTTCGCGGGCACGTGCGGGTGGATGACGTCCGTCGCCACGACCTTGCCCGTCGCGTCGACGACCGCGACCTTCACGCCCGTGCGGAAGCCGGGGTCGAGGCCCAGCGTCGCGCGCGTGCCCGCCGGGGCGGCGAGCAGCAGATCCCGCAGGTTCGCCGCGAAGACCTGCACGGCCTCGTCCTCCGCCGCCGTGCGCAGCCGCAGCCGCAGGTCGAGGCCGAGGTGCACCAGGATGCGGGTCCGCCAGGCCCAGCGCACCGTGTCGGACAGCCACTTGTCCCCGGGCCGCCCCTGGTTCCTGATCCCGAACCGGTCCGCGACGATCGGCTCGTACGAGGACGGGCCACCGGCCGCGTCCCCCGGCTCCTCCGGCTCCAGGGTCAGGTCGAGGATCTCCTCCTTCTCGCCGCGGAGCATCGCGAGGATCCGGTGGGAGGGCAGCGCGGTGAACGGCTCCGAGAAGTCGAAGTAGTCGGCGAACTTCGCGCCCGCCTCCTCCTTGCCCTCGCGGACCTTGGCGGCCAGCTGTCCCCGGCCCCACATGCGCTCACGCAGCTCGCCGATCAGGTCGGCGTCCTCGGAGAAGCGCTCGGTGAGGATGGCACGGGCGCCGTCGAGCGCGGCCTGCGCGTCCGCGACGCCCTTGTCGGCGTCGACGAACGCGGCCGCAGCGGCGGCCGGTTCCACCGTGGGGTCCCCGAGCAGTCCGTCCGCCAGCGGCTCGAGCCCTGCCTCACGCGCGATCTGCGCCTTGGTGCGGCGCTTCGGCTTGAAGGGCAGGTAGATGTCCTCGAGGCGCGCCTTGGTCTCGGCGGCCATGATCTGCGCCGCCAACTCGTCGGTCAGCTTGCCCTGTTCCCTGACCGAGTCGAGGACCGCCGCACGCCGCTCCTCCAGCTCCCGCAGATAGCGCAGCCGCTCCTCGAGCGTGCGCAGCTGCGCGTCGTCGAGCATCTCGGTCGCTTCCTTGCGGTAGCGCGCGATGAACGGGACCGTCGAACCGCCGTCGAGCAGCTCGACGGCGGCCTTCACCTGCCGCTCCCGTACGCCGAGCTCCTCGGCAATCCTGCCTTCGATGGACCCCGTGATGGGACCTGCGCTGGGTGTTGCCACGATGCCGTACCGCCTTCTCAACTGAGGGTGCGCGGCAATTGTGGCAGGTGGCGCCGACAACGGGGGGCATCCCACCGGCCTGCCGGCGCCGGGTGGCCTTTCAGGCGGCCTTGCCGATCAGGTCGGCCGGGAACGCGCCCGCGCCGAGTGCGGTGCCCATGAAACCGCCCGCCAGCTCCGTGAGCCGGGCCACGCCCGCCTCGCCCAGGTGCGCGTACGGCTCCCGGTCGAGCCGGTCGGTCTGCTCCTCCAGATCGCGGCGCAGCGCCACCCCGAGGTCGGTCAACTCGCCCTGCGCGTCGAGCACCTTGCGCTCCCGGAGACGGTCGGCGGCCGCGTCGAAGTCCTCGCGGGTCCAGCCGCGTGTGGCGAGCAGCCACTTCGGGGCCATGCCCTTGCCGGTGGCCACATGGCTCACCAGCGCCTCGACGGGGTCGAGGTCGGCGGCGAGCAGCGCGGCCAGGTGCCCGTCGCCGCGGTGCTCACGCAACAGGGTCGCGGCGTGCCAGTACGCGAGGTGCGGCTCCTCGGGCACCGGCAGGTCGGCGTGGCCGGCGTAGAGCGGCCGGGCGTGGCGGGTGCAGGCCTCCGTGGCGCGCAGCGCGAGAGTGGCCGCCTCGGCCATTTCCGGGGAGGTCACGATCTCGTCGCCGAGGAGCCTGCGCAGCGTCGAGTCGACGGCACGCGCACGTGCCGCGAGGACCGTCTCCGGGGAGGCCGTCTCCCACACCGCGGGCACGTGCTCGGCGACGAGTTCGTGCTTGAAGTTGTAGAACGTCGCCGTCACGGTCCCGGCGCCGACGGCCCCCATCGCCGCCGCGCGGGCCGCGAAGTACGCCGCGCTGCGATGGGTGATCCCGATGGCGCCCAGCTCCTTGCCCAGGTCGGGCGAGAAGTAGTGCATCGAGTGGAACGGGTTGAGCATGTTGTGACAGCGGCGGGCGGCGCGGGGGTCTGAACCCGGGGAGGTCGTCATGCGAGTACGTTACCGACTGGTTGGTACGGATGGAACGTGCGGGTCGCGGACCGTTCGCCGAACCGTCGCCGGACCGTTCCCCCGCGCCGGGCCCGCGATGGCAGGAATGGTGGGGTACTCGTCATTGCGGCCTCCGTGCCGTGCCCGAAGACTGGCCGTATGGCCGCCCGCACCGTGCTCATCCTGTTGTTCGACGAGGTCCAGAGCCTGGACGTGACCGGCCCGGCAGAGGTCTTCGCCGGCGCCGCGCTCTGCCAAGGGCCGCGCCCCGCGGACACGTACCGCATCCGCACCGCCTCCCTCGACGGCGGTCCCGTCCGCACGTCCAGCGGGCTCACGCTCGTCCCCGACCACGCACTGGCCGACGCGCCCGCGCCGCACACGCTCCTCGTCCCCGGCGGCCGCGGCACGCGCCGCCCGGATCCGCGCCTGACCGCCTGGCTGCGGGAGCACGGCCCGCGCGCACGACGTCTCGTCTCCGTCTGCACGGGCGCCATCCTGCTCGCCGAGGCGGGCCTGCTCGACGGCCGCCGGGTGACCACGCACTGGGCGTACTGCGACCGCCTCGCGCGCGACCACCCCGCCGTCGAGGTCGACCCGGACCCCATCTACGTACGCGACGGGAACGTGGCGACCTCGGCCGGCGTCACCGCGGGCATCGACCTCGCCCTCGCGCTCGTCGAGGAGGACCACGGCCGCGACACCGCGCTGACGGTCGCCCGCCACCTCGTCGTGTTCCTGCGGCGCCCGGGAAACCAGGCCCAGTTCAGCGCCCAGCTCTCCGCCCAGACCGCCCGGCGCGAGCCGCTGCGCGAGGTCCAGCACTGGATCACCGAGCACCCCGACGACGACCTCTCCGTCGAGTCGCTCGCCTCCCGCGCCCGGCTCTCGCCACGCCACTTCGCCCGCGCCTTCCAGGCGGAGACCGGCATGACCCCGGGCCGGTACGTCGACCTGGTCCGCCTCGAACAGGCGCGCCGCCTCCTGGAGGACACCTCCGACGGTGTCGAGGAGATATCCCGCGCCTGTGGCTACGGCACCCCCGAAGCGATGCGCCGCGCCTTCGCCAGAACGCTCGGCGCATCCCCGGCCGAGTACCGCCGCCGCTTTTGCGCAGCCGGAACCCGATCACCGGGCCGGCGCCCGTCCGCATCCCGGACATCCTGACCGAAAGGCACCTGATGAAGATCGCCATCGTCCTCTTCGACCGCTTCACCGCGCTCGACGCCGTCGGCCCCTACGAGACGCTCGGCAGGCTGCCCGACGCGGAACTCACCTTCGTCGCCGAGCACACCGGTCCCGTGCGGTCGGACACCGGACGGCTCGCCCTCACCGCCGACAAGGCGCTGTCGGAGCTGACCGACCCGGACGTCGTGGTCGTCCCCGGAGGCCCGGGCCAGAGCGCGCAGATGGACAACGAGGTGCTCCTCGACTGGCTGCGCGCCGCCGACACCACCAGCACCTGGACGACCTCCGTGTGCACGGGTTCCCTGCTCCTCGCCGCGGCCGGTCTGCTCGACGGCCGCCGCGCGACGTCGCACTGGCTGGCGCTCGACACCCTCAAGCAGTTCGGTGCCGAGCCGACGGGCGAACGGGTCGTCGTCGACGGCAAGTACGTCACCGCCGCCGGGGTCTCCTCGGGCATCGACATGGGCCTCACCCTCGTCGGCACGATCGCGGGCGACGAGCACGCGCAGGCCGTGCAGCTGCTCACCGAGTACGACCCGCAGCCGCCCTACGACGCCGGTTCGCCCGAGAAGGCCCCCGCGCACCTCGTCGAGAAGTTCCGCGCGGAGAGCCGCTTCATCCTGGAGTAGTCCGGGAGACCGGCTTCACCCCTGAGAGGGGTCCGGGAGACCGGCCGGCCAGGGGCGTCCGGGAGGCCGCCTTCACCCTGGGGTGGTCCACGAGGTCCGCTTCATCCTGACGTGGTCCACGTGAAGTGCGGCTTCCTGCGCTCCAGGAACGCGGCGACGCCCTCCGCGGTGTCGCCGCTTCCGCGCGCCTGCTCGGCCCAGTGGGCGGCCCGGTCCACGCGCCCCTCGGCGAACTCCTTCGCGGCGGCCTGCGTCAGCTGCGAACGCTCACCGAGAATCCGAGCGAACTCGCCGACGCGCTTGTCCAGTTCGTCCCCGGCGAGCACCTCGTCCACGAGCCCGGTCCGCAGGGCACGCTCCGTGCCGATCAACTCGCCCGAGAACAACAGGTACTTGGCCGTCGCGGGACCCACCAGGGAGGCGAGGCGGCGCGTCGAGCCCGCCGGGTAGACGATCCCCAGCTTCGACGGGGTGATCCCGAACAGCGCGTCCTCGGCGGCGAACCGCAGGTCGCAGGCCGCCGCCAGCTGGCAGCCGCCGCCCACGCAGTACCCGCGCACCGCGGCCAGCGTCGGCTTGGCGAAGGCCGCGAGCGCCTCCTCGGCCGCGACCGCGAGCTCCTGCGCCCGCGACCCCGAGCCGCCGAGCGTGGAGATGTCGGCGCCCGCGCAGAACGTCCCGCCCGCCCCGGTCAGCACCAGCACCCGCACCGCCGGGTCGGCCTCGAGCCGGGCGAGCAGCGGCGGCAGCGAGCGCCACATGCCGTCCGTCATGGCGTTCCGTTTGGCGGCGTGGTCGATGACGAGGGTGGCGATGCCGTCGGTGACCGAGTGGGTGAGCTGCGGCGGTGTGTGCGACATGCGCCGGATGCTATCCGCAGGTTTCGAACGTGCGATCAACAAGGGTGGCCTGCGAGGGGGCGTCAGGGCAGGGTCCGGCCGACGCGTCGTGGGGCTCGTGACGGCCGGTGACGCGTCCGAACCCGTACAACGTCAACTACCCGGTCGTGAAACGACCGGGCTTGCTGCTCGAGTCATCACTGGCTGTGATGGGTTCGGCTGCGTCCAGGACTCACGCGATGAGGGTGAGTTCGGGGGCCGTTGACCGGGCCCCGCAGACCCACGCCATCCAGCCGCGCTGGCGGATGTTGTGGGACGCGTTGTGGTCTGCGTGATCAACGAATCCGCAGACCCGGCACGAGAAGACAGCCCGGGAGGGCCGGTTTGCGCGTGCGGTGTGGTGGCACTGCGAGCATTCCTGGCTGGTGTACGCCGGATCGACGTACATGATCGGCACTCCGGCCTTCTTCGCCTTGTAGGCGATGAACGATCCGAGCTGGGCGAAGGGCCAGGAGTGGAGCGTGGTGCGTTGGGGCTTTCTCAGCCGTGCCCGCTCGCGGATGCCCGTGAGCTGTTCCAGGGCGATCCCGCGACCGGTGCGTTCAGCCTCCGCCACGATCCGCTTCGAAATCTTGTGGTTGATGTCCCTGGCACGACGGGCTTCCTTGCCCGCGTGCTTCTTCGCCCGCCGCCTGGCGGACTTGGTGTTCTTATTCTGGAGTTTCGACCGCAGCTTGCGGTCGTTCTCGCGCTTGCGGTTGATGCGCCACCAGCTTCACGGTCAACGAACCTATACACCCGCACGAACACCCACCACACGTTCGCCCCCGCCCCACCCCAACGAGCGATACCCGCCCCGACCGTCCGCCCCCACCGCACACCGCCGTGGCCCGGCTCCGCCGGAACGCCCCGGGCCGCTCCGCGGCCGTCTTGGCCTGTGGTAGATCACGGCGACGCTCCGCGTCGCACCCGGTGGATGCGATTCCTCCCGGGCGTGAACGCCCGGGGCTCCTCGCAAGAATCCGCTGAATAGCCACGGAGAGGAAACTAGAACGGCAGGATCAGTCGCACACCTGACGCTGTCATACGCCAACGGTCAAATTGCGTCGATACTTGCCGACTTCTGGTCAGTCATTCGGTATGGACCAGTGGATTCTCAACACTCGATGCGTGGTGACAATCGAGCGCAAGGGCGGCGACCGGACGATGAGCGACCAGGGGTGGGGGTCCCGCCCGCGTCCTCAAGGCACTGGGGGAGCGCCCCCCGTGCAGGAGCCGGCAAGTCCGCTGCCGTACGAGGGGGTCTGGCGCTTCACGGCGCAGGCCGTCGACGCGTCCGTGCCGCAGGCCCGGCACGCCGTACGTGACCTGCTGGTCAGGCAGGGTGTTCCCGCCTCCGACGACCTCGTCCAGGGGCTGCTGCTCATCGTCTCCGAGCTGGTCACCAACGCCGTGCGGCACGCGGCCCTGCTCTCGCCCGTCCTCGCGGTGGAGGTCGCCGTCGGCGCCGAGTGGGTGCGCGTCTCCGTGGAGGACGAGCACCCCTACCGCCCGACGGCCCTGGAGGCCACCGACGGGCAGACGGGCGGGCGCGGCCTCCTCCTCGTACGCGAGGTCACCCGGGAGGCGGGCGGGGTGTGCGACGTCGAGCACACGGCGAGCGGGGGCAAGGTGATCTGGGCCGCCCTGCCCCTCGAACCCGTGGGTGCCTGACCGGCGGACTCACCAGCCGGCGGACGGTCCCGTCAGCTCCCGGATCGCCGGCCGTGCCGCGTCCAGTACGGTCATGAACCAGGCCGAGAACGGTCCCTGGGCGTGCCGCACGGCGAGCTCCTCCGCCGTCACGTACGCGGTCTCGCCGACCTCGGAGGGGTCCGGCCGCAGCGGCGTCTGGACCATCCCCACGAACAGGTGGTTGAACTCCTGCTCCACCAGGCCCGAGTCCGGGTCCGGGTGGTTGTAGCGCACCGTCCCCGCCTCCGCGAGCAGCGAGGGCGAGACCCCCAGCTCCTCGAACGTCCTGCGGGCGGCCGCGGCGAACGGCGCCTCGCCCGGATACGGGTGCCCGCAGCACGTGTTCGACCACACACCGGGGGAGTGGTACTTGCCGAGCGCGCGCTGCTGGAGCAGCAGCCGGCCCTGTTCGTCGAAGAGGAACACGGAGAACGCTCTGTGCAGCTGTCCGGGCGCCTGATGCGCGGAGAGCTTCTCCGCCGTGCCGATCGTCCTGCCGTCCTCGTCCACGAGTTCCAGCAAGATCGCTTCTCCGGTGCCGTTCGACGAACTGTTCGCCGCGGTGGCAGGTGTGGTCGGCATACCCATCCTTCGCTTCGGTCCTCGAGCCCCAAGTCTGCCGTACCGGACAGACAGTCCCGGCACTTGGCAGCGCCCGCATGTCCCGCCCGGGGGCCGGGCGGGACATGCACAGGGTCAGACGCCGAAAGCGGCCGGGTAGGTGATCGTGCCCTGCGGCACCTGCCAGGAACCGTCCGCCGCGCCCACGACGAGCGCCATCATCGCCTCGTCGGGCACCTCGAACCCGGGCCGGATGCCGTATCCGGAGGCGGGCGTGAAGCCGAACCTCGGGTAGTACTCCGGGTGTCCGAGCACGAGGACGAGCCGCTCTCCACGCGCGCGTGCCGCGTCGAGTACCGCCTTGACGACGGCCGAACCGGCGCCCGTGCGCTGGTGTCGCGGAAGTACCGCGACGGGTGCCAGGGCCGCCGCGGGCGTGCCGCCGACCAGGCAGCGGGTGATCAGGGCGTGCGCCGCCACGGTGCCGTCCGGCGCCTCGGCGACGTAGGACAGGCCGGGCAGCCATGCGTCGGTGTCCGCCCGCAGGGCGTCCACCAGGTCGGCCTCCGCCTCGGTCGGGAAGGCGGCGGCGTTCACGGCGTGCACGGCCGCCGCGTCGGCGGCCGATTCCGGCCGCGTGGGCCACGCCGCCGCGGGGCGCAGCGCGTAGCCGGTGTAGCCGTAGTCCTCGCCGTGGTCGCGCCGCATCGCCAGTTCGGCGCGCGCGCCGGCGAGGGCCTCGGCCATGCCGGGTGTCTGCGGATCCGCGGCGTCGGCGCGCTCGGCGAGCGGGCCGTAGTACTCGTCCCAGTCGGACTCGGGCTGCCGGTGGACGCCTAGCACGGAGTACCCGGCGCCGGTGCAGGCCCGGATGTTCTCCTCGGTCGTCCGCAGAGCGCAGTGCGGCTCCCAGAAGGCGCGTGCCTCGGGGGACGGATCGGCGACGGTCCATTCGCACTCGGTGAGCACGAGTGAGCCGCCCGGGGCGAGCAGCCGCTTCCACCGCCGGAGCGCGTGGTCGAAGCCGATGGAGTACGCCGAGCTCTCGGCCCAGATGAGATCGAACGAAGCGTCCTGGCAGGAGAGTTCGCCCATGTCGGCGTTGACGGGGCGGATCCGGTCGGCGAGGCCCCGAGCCTTCGCGGCGGCGCGCAGTTCGTCGAGGAACGGCTCGTGGAGGTCGACCGCCGTGACCTGGCCGCCGGTCTCGGCGGCCAGGAGCAGGGCGGAGCGGCCGGGGCCGCAGCCGAGGTCGAGCACGCGCGGGCGCTCGGGCAGCGGCCCCACGAGGGAGAGGAGGCGCAGGGTGGTGGTGTCGGAGCCGGGGCCCTGCCGGGGAAGCGCGTGGTGCAGGGCGAAGAAGGCGTCACGTACGACGTTGTCTGTCAACGGTTCGAACCCTTGGGTGTGAGGGCCCCGCCGACGCGCACCCCGACTACCGAAAGGGGGAGGGTCAGCCGGTGGCCCGGGTGATGGGGATGCACCTGTCGCTGCGCGGGGCAGCGCTCACCGCGACGACAGTCATCAACCCACCTCCTCGAAGATCCATGGCCAACGTAGCACGCGGTGTGCATGCCTGGCCCTGGGTGATGAGCGGTCAGTGGCAGAGCTTCGCCTCGTGCTCCGCGTGTCCGACGGGCTCCAGCTGGAACGTGCAGTGCTCGACGTCGAAGTGGACGCCGAGGCAGCCCTGGAGTTCGTGGAGCATCTTCTCGTGCCCGATGGCGTTGAGGGCCTCCGAACTCACGACCACGTGCGCGGACAGGACGGGCATGCCCGAGGTGATCGTCCAGGCGTGCAGGTCGTGGACGTCCAGGACGCCGGGGAGCCCCACGATGTGTGCGCGCACCTCCGCCATGTCGACGCCCTTCGGAGCCGCTTCGAGGAGGACGTTCAGCGTCTCCCGCAGCAGCTTCACGGTCCGCGGGACGATCATGAGGCCGATGGCGATCGAGGCGATGGGGTCGGCGGCCTGCCAGCCGGTGGTCAGGATGATCGTCGCCGAGACGATCACGGCGAGCGAGCCCAGCGCGTCGGCGGCCACCTCGAGGAAGGCGCCGCGGACATTGAGGCTGTCCTTCTGGCCGCGGACCAGGATCGACAGCGAGATCATGTTCGCGACGAGGCCGATCACGCCGAAGACGATCGTGAGCCCGCCCTGGGTCTCGGCGGGTTCCATGAACCGCTGGATCGCCTCGACCAGCACATAGCCGCCGACGCCGAGCAGCAGCAGGCAGTTGGCGAGCGCGGCCAGGATCTCGGCGCGCGCGAAGCCGAAGGTGCGCTGTTCACTCGCGGGACGGTTGGCGAAGTGGATGGCGAGCAGCGCCATGCCGAGGCCGAGCGCGTCGGTCGCCATGTGGGCGGCGTCCGCGACCAGTGCGAGCGAGTCCGCGAGGACCCCGCCGACGATCTCGACCACCATCACGGTCAGCGTGATGCCGAGCGCGATGCGCAGCCGGCCCAGATGCGCGGCCGAGGCCGTGCCCGTGGGCGCGTGACTGTGCCCGTGATCGTGTCCGGCCCCCATGGAAACCGCCCTCCGTCCGTTCATCGGCGCACCTCGTCGGCCGCCCCCGCGATCACAGTGAACTACGGGTAGGGGGTATCTGCAAACACTGCACTGAACACCGTTGTCATGTGCCCTGACCTGCGGAAATGGGTGCAGGTCAGGGCCTCGCGCGGCTCAGTTGCCGGCGGTCTCCGGGTGCCGCAGCTGCCAGCCCGCCCACGCCGACTCGACCATCTCGCGCACGCCGCGACTCGTCGCCCAGCCGAGCTCCTTCGCCGCGAGTTCCGCGACGGCCACCGCACGCGGGGAGTCGCCCGCGCGGCGCGGCTCGACCACGGCCGCCCGGGGGTCGCCGCTGACCTCGGAGATCAGATCGACCAGTTCGCGGACGGAGACGCCCTCGCCGGAGCCGATGTTCACCGTCAGATCGCCCGTCGCGCCCGGCTCGGTGAGCCGGCGCGCGGCCGCGAGATGGGCTTCGGCGAGATCGGCGACGTGCAGATAGTCACGTACGCACGTGCCGTCCGGCGTCGAGTAGTCGTCGCCGAAGATCCGGGGGGCCTCGCCGCGGCTCAGCCGGTCGAAGACCATCGGGATCACGTTGAAGACGCCGGTGTCCGCGAGCTCGGGGGCGGCGGCGCCCGCCACGTTGAAGTAGCGCAGGCACACGGTCGCCATGCCGTGCGCGCGGCCGGCCGCGCGCACCAGCCACTCGCCCGCCAGCTTCGTCTCGCCGTAGGGGCTCATCGGCGCGCACGGCGTGGACTCGGTGATGAGATCCGCATCCGGATTGCCGTACACGGCCGCGGACGAGGAGAAGACGAAGCGCCGCACGCCGGCCGCGGCGACCGTGTCCAGGAGTACCGCCAGGCCGCCCACGTTGTCGCGGTAGTACAGCTCGGGCCGCTCCACGGACTCCCCGACCTGCTTGCGGGCGGCGAGATGCACCACACCGGTCACGGAGTGCTCGGCGCACACCCGCCGCACCAGCTCGGGGTCCAGGGCCGAGCCCCTGACCAGCTCGATGTCCGACGGCAGCCGCTCGGCCACCCCGGTCGAGATGTCGTCGACGACGACCACGTCCTCACCGGCGGCAGCCATCGCCCGCGCCACGTGCGCCCCGATATAACCCGCTCCACCTGTGATCAGCCATGTCATGGTCGACCACCCTAGAGCGTGCCCCTATGTGCCCTCCCGGGCCCTCGCGCGACCGGCGGTTTGTGGGGCGGGGCCTTGATCGACAATGATGACGGGGCGGTCGCGCGCACTCAGACCGCTCTTATCGGGCCGTAAACGGGCGGTGAACGTCCGCTTCTCATCATCCGATAGCCTCTGCCGACGTGCCGCCCGGCCGATCTCGGCCCGGGGCGCCCCCACCACGCCTGCGCCCGCTGCGCCGGCGTGCAGGCAATCCAAGGAGTGAGTTCGTCTGTCGACCGCCATCGTCACCGGTCAGCCGGTACCCGGGTCGTCGCTCGAGGGCGAGCTGCGGGCACTCGGCTTCGACGTGCGGCTCGCCCCGGACGCCGCACAGGCAGGGGCGGCGCTCGCCGCGGTCCCGGCAGGACAGCGGGTCGCACTCGTCGACGCGGGCTTCGTGGGTCACACCCACGCCCTGCGCCTCGGCCTCACCGACCCCCGCTTCGCCGCCTCGGCCGTCCCCGGAGCCGTCTCCGTACAGCCCGCGGCCCGCGAGGCGCTGACCGGCGCCCTGCGCGACGCCGCCCAGGGGTCTTCCCCGACGGACTCCGCTGCGCGGGCCGGCACCCTGGCCGGCGTGCTCGCCGACCGCGTCGCCGAGCGCCTGACCGCGTCCGGCACCGAGGTGCACCACCCCGAGCTCGGTGAGCTCGTCGCCGCCGTGCCCGCCGACCCGCAGGCCCGCAACGAGGCCCGCCAGGCGGTCGCCGCGGTCGACGACGAGGCGATCCGGCTGCGTACGGCGGTCAAGGCCCGCGACGGCTTCTTCACGACCTACTGCATCAGCCCGTACTCCCGCTACATCGCCCGCTGGTGCGCCCGGCGCGGTCTCACCCCGAACCAGGTGACGACCGCCTCGCTGTTCACCGCGCTGATCGCGGCGGGCTGCGCGGCCACCGGCACCCGCGCCGGCTTTGTCGCCGCGGGGCTGCTCCTCCTCTTCTCCTTCGTCCTGGACTGCACGGACGGGCAGCTCGCCCGCTACTCCCTGCAGTACTCGACGCTCGGCGCCTGGCTCGACGCGACCTTCGACCGCGCCAAGGAGTACGCCTACTACGCGGGCCTCGCGCTCGGCGCGGCCCGCGGCGGTGACGACGTGTGGGCACTCGCGCTCGGCGCGATGGTCCTGCAGACCTGCCGCCATGTCGTGGACTTCTCCTTCAACGAGGCGAACCACGACGCGACGGCCAACACCAGCCCCACCGCGGCCCTCTCGGACAAGCTCGACAGCGTCGGGTGGACGGTCTGGGTGCGCCGGATGATAGTGCTGCCGATCGGCGAACGCTGGGCCCTGATCGCGGTACTCACCGCGCTGACGACGCCGCGCATCACGTTCATCGTCCTGCTGATCGGCTGCGCCCTCGCGGCGACGTACACCACGGCCGGCCGCGTCCTGCGCTCGCTGACCCGCCGGGCCACCCGCACGGACCGGGCCGCGCAGGCCCTCGCGGAGCTCTCCGACAGCGGGCCGCTGAGTGAACTGCTCCAGCGCGCGGTGCGCGGTGTGCCTCGTCACATGGCCCCGGCGATCGCGGCGCTCGGCGCCCTGGCCCTCGTGCTCGCCACCGCGCTGTCGGGCTACGGCAGCTGGTGGCCCGTCCTCGGCGCCGCCGTCTACGCGCTGACCTCCGCCGCGGCCGTCTCGCGCCCCCTCAAGGGCCCCCTCGACTGGCTGGTCCCTCCCGTCTTCCGCGCCGCCGAATACGGCACGATCCTGCTCATCGCAGCGAAAGCGGACGTGAACGGAGCGTTGCCGGCGGCTTTCGGACTGGTGGCCGCGGTCGCCTACCATCACTACGACACGGTGTACCGCATCCGCGGTGGCACCGGCGCGCCCCCGCACTGGCTGGTCCGGGCGATCGGCGGGCACGAGGGCAGGACGCTGGTGGTCACCGCGATCGCCGTGCTGCTCACCGCAACAGATTTCACCGTCGCGCTCACGGCGCTCGCCGGGTTCGTGGCACTCGTGGTGCTCGCCGAGAGCATCCGCTTCTGGGTCTCTGCTGGAGCACCCGCCGTACACGATGAAGGAGAACCCGCATGATCGGCCTCGTCCTGGCCGCCGGCGCAGGCAGCCGGCTCCGCCCCTACACCGAGACGCTCCCCAAGGCGCTCGTGCCCGTCGCGGGCGAGGGAACCGAGAACGAGCTCTCCGTCCTCGACTTCACCCTGAAGAACTTCGCCGAGATCGGCCTCACCGAGGTCGGCATCATCGTCGGCTACCGCAAGGAGGTCGTCTACGAGCGCCAGGCGGCGCTCGAGGCGAAGTACGGCCTGAAGCTGACGCTGATCGAGAACGACGTCGCCGAGAAGTGGAACAACGCCTACTCCCTGTGGTGCGGCCGTGACGCCATCAAGCACACGGTGATCCTCGCCAACGGCGACACGGTGCACCCGGTCTCCGTGGAGAAGACGCTGCTCGCCGCCCGCGGCAACGGCAAGAAGATCATCCTCGCCCTGGACACCGTCAAGGACCTGGGCGACGAGGAGATGAAGGTCGTCGTGGACCCCGAGACGGGCGTCCAGAAGATCACGAAGCTGATGGAGCCGTCCGAGGCCACCGGCGAGTACATCGGCGTCACCCTCATCGAGGGCGAGGCCGCCGACGAGCTGGCCGACGCCCTGAAGGCCACGTACGAGCGTGACCCGCAGCTGTACTACGAGGACGGCTACCAGGAGCTCGTGAACCGCGGCTTCAAGGTCGACGTCGCCCCGATCGGCGACGTGAAGTGGGTCGAGATCGACAACCACGACGACCTCGCCAAGGCCCGGGAGATCGCGTGCCAGTACTGACCCGGCTCATGCCGAGTCCGGTCGTCGTCGACATCCGGGCCGGCGCGCTGGACGACCTCGCCACCATCCTCACCGACCAGCGCATCGCCCCCACCGGCAAGCTCGCCTTCGCGATCAGCAATGGCGCTTCCGGCAAGGTCCTCAGGGAGCGGTTCGCACCGGCGTTCCCGGGCGCGGACTGGTTCGACGACGCGGACGGCACCATCGACGGCGCCGTCAAGCTCGCCGACTCGATAAAGAAGGCGGGCCGCTACGACGCGGTGGTCTCGCTGGGCGGTGGCAAGGTCGTCGACTGTGCGAAGTACGCGGCGGCCCGGGTGGGCCTGCCGCTGGTGGCCGTTGCCACGAACCTCGCGCACGACGGTCTGTGCTCTCCGGTCGCGACGCTGGACAACGACGCGGGCCGTGGCTCGTACGGTGTGCCGAGCCCGATCGGCGTGGTCATCGACCTCGACGTCATCCGGGACGCCCCCGCCCGGTTCGTCCGGGCCGGCATCGGCGATGTCATCTGCAAGATCTCCGCCGTCGCCGACTGGGAGCTCTCGCACGAGGTCAACGGCGAGCAGGTCGACGGCCTGGCCGCCGCCATGGCCCGCCAGGCCGCGCACGCGGTGCTGCGGCACCCGGGCGGCATCGGTGACGACGACTTCCTCAGCGTGCTCGCCGAGTCGCTGGTGATGTGCGGTCTCGCGATGTCCGTGGCCGGGGACTCGAGGCCCGCCTCGGGCGCCTGCCACGAGATCTGCCACGCCTTCGACCTGCTCTTCCCCAAGCGCAACGCGCAGCACGGGGAGCAGTGCGGGTTCGGCGGGGCGTTCGCCACGTTCCTTCGCGGTGATCACGACACCGCGAAGGACATGGTCGAGACGCTGCGCCGGCACGGCCTGCCGGTCCTCGCCAAGGAGATGGGCTACAGCGACCAGGACCTCGTGGACGCGGTGCTCTTCGCCCCGCAGACGCGCCCCGGCCGCTACACGATCCTCGAGCACCTCAACCTCAACGCCGACCAGATCAGGGACGCCTACGCCGACTATGCAAAAGCCATCAGTAGCTGAGCTGCGCCCGGTCGTTCACCCCGCGGGGGTGAAGGACCGGCGCAGCGGCGAGCACTGGGGCGGCCGGCTCTACATGCGCGAGATCTCGCTGCGCATCGACCGCCACCTCGTGAACACCAAGGTCAGCCCCAACCAGCTGACCTACCTGATGACCGTCTGCGGCGTCCTCGCGGCCCCCGCACTGCTGGTCCCGGGTATCTGGGGTGCCGTCCTCGGCGTCGTCGCGGTCCAGCTGTACCTGCTGCTCGACTGTGTCGACGGCGAGATCGCCCGCTGGCGCAAGCAGTACTCGCTCACCGGCGTCTGGATGGACCGTGTCGGCGCGTACCTGACCGATGCCGCGGTCCTCGTGGGCTTCGGTCTGCGCGCCGCCGACCTGTGGGGTTCCGGCCGGATCGACTGGCTGTGGGCCTTCCTCGGCACGCTCGCCGCGCTCGGCGCCATCCTGATCAAGGCCGAGACGGACCTGGTCGGCGTGGCCCGCGCGCAGAGCGGCAAGGAGCAGGTCAAGGAGTCCGCGTCCGAGATCCAGGCCTCCGGCATGGCGCTCGCCCGCAAGGCGGCGTCGGCGCTCAAGTTCCACCGCCTCATCCTCGGCATCGAGGCGTCGCTGCTGATCCTGGTCCTCGCGATCGTCGACCAGATCCGGGGCGACCTGTTCTTCACGCGCCTGGGCGTGGCGGTCCTGGCCGGCATCGCGCTGCTCCAGACCCTGCTGCACCTGGTGTCCATCCTGGCGTCGAGCAGGCTGAAGTGAGTACGCGGATGAAGGTCGGCGCGGTGATCATCACCATGGGCAACCGCCCCGAGGAGCTGCGCGCCCTCCTCGACTCCGTCGCCAAGCAGGACGGCGACCGGGTCGAGGTGGTCGTGGTCGGCAACGGCTCCCCGGTCCCCGACGTCCCCGCCGGTGTCCGTACCGTCGAACTGCCCGAGAACCTCGGTATCCCGGGCGGCCGCAACGTCGGCATCGAGGCCTTCGGGCCCTCGGGCTCCGACGTGGACGTGCTGCTCTTCCTCGACGACGACGGCCTCCTGCCGAACACCGACACCGCTCAGCTGTGCCGCGAGGCCTTCGAGGCCGATCCGAAGCTGGGCATCGTCAGCTTCCGGATCGCCGACCCGGAGACCGGTGTCACCCAGCGCCGTCACGTCCCGCGCCTGCGCGCCGCCGACCCGATGCGCTCCTCGCGCGTCACCACGTTCCTCGGCGGCGCCAACGCGGTGCGCACCAGCGTCCTCGCCGAGGTCGGCGGCCTGCCCGACGAGTTCTTCTACGCCCACGAGGAGACCGACCTCGCCTGGCGTGCCCTCGACGCGGGCTGGATGATCGACTACCGCGCGGACATGGTGCTGCACCACCCGACGACGGCTCCTTCCCGGCACGCGGTCTACCACCGTATGGTCGCCAGGAACCGGGTCTGGCTCGCCCGCCGTAATCTGCCCGCGCTCATCGTCCCCGTCTACCTCGGGGTCTGGCTGCTCCTCACGCTCGCCCGCCGCCCCTCCGGACCTGCGCTCAAGGCCTGGTTCGGCGGGTTCAAGGAAGGCTGGACGAGCCCGTGCGGCCCCAGGCGTCCCATGAAGTGGCGTACGGTGTGGCGCCTGACCCGACTGGGCCGACCTCCCATCATCTGACAAGCTCGTGTCTGAGAGCATTCGGCCCGTACCCCGGTCCCTGGCCCGTGCCTACCCGACCAGGCTGCGCACTTTGAAGACGAAAGTTTCCACTAGTGAGTGAGACAACGCATGACGGCGGTGTCGCGGTGACCGCGCGTCCGTCGCCCGACGAGGGGCTGTCCCCGGCCGACCTGGCCACCAAGTACGGTCTGACCGTCAGTGGTGCCAGGCCGGGCCTGTTCGAGTACGTCCGCCAGCTGTGGGGGCGGCGTCACTTCATCCTCGCCTTCTCGCAGGCGAAGCTCACCGCCCAGTACAGCCAGGCCAAGCTCGGCCAGCTCTGGCAGGTGGCGACGCCGCTGCTGAACGCGGCCGTGTACTACCTCATCTTCGGCCTCATCCTGCACGCCAGCCGGGGCATGTCGATGGACGTGTACATCCCGTTCCTGGTCACGGGCGTCTTCGTCTTCACCTTCACGCAGAGCTCGGTGATGGCGGGCGTGAGGGCGATCTCGGGCAATCTGGGCCTGGTGCGCGCGCTGCACTTCCCACGGGCCTCGCTGCCGATCTCGTTCGCGCTCCAGCAGCTCCAGCAGCTGCTGTTCTCGATGATCGTCCTGTTCATCGTCGCGGTCGGCTTCGGCAGCTACCCGGGTCTGTCCTGGCTGCTGATCATCCCGGTGCTCGCGCTCCAGTTCCTCTTCAACACCGGACTCGCGCTGATCATGGCGAGGTTGGGCTCGAAGACCCCGGACCTGGCGCAGCTGATGCCGTTCGTGATGCGTACGTGGATGTACGCGTCCGGCGTGATGTTCTCCATCCCGATCATGCTGGCCGACAAGCCCGCGTGGGTCGCCGACCTGCTGCAGTGGAACCCGGCCGCCATCTACATGGACCTGATGCGCTTCGCGCTCATCGACGGATACGGCTCCGGGAACCTGCCGCCGCACGTGTGGGCGGTCGCGGCCGGCTGGTCGGTGCTGGTCGCCGTCGGCGGCTTCGTCTACTTCTGGAAGGCAGAGGAGCGGTACGGCCGTGGCTGACGAAGACATCCTGGGCAAGAACGCAGGCAAGGGACACATTCCGACCGTCATCGCGGACGGGCTGCACATCGTGTACCGCGTCAACGGCGCCAAGACGGGCAAGGGCAGCGCGACCTCCGCGCTGAGCCGCATCGTCAAGCGCGGCGACGAGCGCGGGGTCCGCAAGGTGCACGCCGTCAAGGGCGTCACCTTCACCGCGTACCGCGGCGAGGCGATCGGCCTGATCGGCTCGAACGGGTCCGGCAAGTCGACCCTGCTGCGCGCGATCGCCGGGCTCCTGCCGGCGGAGAAGGGCAAGGTCTTCACCGATGGCCAGCCCTCGCTCCTCGGTGTGAACGCGGCGCTCATGAACGACCTGACGGGCGAGCGGAACGTCATACTCGGCGGGCTCGCGATGGGTATGTCCCGCGAGCAGATCCGGGAGCGTTACCAGGAGATCGTCGACTTCTCGGGCATCAACGAGAAGGGCGACTTCATCACGCTCCCGATGCGCACCTACTCCTCCGGCATGGCGGCGCGGCTGCGCTTCTCCATCGCGGCGGCCAAGGACCACGACGTCCTCATGATCGACGAGGCCCTGGCCACGGGTGACCGCAAGTTCCAGAAGCGCTCCGAGGCCCGCATCCGCGAGCTGCGCAAGGAGGCCGGCACGGTCTTCCTCGTCAGCCACAACAACAAGTCGATCCGCGACACCTGCGACCGCGTGCTCTGGCTGGAGCGCGGCGAGCTGCGTATGGACGGTCCGACAGCTGAGGTACTCAAGGAGTACGAGAAGTTCACGGGCAAGTAGCCGGGGCGGCCCCCCGGGCAACCCTGTGCACCCGTCTCGCGTCTCAAGGCCCCGTCGGGATCTCTTCGGCGGGGCCTTGATATGCATGTAGATGGCAACTGATTCCCGCCGAGGTCAAGTGGAGGTCAACTTCCTTGCGTGCAGGGAATCTTGGGGTCGATCGGTGTGTTGTTGTGATCTGCAGCAAACCCCGTCGGGGCGGGGCCGGTTGTGCAACGTAAGCTGTACCGGTGCCGATTCGCGGCAAAGGGGCGATAATGCGCGACACCCTGACTCAGGGGTCGGTCTGCCGCGCGTAAGGGTGGGCGGCGTGTCCGAAATAGGATGTTTTGGGTCAGCAGTGTAGAACGGGAGATGTGACGGCAATGGCTATGGAAACTCTCCAGCTCCACGATGCTTTCGCCGTCCTAGTACCGGGCAGCGCGTGGTGACGGGATCATCGGGAGCGCCCGCCGGGTCCCCGGCCGGGGCGACACTCGACAAGGCCGCCGACGAGAACTTTCCGGTGGCCCCCTTTTTCCTGCCCCGGGACTGGCGCGACGACCTGATGGCGGTCTACGGCTTCGCCCGCCTCGTCGACGACATCGGTGACGGCGACCTCGCTCCCGGCGGTGCCGACGCCCGCCTCCTGGGCGTGTCACCCGAACGGGCCGACGGGGACCGGCTGGCTTTGCTCGACGCTTTCGAGACCGACCTTCACCGGGTGTTCGAATCGACCCCCCGTCACCCCCTCCTGCGCGCCCTGCAGCCCACCGTGCACCGCCGTGGCCTCACCCCCGAGCCCTTCCTCGGCCTCATCGAGGCCAACCGCCAGGACCAGCTGGTCACGCGCTACGAGACCTACGACGACCTGCTGGCCTACTGCGAGCTCTCCGCCAATCCGGTCGGCCGCCTCGTCCTCGCGATCACCGGCACCGCGACCCCCGAGCGCATCCGCCGCTCGGACGCCGTGTGCACCGGCCTGCAGATCGTCGAACACCTTCAGGACGTCGGCGAGGATCTGCGGCAGGGGCGCATCTACCTGCCCGTCGAGGACATGAAACAGTTCCATGTCCAGGAGTCCGACCTCGCCGCTCCCACGGCGGGCGCATCGGTGCGCGCCCTGGTCGCGTTCGAGGCCGAACGCGCCCTCGGTCTCCTGAATGAAGGCACCCCCCTCGTGGGTAGCGTCCACGGCAGGTTGAAGCTGCTGCTTGCCGGGTTCGTGGCAGGGGGGAAGGCGGCGGTCAGCGCGATCGCCGCCGTTTCGTACGACGTACTTCCTGGACCGCCCAAGCCCACCAAGCTCCGGTTGCTGCGTGAGGTGGGAGCGACTCTGCGAGGAGAGGGGTGAGCCGGACCGTGGAGTCAGACCAGCACGTGTCGGCAGCGGTACTCGCCGCGTACAGCTACTGCGAGACCGTGACCGGACAGCAGGCACGTAACTTCGCCTACGGCATCAGGCTGCTGCCGACGGCCAAGCGGCGTGCCATGTCGGCGGTGTACGCGTTCTCGCGCCGCGTCGACGACATCGGCGACGGTGCGCTGCCGCCGGACGTCAAGGCCGACCGGCTCGACGAGACCCGGGCACTGCTCGCCCGGGTGCGCGACGGCGACGTGGCGGAGGACGACACCGACCCGGTGGGCGTCGCCCTCGCGCATGCCGCGCACCAGTTCCCGATCCCGCTCGGCGGCCTCGACGAACTCATCGACGGCGTCCTCATGGACCTGCGCGGCGAGACGTACGAGACCTGGGACGACCTGAAGGTCTACTGCCGTTGCGTCGCCGGCGCCATCGGCCGGGTCTCGCTCGGCATCTTCGGCACCGAGCCGGGCGCGCGCGGCGCCGAGCGCGCCTCGGAGTACGCGGACACGCTCGGGCTCGCGCTCCAGCTCACCAACATCCTGCGTGACGTGCGGGAGGACGCGGCGGACGGCCGCACCTACCTGCCCGCCGACGACCTCGCCAAGTTCGGCTGCTCGGCCGGCTTCGACGCCCCGACACCGCCGGCGGGCTCGGACTTCGCGGGCCTCGTGCACTTCGAGGTGCGCCGCGCCCGCGCCCTGTTCGCCGAGGGGTACCGGCTCCTTCCGCTGCTCGACCGGCGCAGTGGCGCCTGCGTCGCCGCCATGGCGGGCATCTACCGGCGCCTTCTCGACCGCATCGAGCGCGAGCCCGAGGCCGTCCTGCGCGGCCGTGTCTCGCTCCCCGGGCGCGAGAAGGCGTACGTCGCCGTGCGCGGCCTGTCCGGTCTCGACGCCCGCAGCGTCTCCCGGCAGCACCTCAGGAGGCGTGCCCGATGAGCGCCTCCGACAGAGCGGTCCGCACCGACGGGAAACGGCGGGCAACCCTCCACGCCGACGCGGCGTCCATGACTTCAGCGGCTTGCCGTGCGTCTTTCAACCATCGCGCGCACACTGACGGAACGGCCGGAGGGGAGGGCGCATGAGCACCGGGAACATGCGGCCCGACGGGCCGGGCGCGGACACCGCCGAAGCAACCGGACGGCAGACCGCGGTCGTGGTCGGCGGCGGTCTCGCCGGGACCACGGCCGCACTCGCGCTCGCCGACGCGGGCCTCGACGTCACCCTGCTCGAAGGGCGCCCGAGGCTGGGCGGTCTCGCGTTCTCCTTCAAGCGCGGCGACCTCACCATCGACAACGGCCAGCACGTGTACCTGCGCTGCTGCGCCGCCTACCGCTGGTTCCTCGACCGTATCGACGGCGCGGCCCTGTCGCCCCTTCAGGAACGTCTCGACGTACCCGTCC
This sequence comes from Streptomyces sp. NBC_00569, assembly GCF_036345255.1. Lineage (NCBI taxonomy): Bacteria > Bacillati > Actinomycetota > Actinomycetes > Kitasatosporales > Streptomycetaceae > Streptomyces > Streptomyces sp. NBC_00569. The sequence continues at coordinate 2,443,853 of NZ_CP107783.1, read as the reverse complement.
TCGACGCCGACAGGAACCGGCTCGGCAGACTGCGCCGCACCGCGCTGCCCGTACCGCTGCATCTCGCCGCGAGCCTCGCCACGTATCCGCACCTCTCGCTCGCCGAGCGCGCCAACGTAGGGCGTGCCGCGCTGGCCCTCAAGGGGCTCGACCTGGGCGATCCTGCCCTGGACGAACGGGACTTCGGCAGTTGGCTGGCCGAACACGGCCAGTCGCGGCGCGCCGTCGAGGCCCTCTGGGACCTGGTGGGCGTCGCCACTCTGAACGCCGTCGCCGGAGAGTCCTCGCTCGGGCTCGCCGCCATGGTGTTCAAGACCGGGCTGCTGTCCGAACCGGGCGCGGCCGACATCGGCTGGGCGCGCGTCCCCCTCGGTGAACTTCACGACACTCTCGCCCGCAAGGCGCTCGACTCCGCGGGTGTACGCACCGAACTCCGTACACGCGTCACCTCCATCTCCCGTACCGAGAACGGACGTTGGAGCGTGGAGGTTCCCGGGGAGCGGATCGCGGCGGACACCGTCGTCCTCGCCGTGCCCCAGCGCGAGACGTACGACCTGCTGCCCGACGGAGCGCTCGACGACGCCGAGCGGCTGCTCGCCATCGGGACCGCGCCGATCCTCAACCTGCACGTCGTCTACGACCGCAAGGTCCTCAAGCGGCCCTTCTTCACCGCGCTCGGCTCGCCGGTGCAGTGGGTCTTCGACCGTACGGAAGCGTCCGGGCTCACCGAGGGGCAGTACCTCGCGGTGTCGCAGTCGGCCGCGCAGGACGAGATCGACGAGCCCGTCGCCGTGCTCCGCGAGCGCTACCTGCCCGAGTTCGAGCGGCTGCTGCCCGCCGCTCGGGGCGCGAAGGTACACGACTTCTTCGTCACCCGGGAGCGCACGGCGACCTTCGCGCCGGCCCCCGGTGTCGGCGCGCTGCGGCCCGCGGCCCGCACCAACGCCCCCGGCCTGTACCTGGCCGGCGCGTGGACCGCCACCGGGTGGCCCGCGACCATGGAAGGCGCGGTACGCAGCGGTGTCAGCGCCGCTGATGCCGCTCTCGCCGCACTCGACCGCCCACGCGGTCATCTGTTCCGGGAGGCGGCATGAAGCTCGATCTCCAGGGGGCGGACCATCCGGCCCCCGGCGACGCAACAAAAGGAGACCCTGTGCCCGCTGTGCCCTCGGCCGAACCGGCCGCCGACGCGGTGGACGTGACCGCGCTGCTCGAGCGCGGCCGGACCCTGGCCACCCCGGTGCTGCGGGCCGCCGTGGACCGCCTCGCGCCCCCGATGGACACCGTCGCCGCCTATCACTTCGGCTGGATCGATGCCCAGGGCAACCCGGCCGACGGCGACGGCGGCAAGGCGGTGCGCCCTGCGCTCGCCGTGCTGTCCGCCCAGGTCCCCGGCGCGGCGCCCGAGGTGGGCGTGCCCGGCGCGGTCGCCGTCGAGCTCGTGCACAACTTCTCGCTCCTGCACGACGACCTGATGGACGGCGACGAACAGCGCCGCCACCGGGACACCGTCTGGAAGGTGCACGGTCCGGCGCAGGCCATCCTCGTCGGCGACGCGCTCTTCGCCCTCGCCAACGAGGTGCTCCTCGAGCTCGGCACCGTCGAGGCCGGCCGCGCCACGCGCCGTCTGACCGCCGCCTCGCGCGCCCTGATCGACGGGCAGGCGCAGGACATCAGCTACGAGCACCGCGAGCGGGTCACCGTCGAGGAGTGCCTGGAGATGGAGGGCAACAAGACCGGCGCCCTGCTGGCCTGTGCCTCCTCCATCGGCGCCGTGCTCGGCGGCGCCGACGACCGGACCGCGGACCAGCTGGAGAAGTACGGCTACCACCTCGGCCTCGCCTTCCAGGCCGTCGACGACCTGCTCGGCATCTGGGGCGACCCGGAGGCCACCGGCAAGCAGACCTGGAGCGATCTGCGCCAGCGCAAGAAGTCCCTGCCCGTCGTCGCCGCGCTCGCCGCGGGCGGCCCCGCGTCCGAGCGGCTGGGTGAACTCCTCGCCGCCGACGCCAAGAGCATCGACTTCGACACCTTCTCCGAGGAGGAGTTCGCGGCCCGCGCCGCCCTCATCGAGGAGGCCGGCGGCCGCGAGTGGACCGCCGAGGAGGCGCGCCGGCAGTACGCCGTCGCCATCGAGGCCCTTGACTCCGTCCAGATGCAGGACCACGTACGGGCGCAGTTCGTCGCGCTCGCGGACTTCGTCGTCGTACGAAAGAGATGATCACTATCGGCCGTATATGACTCGCAGTCGCCGGCCGGTGTCCATCCAGGGCATCGGCCGACGGCGGACCCAGCAGAGATCGAGCACTGCACGAAGGGGAAGCCATGACAGCGACGACCGACGGAAGCAGCGGAGCGGCAGCTCCCGGAGCGACCTCGGCCACCACTGCCCAATTGACCGAAACGAGCCCCGGGGCGGCCGGGACGCACGACGCCGCCAGCCGCGCCGTCCAGCGCGCCACGGACTTCCTGCTCGCCCGGCAGGACGCCCAGGGCTGGTGGAAGGGCGACCTCGACACGAACGTCACGATGGACGCCGAGGACCTGCTGCTGCGCCAGTTCCTCGGGATCGGGGACGAGGCGACCACCCGCGCCGCCGGCCTCTTCATCCGCGGTGAACAGCGCGACGACGGCACCTGGGCCACGTTCTACGGCGGCCCCGGCGAACTCTCCACCACCATCGAGGCGTACGTGGCCCTGCGCCTGGCCGGGGACGCCCCCGACGCGCCGCACATGGCGAAGGCCTCCGCCTGGATCCGGGAGCGGGGCGGCATCGCCGCGAGCCGCGTCTTCACCCGCATCTGGCTGGCCCTGTTCGGCTGGTGGAAGTGGGACGACCTGCCCGAACTACCCCCGGAACTCCTCTACTTCCCGAAGTGGATGCCGCTCAACATCTACGACTTCGGCTGCTGGGCCCGCCAGACCATCGTGCCGCTCACGGTCGTCTCCGCGAAGCGCCCCGTACGGCCCGCACCCTTCCCGCTCGACGAGCTGCACACCGACGCACGGAACCCGAACCCGGCCAAGCCCCTTGCCCCGCTGGCGAGTTGGGACGGAGCCTTCGAACGGCTCGACAAGGCGATGCACCTGTACCGCAAGGTCGCGCCGCGCAGGCTGCGCAAGGCGGCCATGAACTCGGCCGCCCGCTGGATCATCGAGCGCCAGGAGAACGACGGCTGCTGGGGCGGCATCCAGCCCCCGGCGGTGTACTCCGTCATCGCCCTCCACCTGCTCGGCTACGACCTCGAACACCCCGTGATGAAGGCGGGGTTGGAGTCCCTCGACCGGTTCGCCGTGTGGCGCGAGGACGGGGCCCGGATGATCGAGGCCTGCCAGTCACCCGTGTGGGACACCTGCCTGGCCGTGATCGCCCTCGCCGACGCCGGCCTGCCCGCCGACCACCCCCGGCTGGTCAAGGCCGCCGACTGGATGCTCCGGGAGCAGATCGACCGGCCCGGCGACTGGTCCGTACGCAGGCCCCAACTCGCCTCCGGCGGCTGGGCGTTCGAGTTCCACAACGACAACTACCCCGACATCGACGACACCGCCGAGGTCGTCCTCGCGCTGCGCCGCGTCCGGCACCCGGACACCGTGCGCATGGAGAAGGCCATCGAGCGCGGCGTGCGCTGGAACCTCGGCATGCAGTCGAGGAACGGCGCCTGGGCCGCCTTCGACGTCGACAACACCAGCCCGTTCCCCAACCGGCTGCCGTTCTGCGACTTCGGCGAGGTCATCGACCCCCCGTCCGCGGACGTCACGGGGCACGTGGTGGAGATGCTCGCCGTCGAGGGCATGTCGCACGACCCGCGCACCCGGCGCGGCATCGAGTGGCTGCTCGCCGAACAGGAGCCGAACGGCGCCTGGTTCGGCCGCTGGGGCGTCAACTACGTGTACGGGACAGGGTCGGTGCTGCCCGCCCTGACCGCCGCCGGGCTGGCCCCCTCGCACCCCGCGGTCCGCCGCGCCGTCGCCTGGCTCGAATCCGTCCAGAACGACGACGGGGGCTGGGGCGAGGACCTGCGTTCCTACCGCTACGAGGACTGGAAGGGCCACGGCGTCTCGACCGCCTCGCAGACCGGCTGGGCGCTGATGGCGCTCCTGTCGGCGGGGGAGCGGGACTCCAAGGCCGTCGAGCGGGGTGCCGCCTGGCTGACCGAGACCCAGCTGGAGGACGGCACCTGGGACGAGCCGTACTTCACCGGTACCGGCTTCCCGTGGGACTTCTCGATCAATTACCACCTCTACCGCCATGTCTTCCCGCTCACGGCACTCGGCCGGTACGTCCATGGGGAGCCGTTCTCCGACCAGGCGTCGCTGCCGGGCAAGGGGAGCTGATGGCCCGATCCCCGGCGGCCCCGCGCCCGCCGGACACCGCCCCGCTGCTGGTCGCCTGCGCGCTCGGCATCGAGCACCTCGCCCTGCGCACCGGCGCCCGCACCGGAGCACCGGCCCCCGTGACCGTGCTGCGCACGGGCATGGGCCCCAAGGCGGCCGAGCGGTCCGTGGCCAAGGTCCTCGAGGACCCCGCCCTGCGGGACGCGGCGGTCGTCGCGACCGGCTTCTGCGCCGGCCTCGCTCCCGGGATGCACCCGGGGGATCTGGTCGTCGCCGAGGAGACCCGCGACCCGTACGGCTCCACGCCGTGCGCCGGCACGGAACTCCTCGTCAAGGAGCTGATCAGGGCGGTACCGGGACGGACCGTGCACACCGGTCCGCTCACCGGATCCGACCATGTCGTGCGGGGACACGAGCGCGGCGACCTGCTCGCCACGGGCGCGATCGCCGTGGACATGGAGTCCGCGTCCACGCTGCGCACGGCGGCCGCGCGGGGCCCGCGTCCGGTTGCGGCCGTCCGGGTGGTCGTGGACGCTCCAGAACATGAACTCGTCCGTATCAGCACGGTGCGCGGTGGAATATCAGCTTTCCGCGTTCTTCGTGCCGTGCTTCCCGCATTTTTCGAATGGCACCGTTCTTTGTTGCTCCCTCGGAGGTGAGCCAGATGGCCATGCCGCTTCGTCAGTCCATCAAGGTCGCGACGTACCTCTTTGAACAGAAGGTTCGCAAGCGCGACAAGTTCCCGCTCATTGTCGAACTGGAGCCGCTGTACGCCTGCAACCTCAAGTGCGAGGGCTGCGGAAAGATCCAGCACCCCGCCGGAGTGCTGAAGCAGCGGATGCCCGTGGCGCAGGCCGTGGGCGCCGTCCTGGAGTCCGGCGCGCCGATGGTGTCCATCGCCGGCGGCGAGCCGCTCATGCACCCGCACATCGACGAGATCGTCCGGCAGCTGGTGGCGAAGAAGAAGTACGTCTTCCTCTGCACGAACGCGTTGCTCATGCGCAAGAAGATGGACAAGTTCACGCCCTCGCCGTACTTCGCCTTCACGGTGCACATCGACGGGATGCGTGAGCGTCACGACGAGTCCGTCGCCAAGGAAGGCGTCTTCGACGAGGCGGTGGAGGCGATCAAGGAGGCCAAGAAGCGGGGCTTCCGCGTCACCACGAACTCCACCTTCTTCAACACGGACACCCCGCAGAACATCATCGAGGTCCTGAACTACCTCAACGACGACCTCGAGGTCGACGAGATGATGCTCTCGCCCGCCTACGCCTACGAGAAGGCGCCCGACCAGGAGCACTTCCTGGGCGTGGAGCAGACCCGTGAGCTCTTCAAGAAGGCCTTCGCGGGCGGCAACAGGCGCCGCTGGCGCCTCAACCACTCGCCGCTGTTCCTCGACTTCCTCGAGGGCAAGGTCGACTTCCCGTGCACGGCGTGGGCGATCCCGAACTACTCGCTCTTCGGCTGGCAGAAGCCCTGCTACCTGATGGCGGACGGGTACGTGACCACGTACAAGGACCTCATCGAGAAGACCGACTGGGACGCCTACGGGCGCGGCAAGGACGAGCGCTGCAACAACTGCATGGCGCACTGCGGGTACGAGCCGACGGCAGTCCTCGCCACGATGGGCTCGCTCAAGGAGTCGATCCGTGCCGCCCGCGAGACCGTCTCCGGAAACCGCGGGTGACACCGCCATGACCTCCGGAGAGCCCAGGGGGGGTCTGGGGGGTTCCCCCCGGACAGTCACAGCACTGGGGCTCCCTTCGCTGCCGGTCCGACCGATCGCCGACCGCAGAACGAGTCGGCAGATCCACGTCGGACCGGTGGCAGTGGGGGGCGGAGCGCCGGTGTCCGTGCAGTCGATGACGACGACACGGACCTCGGACATCGGGGCCACGCTGCAGCAGATCGCCGAACTGACGGCGTCCGGCTGCCAGATCGTGCGGGTGGCGTGCCCCACGCAGGACGACGCGGACGCGCTCGCGACCATCGCGAGAAAGTCGCAGATTCCCGTGATCGCGGACATCCACTTCCAGCCGAAGTACGTCTTCGCCGCCATCGAGGCGGGCTGCGCCGCGGTCCGGGTGAACCCGGGCAACATCAAGCAGTTCGACGACAAGGTCAAGGAGATCGCGCAGGCGGCCAAGGACCACGGCACCCCGATCCGCATCGGCGTGAACGCGGGCTCGCTCGACGCCCGGCTCCTGAAGAAGTACGGCAAGGCCACCCCCGAGGCGCTCGTCGAGTCCGCCCTGTGGGAGGCGTCCCTCTTCGAGGAGCACGGCTTCCGCGACATCAAGATCTCGGTCAAGCACAACGACCCGGTCGTGATGGTGAACGCCTACCGGCAGCTCGCCGCGGCCAGCGACTATCCGCTGCATCTCGGTGTGACCGAGGCGGGTCCGGCCTTCCAGGGCACCATCAAGTCGGCTGTCGCCTTCGGGGCGCTGCTGAGTGAGGGGATCGGCGACACGATCCGCGTCTCGCTGTCCGCGCCGCCGGTCGAGGAGATCAAGGTCGGCATCCAGATCCTGGAGTCGCTGGGCCTTCGGGAGCGGCGTCTGGAGATCGTGTCGTGCCCGTCGTGCGGGCGGGCGCAGGTCGACGTCTACAAGCTGGCCGACGAGGTCTCCGCGGGCCTCGACGGGATGGAGGTGCCCCTTCGGGTCGCCGTCATGGGGTGTGTGGTGAACGGTCCCGGCGAGGCGCGCGAGGCGGATCTCGGCGTCGCGTCGGGCAACGGCAAGGGCCAGATCTTCGTGAAGGGCGAGGTCATCAAGACCGTCCCCGAGTCGAAGATCGTCGAGACCCTCATCGAAGAGGCGATGAAGATCGCCGAGCAGATGACGGACGCCGGGGTGGCCTCGGGCATCCCCGACGTCACCGTGAGCTGAGGAACAACCGGAGAGGGGGCCCGAGCGTGACAATTCTGGAAAGCATCCGGGGGCCGCGCGATCTGAAGGCGCTGAGCGAGGAACAGCTCGACGAACTGGCCGCGGAGATCAGGGAGTTCCTGATCCACGCGGTCGCGAGGACCGGCGGTCACCTGGGACCCAACCTCGGGGTGGTGGAACTCTCGATGGCCCTGCACCGGGTCTTCGAGTCGCCGGTCGACCGGATCCTGTGGGACACCGGCCACCAGAGCTACGTGCACAAAATGCTGACAGGACGCCAGGACTTCTCGAAGCTGCGCGGCAAGGGGGGCCTGTCCGGCTACCCCTCGCGCGAGGAGTCCGAGCACGACGTCATCGAGAACAGCCACGCGTCCACGGCGCTCGGCTGGGCGGACGGCCTCGCCAAGGCCAACCAGGTCCTGGGGGAGCGGGGCCATGTCGTCGCGGTCATCGGCGACGGTGCGCTCACCGGCGGCATGGCCTGGGAGGCGCTCAACAACATCGCCGCCGCCAGGGACCGCCCGCTGATCATCGTCGTCAACGACAACGAACGGTCCTACGCCCCGACCATCGGCGGCCTCGCCAACCACCTGGCGACCCTGCGCACCACCGACAGCTACGAGAAGGTCCTCGCCTGGGGCAAGGACGTCCTGCTGCGCACCCCTGTCATCGGGCACACCGTGTACGAGTCCCTGCACGGCGCCAAGAAGGGGTTCAAGGACGCCTTCGCGCCGCAAGGCATGTTCGAGGACCTGGGGCTCAAGTACGTGGGGCCCATCGACGGGCACGACCTGGGCGCGGTCGAGTCGGCGCTGCGACGCGCGAAACGGTTCCACGGGCCGGTGCTCGTGCACTGCCTCACCGAGAAGGGCCGCGGCTACGAGCCCGCCCTCGCGGACGACGCCGACCGGTTCCACACCGTCGGCGTGATGGACCCGCTCACCTGTGAGCCCCTCGCGCCGTCCAACGGCCCGTCCTGGACCTCGGTGTTCGGCGACGAGATCGCCCGCATCGGACGGGAGCGCGACGACGTCGTGGCGATCACCGCGGCGATGCTGCACCCGGTCGGACTCACCAAGTTCGCCGAGGAGTTCCCCGGCCGGGTGTGGGACGTGGGGATCGCCGAGCAGCACGCGGCGGTCTCGGCGGCCGGGCTCGCGACCGGCGGCCTCCACCCGGTCGTCGCCGTCTACGCCACCTTCCTCAACCGCGCCTTCGACCAGCTCCTCATGGATGTCGCGCTGCACAACTGCGGTGTCACCTTCGTCCTCGACCGGGCCGGCGTGACCGGCGTCGACGGTGCCTCGCACAACGGCATGTGGGACATGTCCGTCCTCCAGGTCGTCCCCGGACTGCGCATCGCCGCGCCCCGCGACGCCGAGCAGCTGCGGGCGCAGCTGCGCGAAGCGGTCACCGTGGACGACGCCCCGACGCTGATCCGCTTCCCGAAGGAGTCGGTGGGCCCCGAGATCCCGGCGGTCGAGCGGATCGGCGGCCTCGACGTACTGCACCGGGCCGACGCCCCGGACGTCCTTCTGGTCTCCGTCGGCGTGATGGCGCCGGTGTGCCTCCAGGTCGCGGAACTCCTGGAGGCGCGCGGCATCCACTGCACGGTCGTGGACCCGCGATGGGTCAAACCCGTCGACCCGGACCTCGCGCCGCTCGCCGCACGGCACCGGCTCGTCGCCGTCGTCGAGGACAACAGCAAGGCGGCCGGCGTCGGCTCCGCCGTGGCGCTCGCGCTCGGCGAGGCCGAAGTCGACGTACCCGTACGGCGGTTCGGGATCCCCGACCAGTTCCTCGCGCACGCCAAGCGCGGCGAGGTGCTCGCCGACATCGGGCTCACGCCCGTCGAGATCGCCGGGCGGATCGGCACGAGCATGGCCCTGAGGGCCGAGACCGCGGCCCTGGTGGCCGGCAAGGAGAGCGACGACGTATGAGCAAGGAGTTCGATCTCGCAAGACTCCTGGCCGACCGCGGCGCCGAGCGCTACGAGCTGCACGCCAAGTACCTCAACCACCAGCTCCCGCGCATGCTGCACACCATCGGCTTCGACAAGGTCTACGAGCGGGCGGAAGGCGCCTACTTCTGGGACGAGGACGGCAACGACTACCTGGACATGCTCGCCGGGTTCGGCGTGATGGGCCTCGGCCGGCACCACCCCGTCGTCCGCAAGGCGCTCCACGACGTCCTCGACGCCTCGCTCGCCGACCTCACCCGCTTCGACTGCCAGCCGCTGCCGGGCCTCCTCGCCGAACGGCTCCTCGCGCACAGCCCGCACCTGGACCGGGTCTTCTTCGGCAACAGCGGCACGGAGGCCGTCGAGACGGCACTGAAGTTCGCCCGGTACGCCACGGGCAGGTCCAGGGTCCTGTACTGCGGTCACGCCTTCCACGGGCTGACCACCGGGTCCCTGTCCGTGAACGGCGAGTCCGGATTCCGGGACGGCTTCGCGCCGCTCCTGCCGGACACGGCGGTGCCGCTCGGTGACCTCGACGCCCTGCGCGTGGAGCTCGCCAAGGGCGACGTGGCCGGGCTGATCGTCGAACCGATCCAGGGCAAGGGCGTCCACGGGACGCCGCCCGGCTATCTGCGCGCCGCCCAGGAGCTGCTCCACCAGCACAAGGCTCTGCTCATCGCGGACGAGGTGCAGACGGGCCTCGGCAGGACGGGCGACTTCTACGCCTACCAGCACGAGGACGGCGTCGCACCCGACCTCGTATGCGTGGCGAAGGCGCTCTCCGGCGGCTACGTGCCCGTCGGCGCGACCCTCGGCAAGGACTGGATCTTCAAAAAGGTCTACTCGTCCATGGACCGCGTCCTCGTGCACTCGGCCAGCTTCGGCTCGAACGCGCAGGCCATGGCCGCAGGGCTCGCCGTGCTCTCCGTGATGGAGAACGAGGAGGTCGTCGCGAACGCCAGGGCCACCGGTGAGCTCCTCAAAGCCCGGCTCACCGCGCTCGTCGACCGCTACGAGCTGCTGAGCGACGTACGCGGCCGCGGCCTGATGATCGGCATCGAGTTCGGGCGGCCGAAGTCGCTGAAGCTGCGCAGCCGCTGGACGATGCTCCAGGCCGCGCGCAAGGGTCTCTTCGCGCAGATGGTCGTCGTGCCGCTGCTCCAGAAGCACCGGATCCTCACGCAGGTCTCCGGCGACCACCTGGAGGTCATCAAGCTGATCCCGCCGCTGATCATCGGGGAGCGTGAGGTGGACCGCTTCGTCGAGGCGTTCACCGCCGTCATGGACGACGCGCACTCGGGTGGCGGGCTGATGTGGGACTTCGGCAAGACGCTGGTGAAGCAGGCGGTCGCCAACCGCTGACCGCTTCGTAGGGGCGCTCCTCAAAGCCGTTTGCCTCTGGGGCAATAAATTTGCCCCAGAGGCACGGCTCTGGCTCAATCAACGGTATGAGCCCTGCCCCTCCGGAGCCGGCTCCGGAACCCACGGAGCTGCCCGCCGTCGCCCCGCAGCTGCGTGAACTCCGGCGCCGCGCCGCCCTGACCCTGGAGGCCGCGGCCCGCGCCGCCGGGCTCTCGCCCGCGCACCTCTCGCGTCTGGAGACGGGCCGCCGTCAGCCCTCGCTCCCGATGCTGCTCGCCCTCGCCCGCACCTACGGTACGACGGTCTCCGAGCTCCTGGGGGAGACGCCCGCCGACAGGGACGCCGTCGTGCGCTCCGGCGCCATGGAGCCCACCGAGGCGGGCGGCTGGATCTACCGGCAGGTGGGCGCCCCAGGGCGCGGCATGCAGGCCTTGCGCGTGCATGTGCCGTTCGGCGCCCAGGGCGACATCGTGCGCGTCCACCCCGGTGAGGAGTGGCTGTACGTCCTCGAAGGGCGGCTGCGGCTGCGCCTCGGGGACACCGCGTACGCGCTCGCGCCGGGGGACAGCGCGCACTTCGACTCGCTCACCCCGCACCGGATCGCCGCCGCCGACCGCGACGGCGCCGAGCTCCTCTTCGTACACACCCTGCTGCAGAGCCCGTCCGCCGCGCTGTGTCTCGGCCCGGCGACGGGCGGCGGCGACCAGCCCCAGGGAGGCCTTCGATGAACGCAGAACCGGACGACATGACCGAGCCGCAGCGCCGGCCCGCACGGCGTGACATAGAGGACAAGCTCCCGCGCGGCATCTGGGTGCGCCTGCTCGTCTACGTCTTCGCCGGGCACCTCGTCGCGGGCTTCATCTATCTGCTGTTCACGCTGGGGGCGTCGCGCGGGTGACGCCCCCAGCGGCCGGTGAGCGTCGGTCGACTCAGTCGAGGAGGCGCTCGCGCAGCCGCTCGCGCCCGGCGGAGGTCAGCTTGAGGCCTTCCTCCAGGTAGCGGTCGGTGGAACCCCAGGTCTGCTCGACCTGCTCGAAGGCGGCCGCCAGATACGTGGCGCGGGCGTCGAACAGGGGGCTCAGCAGCTCCATGACCTCGGGGGACATCGCGTCCTTCGAGGCGCTGCTGCGGTGGACCTTGTAGCGGCGGTGCGTCGCGTTCGACTCCAGGTAGTCGGCCTCGATGGCGTCGCGCTCCACACCCACGGCCAGGAGCGTGACCGCTATCGACAGACCCGCGCGGTCCTTGCCGGCCGCGCAGTGCATGAGTGCCGGAACGCTGTCCTCGGCGAGGGAGTGCAGGACCTGGCTGTGTTCGGCGGTGCGCTCGGTGATGATCGCCCGGTACGACGTGATCATGCGGTTCGCGGCCTGGCCCTCGGCGAGGGCGGCGCGCAGGTCGTCGAGGTTGCCGTCGCGGACCATCTGCCAGAACTCGGCGCCGTCCGCCGGGTCGGTCAGCGGCAGATTCACGTTCCGCACGCCGGGCAGCGTGACGTCGGGGCCTTCGAGGCGCTGGTCGGCGGCGTTGCGGAAGTCGAAGATCGTGTGCAGCCCGAGCGAGGAGAGGAACGCGGCGTCCTCATCCGTGGCGTGCGCGAGGTGACCACTGCGGAACAGCACGCCCTGCTTGACCCGTCGGCCGTCCACGGTCGGGAGACCACCGACATCGCGGAAGTTGCGCACTCCGGCCAACTCGGGCTCGGTGGACGGGACCTGCTGCGTCACGGGGGCTCCTCCCGGTCGACCGCGGCGCTGCTCGCCTGCGGGCGCCTTCGACGATACGACATGGCTGCCGGGGGCAACCATGTGAGAAGAGGCCGGCGATTGCGTGCTGAATGCCCGAAATAAGCAGGTAAGTAGGCAATAGGGCGTTACGAGATAACTAACCCCGAAATGAGGCCATATGGTGGCCGATAGGTGAGCAGGGTCATAGCGGTGACCGTGTGTGGCGACGGGCCCGAATGAATTTCCAGCAGGTATCGCACTTGCAAAGATCGCGAATCGACGGAGCGTGACGGCCTTTTCCGGAAAGGATCATTCAAGGATCAAGAACCGGAATGGCCAGGGGAATTCGCGGCTTGTCCCCGCGCTCTCCGCTCGCTTACGTTCAGCGCAATCCGGACGGACCGCCTCATCCTGCCGCCGCCCGGAAACCGCACATCGATCCGTGCTCGGCAGGAGCGGGGGACCCAGGTAGACCGCCGATTCCGGGACACCGGAACGGCTCGGGGTGAAGCCGTGCCCGAAACGGGCGCGGCCGGGCAGCTCCAGTCCGAACCCGACAGCTCACCTCGCAGGCGACGGAGAGGAACCCCCCATGCCCGCGAAGGGTAAGCACCGCCGTCCCAAGTCCCAGGGCTTCGCCCGCACGATCGTCGTCGCCGGCGTGGGCGGCGCCGCGCTCGCGCTGCCGCTGTTGGGTGCCACCGGTGCCCACGCCGCGACTCCCGCGGCCGCCCACTCGGTCGTGAAGGCCGCGGCCGCTCCCGCCGCTGCCAAGACCTACGCCGTCAAGGGCGGGGACACTCTTTCGAAGATCGCCGCCGCGCAGAACGTCAGCGGCGGCTGGAAGAAGCTCTACTCCGACAACCGCTCGGCCGTCGGCGACAACCCGTCCCTGATCCATCCGGGCCTGAAGCTGACGATCGGCCAGAAGGCCGCGGCCCCCGTCACGCAGGCTTCCGCGCCCAAGGCCGCCACCGGCGCCGGCTACACGCTGCCCGTCCAGAGCGCCTCCATCGGCACGGCCTACAAGACCGCGGGCAGTATGTGGTCCAGCGGCTACCACACCGGTGTCGACTTCGTGGTCCCGACGGGCACCCCGATCAAGGCCATAGCCGCGGGCACCGTCGTGTCGGCCGGTCTTGACGGCGCGTACGGCAACGAGGTCGTCATCCACCACGCCGACGGCAAGTACTCGCAGTACGCCCACATGTCGTCCCTCTCCGTCTCGTCCGGGCAGACCGTGACCGTGGGCCAGCAGCTCGGCCTCTCCGGCGCGACCGGCAACGTCACGGGCCCGCACCTGCACTTCGAGATCCGCACCACCCCGAGCTACGGCTCGGACGTGGACCCGGCCGCGTACCTCCGTGCGCACGGTGTCTCGCTCTGACCTCGACGCTGTGACGTCGCCCCGACCCTGACGGTGTGACGTGAAGGTGTCTCGCTGAGGGCGAGGTGTGACGTGAAGGGGCGGGTCCGGTTCCGGGCCCGCCCCTTCACGTGTCCCCGTCGTATTCCTCAAATCTCGAAACTGACCGGGTGGGCTATATCACCACCCGTCAACCCCTGCCTACGGTCGCGTAGGTCACATCGCAGGGTGAAAGATGTGTGGTCGTGGCAAACGAATCGAGATCACTCAGCGGCGGCACGATTCGGTCCTACGCGGCGGTGGGGGACAGCTTCACCGAAGGCGTCGGGGACCCCGGTCCCGACGGGGCCTTCGTGGGCTGGGCCGACCGTCTCGCCGTCCTCCTGGACGACCGGACCCCCGAGCACTCCTTCCGGTACGCGAACCTCGCCGTGCGCGGCAAGCTCCTCGACCAGATCGTGGAGGACCAGCTCCCGCGAGCCGTCGAACTCGCCCCGGACCTGGTGACCTTCGCCGCCGGCGGCAACGACATCATCCGCCCCGGCACCGACCCCGACGACGTCGCGGAGCGCTTCGAGAAGGCCGTGGCCCGGCTGACCTCCGCCGTCGGCACGGTCATGGTGACCACCGGCTTCGACACCCGGGACGTCCCGGTCCTCAAGCATCTGCGCGGCAAGATCGCGACGTACAACGGGCATGTGCGCGCGGTCGCCGACCGCTACGGCTGCCCCGTGCTCGACCTGTGGTCCCTCAAGACCGTCCAGGACCGCCGTGCCTGGGACGACGACCGGCTGCATCTCTCGCCCGAGGGGCACACGCGGGTCGCGCTGCGGGCGGGGCAGGCACTCGGCGTCGAGGTGCCGGCCGACCCGGACCAGCCGTGGCCGGCGCAGCCGCCGCGCGGCACGCTGGAGGTGCGGCGCGACGACATCCACTGGGCGCGGGAGTTCCTGGTGCCGTGGATCGGCCGACGGCTGCGCGGCGAGTCGTCCGGCGACCACGTGGCGGCGAAGAGGCCGGATCTGCTGCCGCTCTGACGGGAGCCGCACGCGTCATGGGGGAGCTTGCCCTTGGGGGCGGCTCCCCCGCGCTGTTTCTCCGGGGTCGCACCTCGGCCCCCTCGGGAGCCCGACGTCGCGGCGCGGTCAGCCGGCCGTCGCCGTCAGGTCCGCGCGCTCGAGTCCCAGCTCGCGGGCGAGCGCGTCGTCGACCCACTCCTGCATGCGGGCCCGTGAGACCGTCCCCGTGTACGCGGTCATCTGTACCGCGAGACCGTCGAGGAGCGCCGTCAGGCGCAGTGCGGCGCCCGCCGGGTCCGGGCAGTGGAACTCGCCCGCCGCCACGCCCTCCGCGACGACCTCCGTGAGCGCCGCCTTCCACTGCTTGTCCAGGTCGCGCGTCACCTCCCGCAGCGCGGGCTCGCGCAGTGCCGCGGACCAGCCCTCGATCCACAGCCGCCACCCCTTGGCCTGCCCGGTCGGCGCGTACCAGCGCACGGCCGAGCGCAGCCGGCGCAGAGCCGTCGTGCGCTTGCCCAGCAGCTTGCGCAGATGCGCCAGGTCGCCCTCGGCGGCGTGCGCGAACGCGGCCGAGACGAGCTTTTCCTTCGTCGAGAAGTGGTACAGAACCAGCGCGTTGCTCACCCCGAGCGCTGCGGCGACGTCGGCGATGCGCACGGCTGCCACGCCCCGCGCCTCGATCTGCTCGATGGCGGCCCGCAGCAACTCTTCGCGCCGCTCGGCCACGCTCAACCGCACTCTTGCCACGCGGTAACCCTACACACGGGCGCCGGCGGCGGGCGCCGAGTCGCGAACCCGGCGCGAACGCCTCGTGCACGACTCTTGACAGTGCCCAGTGGTGCCCGTCACAGTCTCGCTTACTGACTGGCCGTTCAGTCAATAGAGCGACCGGGGAGCCGGTCGCGGCACCGTCACAAGAAGAGTCGCAGCACAGTCCGAGAACAACCGTCACGCCCCGTGCCCCGCCGTGCAGCAGGAGTTTCCCCGTGACCCAAGCGCCGCCGATACCGCCGACCGAGCCGTCCGCCGAGGACGCACCCGACCTGCCTGACCTGTCAGAGGGCTGGGGTGAGCAGCGCTCCCGGCTCAAGAAGGACCTGCGCAGGCTCGACGTGCTGTTCTTCCTGATCTGCACCCTCGTCGGCCTCGACACGATCGGCTCCGTGGCCGCCCAGGGTCCGCAGGGCCTGACCTGGATGGCGATCCTCGCCCTCGCGTTCTTCCTCCCGTACGGGCTGCTCGTGGCCGAACTCGGCTCGGCCTTCCCCGTGCAGGGCGGCCCCTACGTGTGGACGCGCCTGGCCTTCGGCAGGCTCGTCGCCGGAGTGAACCAGCTCCTCTACTGGATCTCCAACCCCGTCTGGGTGGGCGGCAGCCTGTGCATCATCGCCCTCACCACGTGGGAGGAGTTCTTCACCCCGCTGCCGGGATTCTGGAAGTACGCCGCCGGCCTCGTCTTCATCTGGGGCGGAGCGCTCGCCGTCGTCCAGTCCGTGCGCATCGGCAAGTGGGTGCCCATCGCGGGCGCCGTCGCCCGGATCGTGCTCCTCGGGTTCTTCCTCGTCTCCGTGGTGGTGTTCGCCGTCCAGCACGGCGTGCACGCGCTGCCCGCCGGTGAGTTCGTCCCGACATACGCCGGATTCGTGGCGCTGGTCCCGGTCCTGATCTTCAACTACGTCGGCTTCGAACTGCCCAGCTCCGCGGCCGAGGAGATGACGAACCCGCGGCGCGACATCCCTCTGTCGATCCTGCGCTCGGGCTTCGCGGCGGTGCTCCTCTACGGCGGCCCGATCCTCGGCATCCTCTTCGTGCTGCCCAGTAAGGAGATCGGCAGCCTCGGCGGCTTCATCGACGCCTGCAAAGCCGTGTTCACGGTCTACGGCGGGTCGATCGCGGCCGACGGCACGGTCACCCTCACCGGCCTCGGCTCCGTCTTCGGCGGGGTCGCCGCGGCCGGCCTGATCATCGGCCTGCTGACCTCGGGTGTCACCTGGGCCATGGGCGCCCACCGCGCGCAGGCCGTCGCCTGCGCGGACGGCGCGGGACCGGCGTGGCTCGGCCGCATCTCCGAGAAGCACGGGACACCGGTACGGGTGAACCTGCTCTCCGCGGTGCTCGGTTCGATCCTCTTCGTGGTCGCCCTCAACCTCACGGGCGGCAACGGCGAGAAGTACTTCGCGGCGGGCCTCGGCCTGACGATCTGCACCACCTTCATCTCGTACGTCATCACGTTCCCCAGCCTCGCCGTGCTGCGCCGCAAGTACCCGGACACGCCACGCCCGTACGCCGTCCCGGGCGGACGCGTGGGCGCGTGGGTCGTGAGCGTCCTCGCCACCGGTTTCGTGGCGTTCACCGTGATCGTGCTGATCTGGCCGGGATTCGGAGTCGGCTGGTTCGGCTCGGCGGGCAGCGCGGCGGACTCACTGCCCGAGTCGTTCGCCGGCGAGCGCGCCCAGTACACACTCAGCCAGGTGGTGCCCCTGCTGCTCTTCGTCGGCATCGGGCTCGCCTTCTACGTGATGGGCGCGCGGACGCGCAGGCGCGTGGGCAACTAGCGCGCTCGCGCGCAAGGGAGGGCCTTCCCCGTGTCGGGGAGGGCCCTCCGGCGTGTGTCGGATCCCGACGGACGATCTGTCGCGTCAGACGCCCACGAACTGATAGTCGCGCGCGATGCGCCCGTCCTCCGCCACGACGACGAACTCCAGTCCTCCGCCCGTCACTTCGCCGCTTCGCGTGAGGACCGACTCCCAGCGGAACGTGACGACGTCGTTCACCTGCTGCGCGTGCGCGGCCGTCGCTCTGAAGGTGTACTCGCCGGACGCCACGAACTCCTCGTGGGCCCGCGCCACCCGCGCCTCCAGCTCGTCGTGACCGCGCGCCTCCAAGGCGGCCGTGGGGAAGCCGAGGCGCACGGCACTCTCCCGCAGCTCCTGCGGCGGCAGCAGGGCGTGCACGCCGTCCGGGGACCACAGGGCGTGCACCGCCTTGCGGCGCAGCTCGGGGTCCCGCTCGTTCCAGACGGCCGCGTACCGGCCGGCCAGCTCCTGTGCGTCGATGTGCGGCATGGACTCGCCCTCTTCCTGTCCTGTCCTTCTGTGGTGTGTGAACTCTGCGCGGTGGGCTGCGGCGCGACAATTCCCCGCAGGGAATGGCCCGTAGACCCCGCCGTCGGGTAGAACCGGTCCGGTGAGGACGCGGGCGGAACCAGCTGAGGCGGGGGCAGGGGCAGGGCCTTCGGGCAGGGCGGAGCAGGGCGGGCTCGGTGACGCGTTGCGTGAGTGGCGGGTGCGGCGGCGCGTCAGCCAGCTGGAGCTGGCCACGCGCGCGGGGACCACGCAGCGGCATGTCAGCTTCGTGGAGAGCGGCCGGTCGGTCCCGGGCCGCGCCATGGTCGTACGCCTGGCGGAGGCGCTGAAGGTGCCGCTGCGGGAGCGCAACGCCCTCCTCCTTGCGGCGGGTTACGCACCTGCGTACCAGGAGTCGCACTTCGGGGGTCCGCAGCTGTCCGCCGTCCGTACGGCACTGGAGCGCGTCATGGAGGCGCACCTGCCGTATCCGGCGGTCATCATCGACCGGCGCGGGGATCTCGTCTCGCACAACGAGGCCTTCGACGCGCTGACCGACGGGGTCGACCCGG
The DNA here is from genome assembly GCF_036345255.1 of Streptomyces sp. NBC_00569. NCBI lineage: Bacteria > Bacillati > Actinomycetota > Actinomycetes > Kitasatosporales > Streptomycetaceae > Streptomyces > Streptomyces sp. NBC_00569. The sequence goes on along the minus strand of NZ_CP107783.1, from coordinate 2,425,553 downwards.
CGCTGCTCTCGGCGCCGGTGAATATCGCGCGCGTGCTGCTGCATCCACGGGGGCTCGCGCCGCGGATCGTGAACCTGGACGAGTGGGCCTGGCACGTCATCGACGGACTGCACGACGAGTCCGTCCGCAATTCCAACCGAGCTCTCACGGAGCTGGTCGCCGAACTGGAGGACATGGTGCCGGACCGGCCCCGACAGGCCGGTCCGGACTACCTCGGCTTCGCCGTCCCGCTGCGGCTGCGCACGGAGAGCGGCGAGCTGCGCCTTTTGAGCACGCTCACCCACTTCGGGACGGCGGTCGACGTCACGCTCGCCGAGCTGAAACTGGAGGCGTTCCTACCGCTCGACCAGGAGACCGCCGGCCTCCTCGCGCACGCGATGGACGGGCGCCAGTGAGGTGCCGGCCTGGTCGAGCACGCCGTGAGCGTCCAGGGCGATCGCACCGCCCGGGTGCACGAGCAGGGGATTGACCTCCAGTTCGGCCAGCTCCGGATGATCGACCGCGGCCTGCGCGACCGCGCACACGGCGGTGGCCGCCGCGTCCAGATGCGCTCCTGGCGCGCCGCGCCAGCCCGTCAGCAACGGCGCGTGCCGCAGCCGCAGGAGCAGGGCACGCGCGCGTGCCGGCGTCAGGGGTGCGAGGGCCAGCGCCGTGTCGGCGAGCAGCTCGGCGGTCACCCCTCCGATGCCGACCATGACGACGGGCCCGAACGACGGGTCGCGCCGCACACCGACGATCAGTTCGTGTCCGTACGGCGGTGTGGCCATCGCCTCCACGGCGTAGCGGTCCGCGCCCGTCGCCGCCTTCATCCGGGCGAAGGCGGTGCGCAAGGCGTCGGCGTCGGCGATCGACAGGGCGACCCCGCCCGCCTCGGTCTTGTGCGCGAGCCCCATCGCCTTGAGGACGAGCGGATACCCCGCCCGGTTCTCCGCCGCCTCCACGGCCCCGTCCGCGTCGGTCACGAACTCGGCCGCAGGGAAGGCGAGTTGGTAAGAGGCGAGCAGTTCCCGCACGCTCTCGTAACCGCCGTCCGTCAGCCTGTACGTCGCCGGGGCCGGCGGCTCCTCGCGGGTGAGCGGGAGATCCGTGAGGCGGGCCGCCGCGGCGACGGCGGTCGCGGCCTGCTCGATGCGCTCGTAGACGGGCACACCGCGCTGCCGCAGAACCGTCAGGGCGGGCGTGTCGCGGGCCATCGTGTGCACCACGAGGGCGCGCCCTGATGCGACGGCGGCGTCGGCGAGGGCGTTGGCGACCTCGCACTCGCGGTCCCTCTGGGCGGGGTTGGCGGTCGCGTAGTCGCCGAAGTAGCCGGTGAGGACGACGGCGTCGGTGTCTCCCGAGTGCAGCAGGGTGTCCGCCACGCGCGCGTAGTTGCCGAGATCGGCCTCGCCCGCGCCTGCCAGGTCGACCGGGTTGCCGCACCCGGCCCCTCTGGGCAACTGCTCGGCCACCGCGTCGCGTGTGCCTTCGGTGAAGGCGGGCACGTCGAGGCCTTGTGCGGCGAACGCGTCGGCGGCGAGGGCGCCTTGGCCGCCGCTGTCCCCGACCACGGCGACGCTGCGCGGGTGAGGGGGCGGGCCGGCGGGGGCGTGCCCCGCACTGCGCTCGCGTACACCTCGCGCCAGCAAATACACGGCCGTGTCGACCAGTTCGCCCGCCGTGTCGAGCAGCAGGGCGCCGGCGTCGCGGCACACCGCCTCCACGGTGGCGCGCGCGCTGACCAGGGCGCCGGTGTGGGACGCGGCGGCCCGCCCGGACGCGGCGCTGCGCCCCACGGTCAGGAGCAGGACGGGCTTGCCGGCGGCGTGCGCGGCCGCCAGGACCCGCGCGAGCCGCCGGCCGTCGCGGAAGTCCTCGATGTACGCGGCGAGCGCCCTCGTGGGGCCGTGCGCGATCAGCGACTCCAGGGCGTCCGCGGCGTCGATGTCCCGCTGGTTGCCCAGCGACACGAACCGGGAGAAGCCCTGCCCGGAGCGTGCGAGGAGTCGGCCGATCTCCAGGGCGAGATTTCCGCTCTGGGACACGAGACCGAGGCCGCCCGAGGGGAAGTCGCCCCAGCTGAGCCGCAGTTCGCTCGTCGTGTCCACCACGCCCATGCAGTTCGGGCCGAGCAGCCGCGCTCCCCGGGCGGTGACGAGTTCGGCGAGCGCCCGCTCCTCCTCGGCGGTGGCGCCGCCCGACGTGATCACGGTGAAGCACCGGGCACCCGCCGCGAGACCGTCCGTGATCACCGGCCGCACATGGCGGGGCGGTACGGCGACGACGACGTGCTCGGGCGGTACGGGCAGCGACGCGAGATCCGGCAGGAACGGTTCGCCGCCCAGGGTGCCCCCGCGGTGGTTGACGAGGTGGACGGCCCGGCGGTCACGTCCCGACAGGGCCCCCGACGCCAGCCAGTAGCCCCACTTCTCCGGGTTGTCGGACGCCCCGACGACGGCGACCGACCGAGGGTCGAAGAGCGCGTCGAGGCCCACGCGCGCGTGCACACCGGTGTCTGGCGGGGGCGTCACCTGTACCACCCGAACCGCTCCGCGATCACCGGGAGACGGTCCGCGACGATCGCGTGCGCGGCGGCACGCGGCGTCGTCCCGTCCGCCTCGGCCCGCGCCAGCATCTGGTCGATCAGCGCGCGCATGGAGCGCCGCGTGTACGCGAACGCCTCGTCCGCGTTGGCCTCGATGTCCCCGAACAGGGTCCACCACCACCAGGCGTTCGTACCGGAGTTGACGACGACGTCGGGCAGGACGGTGATGCCGCGCCGCGCGAGAAGCTCCTCGGCCTCGGGCAGTACGGGCATGTTGGCGGCCTCGACGATCCAGCGCGCCGTGATCTGTTCCTGGTTCGTCGCGTCCACCGTGTACGACACTGCGGCGGGCACGAGGACCTCCGCGTCGGCCGACAGCCAGGCGTCGCCCGGAAGTTCGCGGTCACCCTCGCGCAGCGCCGAGCGGTCCACCGTCCCGTAGGCGTCACGGGCGGCGAGGAGCGCGTCCACGTCCAGGCCTTCGGGGTTGGCGACGGTGCCCTTCACGTCCGCGACGGCCACGACCCGCAGACCCGCGCGCGCCAGGAACCGGGCGGTCGCCCCGCCCATGGTGCCCAGGCCCTGCACGGACACCCGGGTGCCCTCGTAGGGGACGCCCGCGCGGTCCAGGGCCGCGAGCACCGACTCGGCGACTCCGCAGCCGCCGACGAGTTCGTCGAGGCCGATGCCGTCGACGTCGACCGCGAAGGCGTCGGCGAGGCGCCGGCGCGCGGCCGCCTCGTCGTCGAGCAGCGGGTAGACGGCCTGGATGGACGAGACGAGCCCGGCCTCCTCGGCCGCCCTGTCGACGAGGTCCTGGGTGAGCCCCAGGTCCTCTCCGGTCGTCCAGAAGGACTCGATGTAGGGCCGCATGGCGCGCAGGTAGCGCACGAGGACGCCGTACGCCTGCGGGTCCTGAGGGTCGCAGTCGATGCCGCCCTTGGCGCCGCCGAGTGGGATGTAGCGGCCCTGCGGGTTGTAGTGCAGGGCCTCCTTCATCGTCATCCCGCGCGCGAGGCCCGCGACCTCGTCGAGGGTGCAGCCCCGACGCATCCGGAGCCCGCCGCTGGACACGCCGCGCACGAGCCGGTCGACGACGAGGTAGCCGTGCCTGCCGGTGACGTGGTCGGTCCAGGTGAGCGACATCAGGGGGGTGCCGGGCGCGGTCATGCGGTCTCCTCGGGGACGGTGATCAGGGTGGGGCCGGGGGTGGCCAGGGCGCGGGTCAGGAGCGCGGCGAGTTCGCCGGGTGAGTGCGCGGGGGCGCCCCTGCCGCCGAAGGCCCGCGCGAGGCCGGCGAGGTCCACGCGCGCGTGGTCGACGGCGGCCGGTGTGTCGCCGCGCGCGGCCATCTCGTCGCGGATCTCGCCGTAGCCGCCGTTGTCGAACACGACGACGGGCAGCGGCAGGTGAAGCTGCGCGGCCGTGGCCAGCTCCTGCACGGAGAACTGGAGCCCGCCGTCCCCGCTGATCGCGATCACCTGCCGGTCGGGGCAGGCGGTCTTCGCGCCGATCGCGGCGGGCAGCGCGTAGCCGAGCGTGCCGAACCCGGTCGGGTGCAGATAGCGCCCCTCGGGGCCGACGGGGAGGTGCGGGAGCGCGCCGTAGTAGCAGCACTGGGCGCTGTCGGAGGTCACCACGGCATCGGCTGCGAGGACGCTCCTGATCGCTGCGAGATACGGCACCCAGCGAGCGTCGCGCGCGCGTGTCTCGTCGTCACGGGCGGCGCGCACATCGGCCGTGGTCCGCGTGGCCGTGTCCGTGGACGCGGGGCCCGGCACCTTGGCGAGCCGCTCCTTGAGCGCCTGCGTCGTGGCCTGCGCGTCGCCCACCAGGGCGACGTCGGCGGGGAGGCCCGCGTACATCTGTGCCGGATCGACGTCGACCCGGATCAGCCTGCCGTCGAGCGGGGGCGGCGCGGACCACAGGTCCGACTCGGCGAGCTCCGTCCCGACGGCGAGCACGACGTCGCAGTCGGCCAGCCACTTCTGCACGGAGGGGCTGTGCAGGGACACGCCGAGGGCGAGGGGATGCCGTTCGTCGACGATGCCCTTGCCGTTCGCGGTCGTCGCCACGGGAGCGCCCAACTGCTCTGCCAGTGCCCGGCATTGCTCGGCCGCGCCGCGTGCGCCACCGCCCAGGACCAGGCCGGGGCGGACCGCGCCGGCGAGGAGGGCGGCCGCCGCGTCGAGCGACGGACCGTCGGCCGCGCGGGGCGCCACCAGGGGAGCGCGCCGCACGGGCCCGGCGGGTTCCGTCGCCTCGAGCAGGTCGAGCGGCACCTCGATGTGCACGGGCCGCGGCCTCTCCGTACGGAACAGGCTGAACGCGCGTGCCACCGCCGCCCCGATCTCCTCCACAGAGGACACCCGATGGCTGAACGCCGCCACGTTCCGCAGCGCCTCCGTCTGACTGCGCATCTCGTGCAGCAGACCCGTCGACTGGCGCGGATGGCGCAGCGGCATGCCCGGCGACACCACGAGAAGCGGCACGCTGTCCGAGTACGCCTGCCCGACCGCGGCCGCGATGTTCAGGAGCGCGGGCCCCGTCGTCGTGATGGCCACCCCGGGATCGCCCGTCACGCGCGCGTAGGCGTCGGCCGCGTATCCGGCGCCCTGCTCGTGACGGGGGGCGACATGCGTGATCCCGTACGCCGCCAAGTGCCGGTAGATCTCCAGGTTGTGGGTCCCCGGAATACCGAACGCGGTGGAGACCCCGTGGGCGGCGAGTGCCCTGACGAGCGCCTCGCCGCCGGTCGACGTCCGCATCTGCTCCATCACCGTCTCCTCGGTCACAGCGACCTCGATATGACCAGGCGCATGATGTCGGAGGTGCCTTCCTCGATCTCCTCCAGCTTGGCGTCCCGCATCCACTGCTCGACCGGGAACTCCCGCGAGTAGCCCCAGCCGCCGAGCGTCTGCACGGCCGCCCAGGTGCAGTACGCCGCCGTCTCCGACGCGGTCAGCTTCGCCATGGCCGCCTCGGCGGTCGCGTCGAGTCCGGCGTCCAGACGCCGCGCGGCACGCCACGTCATCAGACGGGACTGCTCGATCCGCGTCCGCATGTCCGCGAGGCGGAACGCCACGGCCTGGTGCTCGATGATCGGCTTGCCGAACTGCACGCGCGTGCGCGCGTAGTCACGGGCGTACTCGTACGCGGCCCGCGCCACACCCGTGGCCGCCGCGCCCAGAACGGCGCGCGAGATGTCGAACGTCCGCATGAGGCCGGCGAAGCCCTGCCCCTCGTCGCCGAGACGGTCCGCGTCGGGCACGAACACGTCGGAGAAGAACACCTCGCGGCACACGATCGCGCGCTGGCCCATCTTGCGCATCGGCTCACCGAACGTGAGCCCCTCCGCGCCCTTGCGCAGCAGGAACGCCGTGACACCGCGCGAGCGCTGCGACGGGTCGGTCTTGGCGAAGACGACGTACTGCTCGGCCTCGCCCGCGTTCGAGATCCACGCCTTCTGGCCGTTCAGGAGGTAGCCGCCCGCCGTGCGCGTCGCGGTCGTCACGATCGACGCGGCGTCGGAGCCGGAGCCCGGCTCGGTCGTCGCCAGCGAGGTCATCGGGGTGTCGGGCCCGGCCAGCGGCGTCAGCCACGCACGCTTCTGCTCCTCGGTGCCCAGCTCCATGACCGGGTCGGCGAAGAAGCCGTTCGAGCAGAGGAGGTTGCCGATGCCCAGGTCACCGACGCACAGCTCCTCCTGGACGAGGACCTGCGTGAAGACGTCGGTGAACCCGCCGCCCCCGTACTCCTCGGGCAGCATGAAGCCGGTGATGCCGACCTTCGCGGCCGCGCGCCACAGATCCCAGGGCGTCTCCACGTCCGCCTCGTCCACGGCACGCCCGCGCGGGCGGATCTCCTCACGCGCGAACGTCCTCGTGAGGTCCACGATGTCCCGCTGCTCCGGGGTGAGGGGGACCAGCTCGATGGGGAGCTCTGACACGGTGCCTCCAGAAACTGACGGATACCGACGAGGGGGTCACGACCGGCGCGGATCACTGACCCGATTACTGAATCGCCAGTCAGTATCCGAGGCCGTGAAGACCGGTGTCAACGCAACGGCTACTGAATGATGGATCAGTTTTCTGACGTCGCTGCGGAGAAGCTTCCGCCCGATCGGCGTGCGAGGAGGTCCGATCCCGGCACGAGCCGGTTGCCGGCCGTGACGCCGAGTGACGTCGGCGCCGCGCAACCGGGGCGTGCCTTGGAATTCCTTGTGCGTCCAGGTCCCGGATCGGGCACTGTCGGCGGGGCCGCCCATAATGGAATCCCTGATCGGGAAACCCCGATCGATCCACCGGGAGGCGCTGTGTCACGTTCCCTGAGCTCCGGGCTCCGCCCGCTGCGGCCTGCCGCTTTCGGCGCGGACCCGGCGGGAGAGCGACTCGAGCGGATCCGGAGGTCGCCGAACTTCGCGGACGGCAGCTTCCAGAACCCGGTGGGCGCGCGCACCCGGCCCGCGGGTTCCATGATCGAGTTCGCGAAGGTCTTCTTCGCCAAGGAGGGGCGCGTCCGGCGGTCGCCCACGGGCACCGTCCCCGTGCACTCCACGACCCTCGCCGACCTCGCCAAGCCCCCGGCGAGCGGCCTGCGGCTCACCTGGATGGGGCACTCCAGCGTCCTCGCCGAGATCGACGGCCACCGCGTGCTGCTCGACCCCGTCTGGGGCGAGCGCTGTTCCCCGTTCTCCTTCGCGGGCCCCAAGCGGCTGCACCCCGTACCGCTGCCGCTCGCCGCGCTCGGCCCGGTGGACGTGGTGGTGATCTCTCATGACCACTACGACCACCTGGACCTGCCCACGATCCGCGCGCTGGCCGACACGGACACGGTGTTCGCGGTGCCGCTGGGTGTCGGCGCGCACCTGGAGCACTGGGGCGTCCCCGCGGACCGTCTCCGCGAGCTCGACTGGAACGAGTCGACGAAGGTGGCGGGGCTGACCCTGACGGCCACGCCCGCGCGCCACTTCTGCGGCCGCGGCCTGCGCAACGAGCAGCACACCCTGTGGGCGTCCTGGGTCGTCGCCGGTCCCGAGCACCGCTTCTATCACAGCGGTGACACCGGCTATTTCCCCGGCTTCAAGGACATCGGCGAGGAGCACGGGCCGTTCGACGCGACGATGATCCAGATCGGCGCGTACAGCGACTTCTGGCCCGACATCCACATGCGTCCCGAGGAGGGCATGCGCGCCCATCTCGATCTCCAGGGAGGGGCCGTCGGAGGGCCCATGCTGCCGATCCACTGGGGCACGTTCAATCTGGCGCCGCACCCGTGGTCCGAGCCCGGCGAGGGCACGCTCGCGGCGGGACAGCGGGCCGGTGCCAAGGTCGCGCTCCCGTGCCCGGGCGAGCCCTTCGAACCCACGGCCGAGTCGCTCCCCGTCCAGCCGTGGTGGCGCGGCGTCGCCACGCAGCCGGCGGAAGGCTGGCCCGAGGCGGAGCCGGCGGACGGGCCGGAGACCGGCGCGGCGGCCGAGAACGGCGCAGGCGCCGGGGCCGGCTCCGGTGGGCAGGAGGCCGTTCCGGCGGTCTGAGCACGTCTCTGCACATCTCTGCACGTCTATGAGGTCCGGGCTCTCTCAGGTGAGCGTTCCTGTGGGAGCCCGGACCTCCGTGCGTAAGAGTCCCGATCCCGGCGCACTGTAGTGGGTCCGACTCCCCGAGACATTCGGCATGCCGCGCACGCCCGAACAGGACACGTTTTCGGGCGATGGAACACCCGTACCCATGGCTGGGCGGGCGTCCGGAACTGTTATCGGTCTGTCGTACGAAGCCTCATACCAGAGCGGGACCTGGGACGCCGGACTTTGGCAACTGCCCACCGCATGTGAGCCGTCCCCGACTACCGTGTGTGCTCGCTGAGCGACGCAGCGGCGGCATCCCCACCCGCTCCCGGCCGGGAGTGCGATGCCGCCTGCCCGCCTCGCGCCGACCCGCAGGAGCCCCCACGTACGAGGACGCCGAATGTCTCACCTTCGCCCACCGGCCCCCCGCGCAGACCGCCGAGAGGGCGGTCGGCACGGCAGGCCGGGCGGCCGGTCCGTCCCCCCGCAGCCCGAGACCCACATACGGCCCCAGCTTCTGCGCCTCGCCGTACTGCCCCCGCTCGCCGTCGCCCTGAGCGCCAGCGCGGCCGTTCTCTTCACCATCCGCTCCACGGGCGCCCGCCCAGGGCTCGCCCTCTGGGCCGTCCTCGCCGGAGCGTGCCTCGTCACCCTGGCCGGCATCGTGATCGCCGCCGTGGCCGCCGACCGGGCGGCCAGGACCGTACGCGAACGGGTCGGTGTCCTGCGCCGTGCGAGTGCGCGCGGGCAGGGTGAACTGCGCGGTCTCGTGGAGCAGTTGCGCAAGGGTGAGGGGCCGCCGCCCCGCAGGCAGGCCCCCGCGGCAGCCCCGGACGCCGACGAGTTCGAACTGCTGGCCGCGGACATGACGCGCGCCCAGGACGTGGCCGTCACCGCCGTCGTCCAGGCGTCCCAGCTCTCCAGCCACGCGGGCAGCGAACAAAAGGTCGAGGTCTTCGTCAATCTGGCCCGGCGCCTGCAGTCCCTCGTGCACCGCGAGATCTCGATCCTCGACGAACTCGAGAACGACGTCGAGGACCCCGACCTGCTCAAGGGCCTGTTCCACGTCGACCACCTCGCCACCCGGATCCGCAGGCACGCCGAGAACCTGGCCGTGCTCGGCGGCGCCGTGTCCCGGCGCCAGTGGAGCCGCCCGGTCTCCATGACCGAGGTCATGCGGTCGGCCATAGCGGAGGTCGAGCAGTACTCACGGGTCAAGCTCGTCCCGCCGGTCGACGGCACCCTGCGCGGGCACGCCGTCGCCGACTGCATCCACCTGCTCGCCGAACTCGTCGAGAACGCCACCGTGTTCTCGGCCCCGCACACCCAGGTCCTGCTCCGTGCCAACACCGTCACGTCCGGTCTCGCCATCGAGGTCGAGGACCGCGGCCTCGGAATGCCCGTCACCGAGCAGAACAAGATGAACACGCTGCTCGCCGACCCGGACCAGGTCAACGTCGCGAGCCTCCTCCAGGACGGGCGCATCGGCCTCTTCGTCGTCTCGCAGCTCGCCCGCAGACACGGCATCACGGTCCGGCTCCAGAGCAATATCTACGGTGGTGTGCAGGCGGTCCTCGTCGTGCCGCAGAGCCTGCTCGGCGGCGACGAGAACGAGCCCGCGCCGAGGCCACGGAGCGCCGCGGACGCGACGGACGACAGCGCGCAGACCATGCACCAGCGGCACCAGGCACATGAACGGCGGCTCTCGCAGCACCACAGCCGGCAGGAACGGCAACACCAGCTCGAACAGCAGCCTCAGCCGCAGTCCCACCGCCGGCCACCGCAGCCCCAGACCCAGCCCCAGCCACAGACTCAGCTTCACCGTCCCCCTCAGCCCGACCTCCAGCCCTTCGACCCCCAGCCGTACGAGGCACCGCACCAACCCCCGCCGCCCCGCGAGACCCCGCACGCCGGCGTGGCCGTCGTCCCCCGGCAGCCTCAGGGCGGTGCCTCCGACGGCAGGCATCCCGGGGCGAACGGCGTCGCGCCGCCCCTCCCGCTGCGTACTGCCAGGGACGAGCGACGGACACCCGCCGACGCGCTGCCCGGCATCCGCACCGAGGACCGGCAGACCACCGGGGAGCACACGCCCGGCCGGCCAGCCCCGGTCAACGGCGCCGTGCGCGGCACCATGGGCCGGCCCCAACTCCCCAGACGGCGCGTCCAGGAACACCTCGCGCCGCAGCTGAGGGGCGGCCCGGCGCAGCGGCAGGAGCGCCCCGAGAACGAGGCGCCCGTACTCCACGACCCGGGTCTGATGGCGGCGTTCCAGCGCGGCATCGGGCTCGCGGAGGCGGCCGAGGCGCGGGACCTGACCCTCGGCGTGCGCGACCTGCCTCCGGCCGGTCCCGAGCCGACCGGCGGTCCCGCCACCGGGCCACTCGCCGCCTACGAACCGAACGCACCGCACGACGGGAGCGATACGGCCGGATGACGTTCGCCCGCCACCGGTGCGCCCACCCCTCGTGCGCCCGCCAAGTGCCGCAAGCAGTCCCGCACTTCCCACAGTCAACGCATCCCCAGCAGTCCACCAAGGAGTCGATCCCCCATGGCGAGCGATGTGCCGACGGGTCATGTGTCCGATCTCGACTGGCTGATGAGCGGCCTCGTCCAGCGTGTGCCGCACACCCGCAGCGCCGTCCTCCTCTCGTCCGACGGGCTGGTCAAGTCCGTCCACGGCCTCGACGCCGACAGCGCCGACCACATGGCGGCCCTGGCGTCGGGCCTGTACTCCCTCGGCCGCAGCGCCGGCGTCCGTTTCGGGGACGGGGGTGAGGTCCGGCAGGTCGTCGTCGAGCTGGACTCCACCCTGCTGTTCGTCTCCACCGCGGGCTCCGGCACGTGCCTCGCGGTGCTCGCCGGGCGTGAGGCCGACGCCGCGGTGCTCGGCTACGAGATGGCCATGCTGGTCAAGAGCGTGCGCCCGTACCTGATGACCGCACCCCGCCAGCACGCGGCCGAACCCACGGCGATGAGGAACTGAGCATGACGGCCCCGCAGGACGGGCCGTGGCTCGACGCAGCGGCCGGCCGCCTCGTCCGCCCGTACACGGTGAGCAACGGGCGGACGCAGCCGACCACCTCGCTGGATCTCCTGTCGCTGGTGATGGCGACCGGGGCCACCCCGCTCGGCTACCTGGGGCCCGAACACGGCGAGGCGCTCAAACTGTGTGCCCACCCCACATCGGTCGCGGAGATCGCGGCTCATCTGAAACTCCCCGCCGCCGTCACGAAGGTCCTGCTGTCCGACCTCGTCGACTGCGGGGCGATCACCACCAAGCCCCCCACGTTCCACGACAACCCCACTGACCGGTCCCTACTGGAGGCAGTGCTCGATGGACTACGACGACAGCTCTGACGCCTTCCCCACCGCGCTGAAGATCCTGGTCGCGGGTGGCTTCGGTGTCGGCAAGACGACCTTCGTCGGAGCGGTCAGCGAGATCGCCCCGCTGAGCACGGAGGAGCTGCTCACCACGGTCAGTGCCGAGACCGACGACCTCGAAGGCATCGAGAACAAGGTCGAGACGACGGTCGCGATGGACTTCGGGCGGATCACCCTCGACCCGGAACACGTGCTGTATCTGTTCGGTACGCCCGGGCAGGAGCGCTTCTGGTTCATGTGGGACGAGCTCTCCGAGGGGGCGCTCGGCGCGGTGATCCTCGCCGACACCCGCCGTCTCGAGGACTGCTTCGCGGCCGTCGACTTCTTCGAGGAACGCGGCATGGGGTTCATCGTGGCCGTCAACGAGTTCGACGGCGCCTACCGTTACGACCCCGACGAGGTGCGGGCGGCCATCGACCTCGACCCGCAGGTGCCCGTCGTGCGGTGCGACGCCCGGATCTCCAGCTCGGGCATCCAGACCCTGCTCACCCTTGTCAGGCACCTCTTGGCCCACGCCCCCGCCCCGACGTACGGGGCGCGCACATGACGGCGTCAGACGGTGACCGTCCCGCCGTCGGGGAACGTGATCCGCACCTGCCCGCCGTCCCCGGGGTCCGCCTCGCATGAGATCGACTCGCGCAGGGCCTGCGGATGCACGACGTCGCGGGTCAGGACCGCGAGCGTGACGTGCACGCCGGATCCTCCGGGGTGGCCGGTCGAGCGGAGGTAGGGCGTCGCCGAGTGCGGGCCGTAGGCGTTGGCCTCGACCTCCCGTGCGATACCGGACTCCTCGTCCCAGCCGTGCAGCGCCACCACCGCGCTGGTCACCCCGGACTCCGTGCGCGTCAGCGCCCAGCCCGGGCCCTGCTCGGCGTGGACGCTGCTCTCGTCGGCGACCGCGTAGCCTCCCTCGCGCACCGTCACGCCCTCGGGAGCCTGCACCCGGTGCACGCGGATCTCCCACGGTCCGTGCAGCACGGTCGTCGACTCGATCGGGAACTCCTCGTCGAATCCCGGCAGTTGGGCGTCATGACGGGACGAGGCGACGCGTCCCGCGCAGGAGATCGGGTGGATCCGGCGCCGGCGCGAGGGGGTGCCGTCCTTCGCGACGAGCGCCACATGGTTGTCGACGGTCCGCCGCCAGGCGTGCGGGGCCGACTCGGGCGCCGTCGCCGTGGAGTAGGCGAGCTTCGCGTAGTGCGGATCGTCCGAGGCGGGACCATCGATCGGGTTGTGGTCGCTGCCGTGGTTGATCAGCCGCACGATCCCGTCGTGGGGCGTGCCGTGCAGCAGCCAGCCGGGCGCGGGCAGCGCCGTGTACTGCTCGGACTTCTCGACGGGCAGCTGCGCCTCGCGCTCGGTCCACACGGGATGGTCGGCGGGCAGCAGCAGGCCGAGGAACCCCTTGCTCGCCCAGTACGGCGAGGCGGGGCCCGAGTACGGCTGCGTCGTCGGCAGGAACGTCCCGTACCAGCCGAGTGGCAGCAGGCCCCGCTCGTCGGGGACGCCGCGCTCCACGAAGTGCCGTGCCGTGCCGGACGCGAGGCGCCGGGTGAGCCCCGGCTCCAGCGGGGTGCAGTCCGCGAGCGCGCCCATCCACACGGGCGCGGTGGCGGCGAAACGGTACGTCAGTGAGCGGCCCTGGTGCACGGGTGCGCCGTCACCGCCGAAGAAGTGCGGGTAGGTGGTGAGGAACTGGGACAGGCGCTCCCGGTAGACCTTCGCGCGGCCGCCGTCGCCGTCCGGGCCCGCCATCCGCGCCCACAGCAGCGGGTACAGATGCATGGCCCAGCCGATGTAGTAGTCGAAGTTGCGGCCGTCGCCGTCGGTGTACCAGCCGTCGCCGGCATACCAGTCCTCGATACGGTCCAGGCCGCCGTCGATGTCGTCCTGGCTGTACGGGGCCCCGACCGAGGCCAGGAACTGCTCCGAAACCACCTGGAACAGACGCCAGTTGTTGTCCCAGGTGCGGCCGCCGACGAAGCCGGAGAACCAGTCCACGATCCTCTCCTGGACCCGGGAGTCGAGCTTGTCCCAGATCCAGGGGCGGGTCTCGTGCAGCCCGATAGCGATGGACGCGGCCTCCACCATCTGCTGCGAGCAGTCGGTGAGTTCGGGCCATGCCTCGCCGTCGAGGCCCGTGCCGCGGCCGCGGTCGGTGCCCGTTGTCAGACCCTCCGCGTAGCGTTCCACGAGTCGGGGATCCACGTCCCCGCCCGCGCCCGCTATCCGGAAGGAGGCCAGCAGGAATGACCGCGCGAACCCCTCCAGCCCGTCCGACACGACCCCCGACCAGCTGGCCCGCCCCGGCAGCCGGTACTGCGCGAACCCAGGCGTCGCGTACGGGACGAGCGCCTCCAACTGCCGGTCGGCCAGCGCCTCCCAGTGGGCCCGCGTCCAGCCCGTGAGCGGGGACAGGACACGGTCGGTGGGCGGCAACGAGAGGTGCGGTGCGGGCATGGGGGCGTGTCGCTCCTTGATCGGAAGTGGCGGGCCGGGGGTGACCCTATGCGCGCCTGGGACGGACGTCGACGGTCGGAACCGACGGAGATGACCTCACGCGAGTTCCGCCGTGTGGCTGTGCCCGCGTGAGCCGGCGACATCGACCGTCAGGACGGGCCGGCGGCCCGGTGTGAGCGTGATCGTGTCGTCGGCACGCGTCACCTTGCGGACGGGGAAGGGGAGTTCGACCGTGAGCGTCGACCCGGTGCGGCCGGGGTCGGCCACGGCGACCGTGATGGCGTCTCCGTGCCGCCGCACCATGACGGTGGCGGGACCGGACGACGTGAGTCCGCCGGCGCTCCCGGGACCCCAGAAGTGCGCGGCGAGGAGCCCGAGGCGGCGCGCCTCGACGGCCTGGACCGTGGCGTCGTTCGCCACGATCCGCACGGGCCGCGAGTGTGCCCAGACCCCGGTCGCCACGGCGCTCGCACCCGGCAGGAGCACATAGGCGTAGGAGGAGTCGGCGGGGGAGGATCCGTGGTCGAACCACAGCGTGACGTAGCGGCGGGTGACCGGCTCGGTGTCGCCGCCGGTGTCCGCGCCGGAGTTGAGGGCGCCCCAGGTGCCGGTGCGTTCCTCCCGCAGCGCTCTCAGCGGGACGCCGCCGCCCGGCTTCTGTCCCGGTTGGTCGGGAAAGACGTAGCCGCCCGTGCCTTCCAGGTGCGCCCAGCCGGCGCCGGACAGTGAGGCGGACCAGCCCTGCTCGCCCGGCTGCCGCCGCCCGTCCACCAGGAGGCGCGGCGCCCCGTCGGCGTGCAGCTTGCGGTTCTCGACGACGGTCTCGATCGTGCGGCCGTCGCTCGCGGTGATGCCCGCGCCGAGCGCGACGACCGCGTTGTCCAGGCAGAACCACGCCTTCCGCGCCCGCAGGGTGCTGCCGTCGGCGATGAGTTCCATCGCGGCCGCGCCATAGCGGTCCTGGAGGACGGCGCCGCCCGCCACGGCGTTCTTCGGGCGGTACGTGCCGGTGCCGGCGCCCGTACCGAGGTCCGCGCGCGCCCGCGTGTCCACCGTCGTGCCCGGCAGCCGGTACGGGTCGACGGTCGGCCAGAACCCGTCGCCGAACTGGCCGAGGTCGTCGCCGTCGTACAGATACGTCATGCCGTCACCGGTGTACCAGCCGTGCAGGTTCTCACCGTTGCCCGCCTCGTACGCCGCGATGCGCTTGGAGGAGAGCGACAGGGCGAGCGCCCATCCGGGGCGCCGGTGCACCACGCGGTCCATGTCGGCGAACGAGAAGTGACCGGTGAGACGCTCCGCCGCCGGAACCGCGTCGTCGTCGAGGACGGCCTTCGCGCGCGCCAGAGCCGGGACACCGACGAGACCGGCGTACGGATTGGCCTTGTTGCGGCTGATCCACCCCTTGGCGAGAGCACGCCAGCGGTCGGCGTACGGGGCCGGGGCGCCCGCGGCCAGCTGAAGGATGTAAGTGAGGGTGACAGCGCCGTCGTCGTAGTCGCGGGCCCGCTCGCGGGAGATCGCCCGCCCGCGCAGCGCGTCCATCATCAGCCCGTCGAACATGACGGGCGAGAAGGACCGCTCCACCGCCTCGTAGAGCACCGACACCTTCGGGTCGGTCAGGGCCCAGTCCGACCCGGCGAGCAGCGCGATCAGCTGCCCCGCGCTGCCGAGCAGCACACTTCCGTACGTCCCCGTGTAGGCGACGCTGTCGTGCTGGACGAACGACCCGTCCTCGTAGAAGCCGTCGCCCGAGGTGACATAGGTGAACAGGCTGCGGCGCCCGTTGTCCCGCACGTCCGACAGGCCGTCGCGGGCCAGCGCGACCGTGGCCGCGTCCCGGGCGAGCAGCCCGCGCAGGGCCACGATGACGGCCTTGTCGGCACGGTTCGCGCCGGTCTCGGACAGGGAGGGGGAGTTGGTGCGGCGGTCGGGGTTCGGGCAGAACTTCGCGACGGTCGCGACGTATGCGGCCAGGTCCGCGGCAGGAAGCTTCGACCGCAGGAGTACGCAGGTGTCCATCAGCGCCCGGGGCGCGCCGATCTCCCAGAACCACCAGTTGCCGGACTCGCCGCGGGCCGGGTTGTAGCCGGTGCTGCCCAGGAAGCCCAGCGCCGCGACGAGCGTGTCGGCGACCTCGGCGCTGCCGGTCAGCGAGGTGCCGGGAGTGGCCCAGGCGGTGGCCAGGGTGCGCAGGCGCGGATAGCTCTGCCCGAACATTCCGGGGTCCGACGCGGGGGAGAGGTCGGCCCACAGCGCCTTCCTGCCCGCGCTCCGGTCGAGGTCCTTCCACCAGGCGGACGCTTGCGTGTCGAGGGCCTTGACGGCGGCCGCGAAGTCCGGGTCGGCGGTGTCGAACGCGCCACCGGTGAGCTGCTCCTCGGCGCGCGCGAGCAGTACGTCGAAGGCGTCGGCGGCAGGGGCGGCGTCTGCCGCTTCCCCGGCGCCCGCCGCCGTCGCGACGCCCGCTGTCAGGGGGAGCGCCGCCGCGGCGGTCGCGCCCGCGAGGGTCAGGGTCTGTCTGCGAGTGAGGTCCATGTGCGGTGGGTCCCCTCCGGGTCGGTCACGTCAGTCGGGTCAGTCGGTCAGCGTGGCCGGCTCGACGGTCGGCTTCGGCAGCTGGAGCGCGGCGATCTCGGCCAGTCCGGTGGCGTCGATGGGGAAGGCCCAGTCGCGGACGAAGAAGTCCGTGAGGTCGCGGCCGGAGACACGACTGGCGTAGGTCGACAGGGCGCGGTACCGCTTGGCGGTCTCGGTGTATTCGGACTGCGGGTTCTCCTCGCGCACCAGCCGGTGCAGGCGCGGCCAGAAGTCGTCACCGAAGGCCAGTTCCAACTGCCGCAGCGGCACGAGCTTCTCGTAGGCGCCGAAGGACTTCTCGTACGTCAGCCCGTCCGTGCCGAACTTCGCGCGTGCGGACTGGAAGGGGTTGAGGCCGGTCTTCGGGTCGACGGTCAGCAGATTGGACGGCTGGCCGAGGGCACGCTGCACCGCGAGCGAGTAGATGTTGACCGTGACCTCGGTCAGGCCGGTCGGCTTGTACGCCATCTGCTGATGCAGGTGCCCGAGTTCGTGGTAGAGGCCCCAGCCCCGGGTGCGCAGACCGTCGACGGTGGTGGCGCGGTCGAGATAGGCGCGCGGGAAGCCGTTGTAGCCGTGTGTGGCGTAGGCCCCGACGCCGGACGGGACCACCGACACCTCGGTGAAGTGGTAGCCGCCCGCCTTCGGCCGGTGCACCGGCTTCGACCCGTCGAGCCCGCTGATCCGCGACTCGGCCTCGATGATCTCCTCGACGAGCCGGAGCAGGGCCGCGTGGTCCTGGTCGCGGTACAGGAGCGCGCCGTCGCGCGTCAGCGTCATGATGGTGCGCGGCGCGTGCAGCTCGACCACCGGAACGTCGGTGAGGGTGTCCAACTGCCGCTGGTAGTCGGCCTCGGAGGTGTGGCCGAGCGTGAAGACGGGCATCGCGGCGGAGCCCGTCCTGAACTTCACGGCGGCACGCTCGCCGTGGCCTTCGAGGGAGAAGTAGACGGGACCGCCATGCGGGTCGGTGACCGTGTTGGCGCCGGGCTTCAGCGCATAGCTGCGCGGTTCCGTCACCGTGCCGTAGTAGTCCCACTGCCCGATCCAGAGCGTCGGCACGAGGCCGTCGTAGGGCAGCACGTCGAAGCGCAGCGCGGTCCCGGCCGGGACGTACTGCCCGGTCGGCTGGAACTCGGTGGCGCGCAGGGCCTGTCCGAGGCGCAGGCGCTCCGTCTCGGCGGAGGGGCGCGCGATGAGCGGGACGGTGACACCGCCCGTTGCGTGGGCGTGTGCGGTGCCGGCGCCGAGGAGCGTGGCGGCTCCCGCGCCGGCCAGGGTGGCGAGCACCGCACGACGGGAGAAGCCCGAGGTGGCGGGGGTGTCGGCGGGGGAAACGGCGTCGGCCGGGGTGGCGGAGGGCATACGGGCAGGGCGCATCCAGAGACTCCCATGGGGATCAACAGCATCGGAGTGATGTGCGGGCTGCGCGCCAGCATGTAAGCGTTTGCTATCCCGCCGCAAGAGGGCCCGGCAAGTTTCTGTCTGTTACTACGGGCTGAGGGCGGAAACCGGTGAACAGAGCCGGTCGGAAAGCCGTTGAAGGGTCCGGGGCAGCCAGCCGTGAGCGGCGGCGGGGCATGCCGGGGGCGCGAGTTGGGGTGCCGTGAAACCGGACCGGGGCGTCGTGAGCCGGGGTGCCGTGAGCGGGACCGGGGCGTCGTGAGCCGGAGTGTCGCAGACGGGACCGGAGAGTTGTGAGCCGCAACGCCGTATGCCAGGGCCGCGAGTCAGGGTGCCGTGAGCCGGCCCGATGCATCGTGAGCCGGGGTTCCGTGGACGGGACCGGCGCGTTGTGAGTCGGAGCGTTGCGAGCCGGGGTGTCGTGAATCGAACCGGGCATCGTGAGTCGGAGCGCCGTATGCCAGAGCGGCGAGTCGAGGTGCCGTGAATCGGACCGGGGCGCTGCGAGTCGAGGTGCCGTGAATCGGACCGGGGCGCCGCGAGTCGAGGTGCCGTGAATCGGATCAGGGCGCCGCGAGTCAGGGTGCCGTGAACAGGACCGGGGCGCCGCGAGTCGGGGTGCCGTGAACGGGACCGGAGCGTCCCATCCCAGAGCGTCGCGAGTCAGAGCGTCGCACCCCGGAACGTCGTGAGCCACGACGCGCAACCCGGAACGCCGCACCCTGGAACGCCGAAAGCCCAAACTCCGTGAGCCGCGGCGCGGCATCCCGGGGTGCCGGGGTCTCGGGATGCCGGAAGCCGGACCGGAGCGCCGTGAGCCGGAGCGCAGTTCACCCCCGGCGGCGGCGCACCCCACGTGGCGCCGCCACGGAGTCGCGCACCACCAGATGCGTACCGAGGCGCAGCGTGCCCGTCGTCGGGGCCCGCCAGTCGTCCTCGTCGCCGCCCGCCAGGGCGACGCGCACGGCCTGGCGGCCCATCTCCTCCAGTGGGATGTGCACGGTGGTGAGGCGCGGCCGCAGCTCCTGCGCCACGGGCACGTCGTCGTAGCCGACGAGGGAGACGTCCTGCGGCACCCGCATCCCGGCCTCTTCCAGGGCCTGGGCCGCGCCCGCCGCCACGATGTCGTTGGCCGCGAAGACGGCGGTGAACTCCGGCCCGTCGCGCAGCAGTTCCGTCATCCGCCGGTGGCCGAACTGGCGGCTGAACGCCCCGGGCTGCACGAGCGCCGGATCGCGCGGCAGCCCGCGCTGCTCCAGGGCCCGACGGTGGCCGGCGATCCGTTCCTTGGTGGTGGAGAGCCCAGGCGGGCCGCCCAGGTACAGGATCCGCTCGTGGCCCTCGGTCAGGAGGTGGTCGGTGATCGCGAAGGCGCCGCCCTCGTTGTCGTACTCGACCCCGACCGTGGGCGCGTCCTTGCCGAGGGCGGGGCGGCCGCACAGCACGAGCTTCGAGCCGCCGGCGTCCAGTTCGCGGGCGCGGCGTTCGAGTTCCGTGCGGTAGCCGCGGTCGGCGACGCTGCCGCCGACGAGGATCACCGCGTCGGCGCGGCGCTCGTGCATCAGCTCGATGAAGGCCAGCTCGCGCTGCGGGTCGCCCTGGGTGCTGCAGACCAGGCAGAGCCGGCCGCCCGCCGTCGCCTCGCGTTCCACGCCGCGTGCGATGTAGGCGTAGAAGGGGTCGACCACGTCGCTGATGATGATGCCGACGGTGCGTCCGGAGACACCCGCCAGTGCGCGGGCGTGGGCGTTGACCACATAGCCCAGCTCCCGCATGGCGTCCTCGACGCGCTCGCGGGTGGTGGCCGCGACCGGGTAGTTGCGGTTCATCACGCGGGACACGGTCGCGGTCGACACGCCCGCGAGACGTGCCACGTCCACGACGGTCGCGCGCCGTCCGTTCGCCGTAGAGCCCTGCCGGGGCATCCGGGCCTCCCCCTGGTCGTCGCGGTCGTCGTGGTCTTCGTGACCGTCCTGGTCGCCGGTCTGCGCGGCGGGCCCCGCGACCTGTCCCGCGACCCTCCCGTGCGCAGAGCCTAGGGCGTCCGCGGAGCCCCCGCTCACGCGATCCGCTCCAGTTCCTCCAGGAGGACGGGGTGGTTGAGCGGCACCCCGCGCGCGTAGCGGGCGAGTTCGTCGACCGCGAGCGCGCCGAGCCGCCCCACCTCGTTGCCCTGCGCCCCCGCCAGGTGCGGGGTGATGAAGACGTTGGGCAGGTCCCACAGAGGGTGGTCGGCGGGCAGCGGCTCGGGGTCCGTGACGTCGAGTACGGCGTCGATCCGGCCGCTGACCAGGTGCGCGGTGAGGGCCTCGGTGTCGACGAGCGGGCCGCGTGCTGTGTTGATCAGGAGGGCGCCCGGGCGCATCAGCGCGAGGCGCCGCTCGTCGAGCAGGCGGTGGGTGAGGGGGGTGGACGGCGCGTGCAGGGTCACGACGTCGCTGGTGGCGACGAGGGTGTCGAGGTCGGTGCGGGTGGCGCCGAGCAGCTCCGCCTCGGCGTCGCTCACGTACGGGTCGTGGAGCAGCACGTCGGCGTCGATGGAGCGCAGCAGCTGGATGACCCTGCGGCCGGTGCGTGAGGCGCCGACCACGCCGACGGTGATGCCGTGCGTGCCGAGCCAGTGGTGGCGGTCGAGGTCGGCCGCGGTGCGGTGGGAGCGGCGGGAGCGGAACAGCTGGGCCAGCGGGAAGGCCCGCTTGGCGCCCATGATGATCGCCGCGAGGGTGAACTCCGCCACGGGTACGGCGTTGGCGGCCGCGGCGGACGACACCGCGATGCCGCGCCCGTACGCCTCGGGGGTCAGGAACGTCTTGACCGTGCCCGCCGAGTGGATCACCGCGCGCAGCCGCGGTGCCCGGTCGAGCACGTCCGTGTCGATGTGCGGGCAGCCCCAGCCGGTCAGCAGGACCTCGCACTCGGCGAGCGCGGCCACCGCCTCGGGACTCGCGAACTCGCTCACCACCTGCGGCGGCCGGATGTCCGCGGACTCCTCGAGCCGGAGCCGTACGGCGGGCGGGAAGACGTCGTCGAGCAGCCCCGCGTCCATCGCCAGGACGGTACGGGGCCTGCGTGGGGGCCGTGTGGAGCCGGCGGAGTCGGCCTGGACCGGCGACTCGTCAGTGGTACGCACCCTGCCTCCGGACAGTAAACGTGTTCTATGAGGTCACCGAACGCTAGGGATCACGAGGGGTGAGCGTCAAGCGCGCCGACCTCGGTCCTCGCCCGCCTTACCGCGAGATAGTGCCAAATACCCGTCAGGATCGGGCAGTTGAAAACCTCGCTGAACCCGGGTGTTGCCCAGTCCTATTGACGTGAGGGGTAACCGATTACTAACTTGCCGCCCCATGGCTGATACAACGCCCTCCCCGCCGCGGGCAGTTCACCGCCTCTCGCTGGGGCAGCGGCTCAAGCGGGACAAGGTCATGCTGCTGCTGACCCTGCCGGGCCTGCTCTATTTCTGCGTGTTCCACTACGTGCCGCTCCTCGGCTACGTGGTGGCGTTCCAGGACTACCAGCCCTACCTGGGCTACATGCACAGCGCCTGGGCGGGCGTCTCGAACTTCACGTCCGCCTTCGCCGACCCGGCGTTCTGGTCGGCGACCGGCAACACGCTGAAGATCGCGCTCGTCCAGCTGGTGTTCTTCTTCCCGGTCCCCATCGCCCTCGCGCTGCTGCTCAACAGCATCGTCAGCGACAAGGTCCGCCGCTTCGTGCAGAGCGTCGTCTATCTGCCGC
This sequence comes from Streptomyces sp. NBC_00569, assembly GCF_036345255.1. Classification (NCBI taxonomy): domain Bacteria; kingdom Bacillati; phylum Actinomycetota; class Actinomycetes; order Kitasatosporales; family Streptomycetaceae; genus Streptomyces; species Streptomyces sp. NBC_00569. The sequence continues at coordinate 2,403,903 of NZ_CP107783.1, read as the reverse complement.
ACTTCATCGGCTGGGTCATCATCGTCTCGATCTTCCAGCAGATCCTCGGCGGCGCCGGCGTCCTGCCCGACCTCCTCGCCCACCTCGGCCTGCCGCGCTACGACATGACGACCGACCCGGCCGCCTTCCCGTGGCTCCTCACCCTCCAGGTGGCCTGGAAGGACGCGGGCTGGGGCACGATCATCATGCTCGCCGCCCTGCTCAACATCGACCGGGGCCTGTACGAGGCCTCGGCCATCGACGGGGCGGGGCGCGCCCGGCGCCTGTGGCACGTCACGCTGCCCGGCATCTCCCCGGTGATCATCCTGCTCCTGATCCTCAACCTGGGGCAGATCCTCTCCGTCGGCTTCGAGCAGATCCTGCTCCAGCGCGACGCGGTCGGCCCCGCCGCCGGTGAGGTCCTCGACACCTACGTGTACTTCCACGGGATCAAGAACAACGACTGGGGCACGTCGGCGGCCGTGGGGCTGGTCAAGGCGGTCATCGGCACCGTCCTCGTACTCGGCGCCAACAAGTTCGCCCACCGGCTCGGCCACGAAGGGGTGTACCGCGGTGCTGACCGCTGAGACGCAGACGGCGGCCGCCGGACGCCGCACACGCAAGCCGGCCGCCCCGGCCGAGACCGGCATCAGGGTGTCCGACGGCCGCCCGCCCTGGATGGAGAAGCCCACCCGAACCGGCCTGTTCCTCAAGGGACTTGTGCTGGTCCTGGTGGTCGCGGCCGTCGCCTACCCGCTGCTCGGCGTGATCGGCACGAGCTTCGCCTCGCAGTCCGACATCATCCGCAGCCCCGGCCTGGTCCTGTGGCCCGACCACCCGACGCTGGAGGCGTACCGCACGGTCTTCAGCGGCGGGGTCGTCACGCACGCGCTGCTCATCTCCGTCGGCGTGACCCTCGTAGGCACCGCGACCAGCGTCCTCGTCACCATCGGGATGGCGTACGGCCTCTCGCGCCGCGAGGTCACCGGCTCCCGCTTCATCCTCATGACGGCCCTGTTCACGATGCTCTTCGACCCGGGCATCATCCCCAAGTTCCTCACCATCAAGGAACTCGGCCTGTACAACACCCTCGCCTCACTCGTGCTGCCCACCATGGTCAGCGCGTTCAACCTCGTCGTCCTGCGCTCCTTCTTCATGAACCTGCCCGAGGAGCTGTACGACGCCGCGAAGGTGGACGGCGCGGGCGACCTGCGCACCCTGGTGCGCATCGTGCTGCCGCTGTCGAAGGCCGTCATCGCCGTGATCAGCCTGTTCTACGCGGTGACGTACTGGAACGCCTTCTTCAACGCGATGCTCTACCTGAGCGACAACGACAAGTGGCCGCTCTCCATGGTCCTGCGCACCTTCGTCCTCCAGGGCCAGTCCCTCGAAGGCGCCTCGGCCGGCGAAGCCCTCGCGCCCCAGCAGGCCGTACAGATGGCCGTCCTGGTGATCGCCGTCGTACCGATCCTGTGCGTCTACCCCTTCCTCCAGCGCTACTTCACCAAGGGCGTCCTCACCGGCGCCATCAAGGGCTGACGCCGCACCGTCCGCACTCACACCCCCCGCGCCCATGTCCCCTCCGTCACCGAGGAGTTCACCGTGCCGCGCTCCACCCCCATCAATCGCAGAACCCTGCTGAGGACATCCCTCGGCCTGGGCCTCGGACTCGCCGCGGCCCCGCTGCTGACCGCCTGTGGTGACGGCGGCGCCGCCGAGAAGTCCGCCGCGAAAAGCCGCAAGGTGCTGCCGTCCACCGTCACGGCCAACACCGTCAAGGCCGACCTCCCCGGTACGGCCGCCGGTGTGCCCAACGCCTTCTACAGCTACCCGAAGACCCCGGCCCGCTCCGTCCAGGGCGCTCCGCTCAAGGGCGCCAAGACCGTCAAGGCGTTCACCGAGACCTACGCGCCGCCCGCCCCGGCCCGCGGCAGGAACACCGCCTGGCAGGCGATCGAGAAGCGGCTCGGTGGCACGGTCGACATCACCGCCGTGGCCGCCGACGACTACCCGGCGAAGTTCTCGACGATGGTCGCGGGCGGCGAACTCGCCGATGTCTTCATGTACCCGGAGTCCGGCGGCGTCGACCACAAGGCCGCCTTCCTCGCCGCCGAGTGCGCCGACCTCACGCCGTTCCTGTCCGGCGACAAGGTCAAGGCGTACCCGAACCTCGCGGCGATCCCCGCGAGCGCGTGGCAGCAGGCCCTCTACGGAGACAAGCTCTACGGCGTCCCGGTCACCCGTTACGGCACCTCGGGCGCCGGCTTCTACCGGCACGACCTGTTCAAGACGGTCGGGGTCGACAGCCTCGACCAGATCACCGACCTGGACCGCTTCTTCGAGGTCTGCAAGGAGCTGACGCAGCCGAAGAAGAAGCAGTACGCGATCATCGCGGGCGCCACCAGCATGCTCGCCATGTCGGCAGGCGCGCCCTACTTCTGGTCCATGGACGAGAAGACCGGCAAGTTCACCGCCGACCTCGAGACCGACGAGTACCGCTCCGCCGTGGAGATGGCGGCCAAGCTCTACAAGGCGGGCTGCTACTACCCCGGCACCCTCGCGATGACGGGCGCGCAGAAGGCCCAGTACACGGACCTCTTCAAGAACGGCAAGGGCGCGTACGTCTACGACGGCATGCCCGCCTACCTTCAGCCCTCCAGCGGTTACGTCGACGCGATGGCCGCCATCGACAAGAGCTACGACGTGCGGCCCTTCGTGCCGGTCGGGTCGAAGGCGGTCACCTGGACCGACAACGCCACGCTCAGCGAGTCCTTCGTGAAGAAGGCCCCCAAGGCGCGCGTCGAGCAGATCCTGCGACTCCTCGACTTCATCGCGGCGCCCTTCGGCACCGAGGAGTACACCCTGATCAACTTCGGGGTGGAGGGCACCGACTTCAAGCGCGACGCCAAGGGCATCCCGGTGCTCACGCCCGCCGGCAGCCAGGACATCGGCGTCCCCTGGGGCAAGCTCGCCTCCGGTGTCCCGGCCCTCTTCTCGCCGACGTCGAAGGACGCGGTGACGCACGCGCACGAGGCGTACACCCAGCTCGTTCCGAAGCTCGTGAAGTCCGACTTCCTGGACTACACGTCGCCGACCTGGGACTCGAAGGGCTACGGCAGCCTCGGCACCCTCAAGGGGGACGGGCTCAAGGACATCATCTCCGGCCGCAAGTCCATGAAGGACTACGACGCCCTGGTCAAGGACTACCTCGCCAAGGGCGGGGAGCAGTGCCGCTCCGAATTCGAGGACGCCGCCCAGAAGGGAACCGGCAAGTGACCCGCACCGTACGCGCCGCCATCGCCACCGCCGCGGCCGCCGCGACCCTCGCCCTGGCCGCGCCCGCGCAGGCGCACCCGTTCGACCCGAAGCCCGGCGCGGACGGCGTCGGGGACCCGCTCTTCCCGACGCTCGGCAACGGCGGCTACGACGTCCGGCACTACGACCTGTCCTTCGACTTCACGCCGGTCACGTACGACTTCACCGGCACCATGAAGATCAGCGCGAAGGCCACCCAGGACCTCTCCTCCTTCAACCTCGACGTCGACTCGCTCGCCATCGACGCGGTGAAGGTCGACGGCAAGGACGCGGCCTTCGCCGTGTCGCTCGGCAAGAGCGGCCAGGAGCTGACGGTCACCCCCTCCGGCGGCCTGCACGACAACCGGCCCTTCGAGGTCGCCGTCACCTATCACGGCAACGGCAAGACGAAGCCGGTCGGCGTCCCGGGCTGGCGCTACATGAGCGACGGGGGGTTCGCCTCCGCGGCGCAGTCGTCCCGCGCCGACACCTTCGCCCCGGTCAACGACACCACGATGGACAAGGCGACCTGGACGTTCCACCTCACCGCACCCGACGGCTGGACGCCCGGCGCCAACGGCACCGCGACCGGCACCCGCCCGGCGGGCGAGGGGAAGACCACCTCCGACTTCCGCCTCGATGTGTCCATGGCCTCCGAACTCCTCGGCATCTCCGTGGAGAAGCAGACCCTCCTGACGGGCCACGGGCCGCACGGAGTGAAACTGCGCCACTACGTCCCCGACGACCAGGTGGCCAAATACCGGCCGATCGTCGAGCAGACCGGCGGCCAGATCGCGTGGCTGGAGAAGACCCTCGGCGTGCGCTTCCCGTTCGACACCTACGGGATGCAGATCGTCCGCGACGGCTACAGCGACGCGTTGGAAAACCAGACCCTGTCACTGTTCGGGCCGGGCTGGTTCAAGGACGCGTCCACGTCGACGACGTACACGAACGTCATGGTCCACGAGATGACCCACCAGTGGTTCGGCGACTCGGTCACGCCCACCACCTGGCAGAGCGCCTGGCTGAACGAGGGGCCCGCCGTCTACTACGCGGCCCTGTGGGCCGACCAGCAGGGCACCGCCTCCATGGAGGACAAGATGAAGACCGCGTACGGCAAGCTCGACGCCGTACGCAAGACCGACGGGCCGCCCGGACTGCCCACCGAACTCGGCGGATTCAACATCTACGACGGGGCCGCCGTCGTGCTCTACGCCCTCAACCAGCAGGTCGGCCAGGACGACTACGACGCGATCATGAAGTCCTGGCTGACGAAGCACCGGCACGCCAACGCCGACTCCCAGGACTTCATCGACAACGCGGTACGGGTCACGCACGACCCGTCGCTGCGGCCCTTCCTGGAGGACTGGCTGTTCAGCAAGGACAACCCGCCAATGCCCGGCCACCCCGACTGGAGCTGACGCCGCCCATGAACGGCACCCGCATCGCCGTCGCCCTCGCCGCCACGGCCGCCCTCCTGTCCACCGCCCCCGCCGCACACGCCGACCCGTCCCCCCGCGTCCTGCACGCGGCCCCCGACGGCTCCGGCACCGCCTGTACGCACGGCCGCCCCTGTTCCCTCGACGGAGCCCGCGACGCCGCCCGCACCGTCGACGGCCGCGACGTACGTGTCGAACTCGCCGACGGCACCTACGCGTTGAGCAGACCCCTGGAACTCGGCGCGGCCGACTCCGGGCGCGACGGGCACACCGTCACCTGGACCGCCGAGCCGGGCGCCAACCCCGTGCTCTCCGGCGGCAGGCCCCTGAAGGGCTGGGCCGGCAACACCGACGGGACCTGGACCACGCACGTCCCCGAAGGCGTCACGCCCCGCCAGCTCTTCGTCGACGGGGTGCGGGCCGTGCGCGCACGCGGTGCCTCGTGCGCCGCCTCCGTGTGCGACGCCACCAAGACCGGCATGACCGGCGCGCAGGCCACCGGCATCGCCTCCTGGGCCCGCCCCACCGACGCCGAGGCCGTCATCAGCGTCCGCTGGCGCAACTACCACTGCCGCATCGCCTCCGTCACCGGCGACAACCTGACCTTCGCCCAGCCCTGCTGGACCAACTCCGCCTCCGGCACGAACCGCACGGGCCCCGCCTGGGACACCACCGCGGTCGACTCGTCGCGCTACTCGCAGGTCAAGTACTTCGAGAACGCGCCCGAACTCCTCGACCAGCCGGGCGAGTTCGTCTGGAACTCGGACGCCCGCACTCTCACCTACCTGCCGCGCAAGGGCGAGGACATGCGCCGCGCCAAGGCCGTCACCCCCGCCACCGAGCGGCTCCTCGTCCTCGACGGCGCCCACGACGTACGCGTCGAGGGCATAGCGCTGCGGTACGCGGCCTGGCACCAGCCCTCCACCGACGAGGGCTACGCCGGCATGCAGGCGGGACTCGTGCTCACCGGCGCCACCGGCCCCGTCGACCACGCGGGCCGCTACTACACCAAGCCCGCCGCCGCCCTCACCGTGCGCGGCGGCAGACATGTGACCGTCGACCAGGCCGAGTTCAGCCACCTCGGCGGCGCCGGAGTGGTGTTCGAGGCCGGTACGCAGGACTCGAAGATCACCCGGTCCCGCTTCACCGACCTGTCCTCCGGAGCCGCCTACACAGGCGACACGGAACCCATGCCGGCCGCCGAACTCGCGGGCGCGCGCAACACGGTGGCGTACAACACCATCCGTCGCACCGGTGTGGAGTTCACCGACGCCGTCGGCATCTGGGCCGGCTACGAGGCCGCCACCGTCATCGACCACAACACCCTCGACGACCTTCCCTACTCGGGCATCTCCGTCGGCTGGGGCTGGAACCAGCCCGAGGCGCAGAAGTCCGTCCTGCGCGACAACCGGATCACGAACAACCGCATCACGAACGTCATGCGCGTCGAGCACGAGCAGCACGACGGCGGCGCCATCTACACCCAGGGCGCCCAGCCCGGCACCGTCATCTCCGGCAACTACATCAACCGCAGCGCCTTCGGCAACACCGAGCGCGACGGCAACGGCATCTACCTCGACGAACAGTCCAGCCACATCCGTGTCGAGGGCAACGTCCTCACCCGCCTCGGCTACAAGTGGGTGTCCAACTGGGCCGACTACGGCATCGACAACCACGCCACCGGCAACTGGACCGACACCGACGCCCCCGCCCTGGCCGGCACCGGCTCGGTGATGGTCGACAACCACACCAAGCTCGACCGGCTCCCCGCCGACGCGCTGAAGGTCGCCGCCTCCGCGGGCGCCCAGGGGCACGACCGCGTCGAACAGCTGCGCCCCGACCTCGCCCGCACCGGCACCGCCTCGCAGTCCTCCACGGACGGCACCGCCACCGCGGCCGCCGCGACCGACGGCGACACGTCCACCGACACCCGCACCCTGTCCGAGCCGGGCGCCTGGTGGCAGGTCGACCTGGGGTCCGTACAGCACGTCGGCCAGGTCGAGGTCTGGAACAACACCTCGATGACCACCACCGGCTTCGACGTCCAGCTGGCCGGCACCGCGGACTTCGCCGACGCCACCACCCTCCACGTCCCGGGCAAGGCCCTGCGGCCCACCGTCCTGGACACCGGCAAGGGCACCGAGGCCCGTTACGTACGGATCAAGCTCACGGGAACGGGCCGCGTGGCACTCGCCCACGTCCTGGTCCATCCGTAGCTGCGGTGGAGGCCTGAAGGAAACCTGCGGCGGCGCTTAAGAAATCCTCGATGGACCGAGAGCGCCGCCGTACGGCAGATTTGCTCCCGTCGGCAGCAGGGCGCGCCGCAGCCGCACCAAGGCGCCCGCCCGTGCTGTCATTTCACTCTTCCCCTCGCACGGCGGCCGGTCCCGGCATGCCGTGACGCGGGGTGCGACGACGGGAGCCGTACGGTGAAGGCGCTGGTCAAGGAGAAGTCCGAGCCGGGACTGTGGCTGACGGACGTGCCCGAGCCGGGCATCGGCCACGGAGATGTGCTGATCAAGGTCCTCAGGACCGGGATCTGCGGCACCGACCTCCACATCCGCAACTGGGACGGCTGGGCGCAGCAGGCGATCAGCGCGCCGCTGATCGTCGGCCACGAGTTCGTCGGCGAGGTCGTCGAGACCGGCCGTGACGTCTCCGACATCGCCATCGGCGACCGCGTCAGCGGCGAGGGCCACCTCGTGTGCGGCAAGTGCCGCAACTGTCTCGCCGGGCGGCGCCACCTGTGCCGCTCGACCGTCGGGCTCGGCGTGGGACGCGACGGCGCGTTCGCCGAGTACGTCGCCCTGCCCGCTTCCAACGTGTGGGTGCATCGCGTGCCCGTCGACCTCGACGTGGCCGCGATCTTCGACCCGTTCGGCAACGCCGTGCACACCGCTCTGTCGTTCCCGCTGGTCGGCGAGGACGTCCTGATCACCGGCGCCGGGCCCATCGGCCTGATGGCCGCCGCCGTCGCCCGGCACGCCGGCGCCCGCAACGTCGTCGTCACCGACGTCAGCGAGGAGCGGCTCGACCTGGCCCGCAAGATCGGCGTCAGCCTCGCCCTGAACGTCGCCGAGTCGACGATCGCCGAGGGCCAGCGCGACCTCGGCCTGCGCGAGGGATTCGACGTCGGTCTGGAGATGTCGGGCAACCCCGTCGCCATGCGCGACATGCTCGCCAACATGACCCACGGCGGCAAGATCGCCATGCTCGGCCTGCCCGCCGCGGAGTTCGCCGTCGACTGGTCCCGGATCGTCACCTCGATGATCACGATCAAGGGCATCTACGGCCGCGAGATGTTCGAGACCTGGTACGCGATGTCGGTCCTCCTGGAGGGCGGCCTCGACCTCGCCCCCGTGATCACGGGCCGCTACAGCCACCGCGACTTCGAGGCGGCCTTCGACGACGCGGCGAGCGGCCGCGGCGGCAAGGTCATCCTCGACTGGACCGCCTGAGCCCGCTGCCGGGCCCCGACCTCCTGACCGACCACTTCTTTAAAGGAAGTCACCATGTTCGACTCCGTACGCGATGATCTGCAGACCACGCTCGACGAGATCGCCGCCGCGGGCCTGCACAAGCCCGAGCGCGTCATCGGCACCCCGCAGTCCGCGACGGTCGCCGTCACCGCGGGCGGCCGCCCCGGCGAGGTCCTCAACTTCTGCGCGAACAACTACCTCGGCCTCGCCGACCACCCCGAGGTCATCGCCGCCGGCCACGAGGCGCTCGACCGCTGGGGCTACGGCATGGCCTCCGTCCGCTTCATCTGCGGCACCCAGGAGGTCCACAAGGAGCTCGAGGCGCGCCTGTCCGCGTTCCTCGGCCAAGAGGACACGATCCTCTACTCCTCCTGCTTCGACGCCAACGGCGGTGTCTTCGAGACGCTCCTCGGCGAGGAGGACGCCGTCATCTCCGACGCGCTGAACCACGCCTCGATCATCGACGGCATCCGCCTGTCCAAGGCCCGCCGCTTCCGCTATGCCAACCGCGATCTCGCGGACCTCGAGCAGCAGTTGAAGGAGGCGCAGTCCGCGCGCCGCCGCCTGATCGTCACCGACGGCGTCTTCTCCATGGACGGCTACGTGGCACCGCTGAGCGAGATCTGCGACCTCGCCGACCGCTACGACGCCATGGTCATGGTCGACGACTCGCACGCCGTCGGCTTCGTCGGCCCCGGCGGCCGCGGCACCCCCGAGCTGCACGGCGTCATGGACCGCGTCGACATCATCACCGGCACCCTCGGCAAGGCGCTCGGCGGTGCCTCCGGCGGCTATGTCGCGGCCCGCGCCGAAATCGTCGCGCTGCTGCGCCAGCGCTCGCGCCCGTACCTCTTCTCCAACAGCCTCGCCCCGGTGATCGCGGCCGCGTCCCTCAAGGTCCTCGACCTCCTGGAGTCGGCGGGCGAGCTGCGCGAGCGGCTCGCCGCGAACACGGCGCTCTTCCGCACGCGCATGGCGCAGGAGGGCTTCGACATCCTGCCCGGCGACCACGCCATCGCGCCCGTCATGATCGGCGACGCGTCCGTCGCGGGCCGCATGGCCGAGCTGCTCCTGGAGCGCGGCGTGTACGTGATCGGCTTCTCGTACCCGGTCGTCCCGCAGGGCAAGGCCCGCATCCGCGTCCAGCTCTCCGCGGCGCACTCCACCGAGGACGTGAACCGGGCCGTGGACGCCTTCGTCGCGGCGCGCGCGGAGCTCGACGCCGAGTCCGCCGGGGCGGCCGGCTGACCTGGGGCCTGCCCCCGGTTCGGACATCGGCGGCACATTTGGGAGAATCGGTCCCATGATCGAAGCGCGGCGGCTGCACATCCTCCGTGCGGTGGCCGACCACCGCACCGTGACGGCGGCTGCCGCCGCGCTCTATCTGACCCCGTCGGCGGTCTCCCAGCAGCTGACCGCCCTGGAGCAGGAGACCGGCCACCGGCTCGTCGAGCGCGGCGCGAAAGGCGTCCGGCTCACCCCGGCGGGCGAGATCCTGCTCACGCACACGAACGCGGTCCTCGCCCAGCTGGAGCGGGCGGAGTCCGAGCTCGCCGCGTACAGCTCGGGGGAGGCCGGCACCGTCACCGTCGCCGCGTTCGCCACCGGGATCGGCCTGGTCGTCGGACCGGCCCTGACCCGCCTCGCGCGGACGGCGCCCGGCATCCGGATCCGCGTCCAGGACGCCGAGGGCGACGCGAGCCTGCCCATGGTCCTCGACCGGCAGGTCGACGTAGCCGTCGCCGTCGAGTACCGGGGGGCGCCGGGCGCGGACGACGCCCGCCTGACGCGCGTACCGCTGTACGCCGAGCCGTTCGACGCGGTGCTTCCCGCGGCGCACCGGCTCGCGGCGGCCGACCGGGTGCCGCTCGCCGAGCTGGCCAAGGACACCTGGATCGGCCCCTTCCCCGGCAACCCGTGCCACGACGTGGTGGTCCTGGCCTGCGAGCACGCCGGTTTCCAGCCGCGGGTGGAACACTCCTCGGACGACTTCCGCGCCGTCGTCGCCCTCGCCTCGGCGGGCGCGGGCGTCGCCCTGGTACCACGCTCGGCGCTGCGCGGCATGGACCTGTCCGACGCGGTCGTCCGCCCGGTCGAGGGGGTGGCCCCGACGCGCAGGGTGTTCGCGGCGGTCCGCTGCGGAGCGGAGGAGCACCCTCTGATCAGGCCGGTCCTGGAAGCGCTGGGAGAAGCGGCGGAGTAGTCGGGAGCGACGGGGTCACCCCGGCGTCCCCGTGCTCGCCCGTATCCGTACCTCGCCCACGATCCGCTCCACCCGTGAGCGCGGCCCCCTCGGTTCGCGCAGCGCGAGGTCGAGGGCGGCACGGCCCATGCCGGTCAGGGGGAGGGCCACCGTGGTGAGGGGCGGGGTCAGTTCGCGCACCAGCGGGATGTCGTCGAAGCCGGCCAGCGAGATGTCCTGAGGGACGCGCAGCCCGTGGTCGCGGAACGCGGCGAGCGCCCCGACTGCCATCACGTCGGTGACGGCGAAGACGCACGTGGGCCGGGGAGTGCGGCGCAGCAGTTCGCTCGCCGCCGCGTATCCGCCGTCGCGCGTGAAGGCCCCCTCGACGACCCGTTCGTCCGCGAGGGGCACCCCTGCCTCGGCGAGCGCCTGGCGGAATCCGGTCAGCCGGTCGGCGACGGTCGTCAGCCGTGCGGGCCCGGCGAGCACCCCGAACTCCCGGTGCCCGAGGCCGAGCAGGGCGCGGGCGAGTGCCGCTGCCCCCGCCCGGTTCTCCGGCAGTACGGTGTCGACGCGCAGACTGCGGTGCCGGCTCACGACCGCGACCCGGCCCCCGCCGCGCAGATAGGGGGCGATCTCGGACTCCAGCGAACGCTCCCACGCGGGGTCCTGGAAGCCGGAGCCGATGAGCAGGATCGCGCGGGCCCGCTGCGCCCGCAGCATGGAGATGTACGCGATCTCGCGCTCGGGCGCGCGGAACGTGCTGGACAGCATCACCAGCAGCCCGGCCTCGGCGGCCCGCGCCATGATTCCGCTGGCGATCGCGGCGAAGTACGGGTCGCCCACGTCGTGGCAGATGACGCCGACGGTGTTGTTGGAGGCGCTGGCGAGGGCCTGTGCGTGCGCGTTCGGGATGTAGCCGAGTTCGTCGGCCGCTGCGCGGACCCGGCGCAGCAGGTCGTCGCGGACGCGGGTGGTTCCGTTCAGGGCGCGGGACGCCGTCGCGGGGGAGACCCCCGCCGTGCGGGCCACCGCGTCGAGGGTCACGTGCGGTGGTTGCGGGTGCCGGTGCGGTTCGCTCACCGGATTCCTCCGAGGATGCGCCGGCCTTTGGGCCGCGGAGGTATCGGACTCCTGGGGAGCAGGGCAGAGAAGGCCGGATTGCCGTCAGGGCGATCCGGCGTCCAACGCGCGTGATGATGAGGAACCCCGGCGAGATCAGTTGTTCTCAACTGTCAGTCCTCCCAGATAGGTTGTGCTTCATGACGACCGGAGCGTTGACGGCAGGTGGCGGGCACGCTCGCTACACTTTCCGGCTGCGCCTGTCGTCCACGGCGGTCCGCGCGCTGGAAGCGGAGTGGGCGCGCTGTCGCTGGGTGTGGAACGAGTCGGTGGCCAAGTCGAAGGCCGTGCATCTGCACAACAAGGCCACCGGCGAGAAGACAACGTGTGGCCCGGCGCAGCTCGACAAGATGCTGACCGCGGCCCGCACCGCGAACGCGTGGCTGCGTGAGGGCTCCAGCGTTGTGCAGCAGCAGTTGATACGGGACTTCGCGAAGTCCCGCGCGAAGGCACTGAAAGACATCAAGGCCCGGCTGCCGATACGGCAGCGGGCCGGTATGCCGAAGTACAAGAAGAAGCATCAGGTCGACCCGAGCCTGAACTACACCCAGCGCGGTTTCCGGGTGAAAGACGGCCGTCTGCATCTCGCCGGCGGCATCGCGGCGACGGTCGTGTGGTCGCGTGAGCTGCCCAAGCCGCCGTCCAGCGTGCGCGTCTACCGCGACAGCCTCGGCCACTGGTACGCCTCGTTCGTTGTCGCCACCAGCACCCAGGCGCTTGTCGAAACCGGCTGCGTGATCGGCATCGACTGGGGTGTGAAGGAGACCGCGACCACCACATCCGACGACTACGACCTTCCCCATCCCGAGCATGGCCACAAGGCCGCGCAGCGCCTGGCCCGGTACCAGCGGATGATGGCCCGCAGGAAGCCGAAGAAGGGCCAGCCCGGTTCGAACGGCTACAGGGGCGCCAAGAAGCAGGCGGCGAAGCTGCACAAGAAGGTGGCCCGGCAGCGTCAGGACACCGCCCGCAAGTGGGCCAAGCGTGTGGTCCGCGACCATGACGCCTTGGCGGTAGAGGACTTCCGCCCGAAGTTCCTGGCGAAGTCGACGATGGCCCGCAAGGCCGCTGACGCTGCGATCGGCGCGACCAAGAGCGCCCTGGTCGAGATGGCCCGTAAACACGGCCGCACCGTGCACCTCGTCAACCCCGCGCACACCACCATGGATTGTGCGCACTGCGATGCGAGAGCCAAGCATCGCCTGCCTCTCTCCGAGAGAACGTATACGTGCACCGCGTGCGGAACCGTGTCCCCCAGGGACAAGAACTCCGCCCGCGTGATGCTCGTCCGGGCTGGTCTCAACCCGGCTAGTGCTGATCTTGTAAGCCCTGCCACCTGCTAGGTGCCAGGCAAAGTGAGCTAGGAATCCCCCTGCTTCAGCGGGGGAGGACGTCAATCTGCCCCCTCGGATTCCGGTCGCGGCACCGGTCGCAGGAAACTTCGGAACGGCCTATTGACCCTGTGCTCCACGAGTCATTAGCGTGGCTGACATCTTACCAGAAAGCGCTTTCTGAAAGCGATTTCTCCCCTTCGTTGCCGTTCCACCTGTTGTTCCGTTACCTCGCGAACTCTGATACCTCAGCTCTCCTCAACTGCCTCCCGATTCGTAGGAGTTCATCGTGAGTCAGAGCACACTGCCCGCAACCCCCGCCAAGACGGCGGGAGTTGCCGACCGTCAGGCGCCCGGCCTGCGCCGGCGCGCCGCGGACGTGGCCGAGCGGAGCTGGCGCCCCGTCGCGCTGCTCGTCGTCTGTTTCGTCGCCTGGTGGGTGATCGCCGCGGCGGAGCTGGTCGAGCCGTACCTGGTGCCGTCGCCGGGCCGGACCCTCGACGTCATCCTCGACAAGCCGGACTACCTCTGGCAGCACACCTGGGTGACCACGTACGAGACGCTGCTCGGCTTCGTGATCGCCGTCGGCGTGGGCATCTTCTCCGCCGTGATCATGGTCTACTCGTCGACCGTCGAGAAGACCCTCTATCCGATCCTGCTCTTCGCCCAGGTCGTCCCGAAGATCGCGATCGCGCCGCTGTTCGTGGTCTGGCTCGGCTTCGGCATCGCACCCAAGATCCTCATCGCCGTCCTCATCGCGTTCTTCCCCGTCGTCATCTCGATGGTGACCGGACTCAAGGCCGTCGACCCGGAGATGCTCCAGCTCTCCGCGACGATGGGCGCGAGTCCCTGGCAGACCTTCCGCAAGATCCGCTTCCCGGCCTCCCTGCCGCACCTGTTCTCCGGCCTCAAGGTCGCCGTCACGCTCGCCGTCACCGGCGCCGTCGTCGGTGAGTTCGTGGGCGCGAACGAGGGGCTGGGCTACGTCATCCTCCAGGCCAACGGCAACCTCGACACCCCGATGCTCTTCGCGGGACTGCTCGTCATGTCCTTGATCGGTGTCGTGCTCTTCGTCCTCGTCGAGATCGCCGAGAAGCTGCTCCTGCCGTGGCACGCGAGCCGCCGCGACGTCGCGGCGACCACGGCGTACTGAACGCCGGCATTCCCGGGAACCGCCCCGGACCACCCACCGACCGCCGTGAGAAGGGCCGCCCCATGCATGCGCGCAGACTCCTGACCGGTCTCGTCCCCCTGACGCTCGTCGCCCTCACGGTGACGGCCTGCGGCGACGACTCCGGCTCCACGTCGACCAGTGACTCCGGCAAGAAGCTCGACAAGGTCACCCTCACGCTCAACTGGTACCCGTACGGCGAACACGCGCCGTTCTACTACGGCAAGAAGCAGAAGATCTTCGAGAAGCACGGCATCGACCTGGACATCCGCGCGGGACAGGGCTCGCAGAAGACCGTGCAGGCCACGGGCGCGGGCCAGACCGACTTCGGCTGGGCCGACACCCCCGCCGTGCTCGCGGGCGTGGACCAGGGTGTCAACGTGAAGAGCCTGGGAGTCTTCCTCCAGACGACGCCCGCCTCGGTGCAGTCGTTCGCGAGCCAGAACATCAAGTCCCCGGCGGATCTCAAGGGCAAGACCATCGCGGGGACGGCGGGCGACGCGCTGTCCAAGACGTTCCCCATCTTCCTCAAGAAGAACGGCCTCGCCGAGTCGGACGTCAAGGTCCAGAACACCGACCCCGCCGGCAAGATCGCCGCCGTCATCTCGGGCAAGACCGACGCCCTCCTCGGCTACGCGAGCGACCAGGGCCCCACCATGCAGGACAAGGCGAAGAAGGACGTCTCGTACCTCCGCTTCTCCGAACACGGCCTGAACTTCTACTCCAACGGCCTCATCGCCGGCCCCAAGACCCTCCAGGGCAAGGGCGATCTGGCCAAGCGCATGGTCGAGGCCGTCAGCGAGTCCTGGGCCGCCGCCGAGAAGAGCCCCGAGCCCGCCGTCGCCTCCATGAAGGGCGCCTCCGAGCAACTCCCGCCGGAGACCGTGCTGTCCGAGCAGTTCAAGACGACCCTGACCCTCCTGCACACGGACGCGACCCAGGGCAAGGCGCCCGGCGCCAACACCGAGGCCGACTGGCAGCAGACCATCGACGTCTTCGCCCAGGCAGGCATGGTCAAGAGCCCGAAGCCGGTGGCGGACTACTGGGATTCGGCCAACGGGATCAAGGGCTGAGCACCCGTCCCGTACAGCCCACAAGGAGAGCTGCACCATGCCGAAGGACGCCACACTGAAGAAGGCCGACGGAACGAGCGCACACGTCGGGGCCGCCGTGCGCGCGGCGGACGTCGACGTCCGCTTCCGCACGAAGAAGAAGGACGTCACCGCGCTCACCGACGTCTCGCTCGACGTCGCAGCCGGCGAGTTCGTCGCCATCGTCGGACCGTCCGGCTGCGGAAAGTCCACGCTCCTCAAGCTCGTCGCGGGGCTCCTCACACCCTCGTCCGGCGAGGTCAGCCTCTACGGCGAGCGAGTGCGCGGCCCGCGCCACGACATCGGGTACGTCTTCCAGCGCGCGGCCCTCCTGGAGTGGCGCTCGGCGCGCCGCAACATCCTGCTCCAGGCGGAGATGCGCGGCATGCCCACCGAAGTGGCACGCGCGCGTGCCGACGAACTGATCCGGATGACCGGGCTCACCGGCTTCGAGGACGCCTATCCGCACGAGCTGTCGGGCGGTATGCAGCAGCGGGTCGCCCTGTGCCGGGCCCTGCTGCACGAACCGCCCGTCCTGCTCATGGACGAGCCGTTCGGCGCCCTCGACGCGCTCACACGCGAGCAGCTCAACGTGGAGATGAACCGCATCTGGCGGCAGACCCGGACCACCGTCCTCCTGGTGACCCACTCCATCGCGGAGGCCGTCTACCTCGCGGACCGCGTCGTCGTCATGAGCCCGCGCCCCGGCACCGTCACCGAGATCATCGACGTCGGCCTGCCCGCCGAGCGGGACTACGCGGCGACGCTCGCGACCCCCGAGTTCCGCACGGCGACGGGCCGCATCCGCGAGCTCCTGGGGGCGGTCTCGGCGCACGACTGAGGACTCGGCGACTGCTCGTCCCCTGTCGGCTCACCTCACCTTCGTCCTGTTTCATATCTGAGATATCGTGCCGGATATGAAACAGGACGACGAGGGTGACCCGATCGACGCCCGCCTGGCAGCCCGACTCTCCGCGCTGCGCGCCGAGCGCGGCTGGTCCCTGGGCGAGCTCGCGGACCGCAGCGGGGTCAGCCGCTCCACCCTGTCGCGGGCCGAACGCGGCGAGATCAGCCCCACCGCCTCGCTCCTGAACCGGCTCTGCGCGGTCCACGGCAGGACCATGTCGCAGCTCCTCAGCGAGGTGGAGGCCGCGCCGGCCCAGGTGGTGCGCGCCGACGAGCAGACGGTGTGGACCGACGCGGCATCCGGATTCGTACGCCGCTCGGTGTCGCCCCCGCAGGCAGGACTGCGCGCCGAGGTCGTCGAGGGCCGCCTCGAAGCGGACGCCGACCTCGCCTACGACAGACCACCCGTGCCCGGCATCGAACAGCACATCTGGGTCCTCGAAGGAACCCTGAACATCACCGTCCGGGACAGCGAACACACGCTGCGCGCCGGCGACTGCGTGCGCTTTCGCCTGTGGGGCCCCACCCGCTTCCACTGCCCGGGCCCGGAACCCGTACGGTACGCGCTGGTGGTGGTCGAGCCATGATTCCGCAGCGTCTGACCGCAGCCGAACTCCTGGACTCCGCCGGCCTGTTGGCCGAGCTGCTCACGGACGTCGTGGCAGGCGGAGCGTCCCTCGGCTTCCTGGTACCCCTGGCCCACGGCGAGGCCGCGGCATGGTGGAGAGGCCTGGCACCGGCCGTCACCGAAGGCCGCCTCGCCGTCTGGGCCGTGCTCGACGGCGACCGCTGCCTCGGCACCGTGAGTCTCGCCTTCACCGACAAGCCCAACGGCCGCCACCGTGCCGAGGTGGCCAAACTGATGGTCCACCCGGCGGCGCGCGGCCGTGGCCTCGCCCGCACTCTCCTGACCCACCTGGAGGACGCGGCGCTCGACGCGGGCGTGAGCCTCCTCGTCCTCGACACGGAGACGGACTCGCCCGCCGAAACCCTCTACCGCACCGCCGGTTGGACGCGCGCCGGGGTGATCCCGGACTACGCGACCGATCCGACAGGGACCCCGCACCCCACGACGCTCTTCTACAGGCGCCTCGAGGCACGGGATCCCGTGCGCACTCCTCAGTACCGCAGCGCCGCCAGATACTCGTAACTGTTGCGGGCCGTCGCGAACGGATCCTTCGGGGTGTCGTGCTCCACCAGCCACTGCCTCACGCCGCCGGCCTGCGCGTCGTCGAACATGGCGGCGAAGTCGAGCGTCCCCGACCCCACGTCGGCGAACCCGCCGTCGGGCGCCATGTCCTTCACATGCAGGGCCGGGAAGCGGCGCCGGTGCCGGACGAAGTACGCGGCGGGATCAGCCCCGCCCTTCGACGCCCAGTACACGTCCAGCTCGAAGGCGACCAGATGCGGATCGGTCTCGCGGACGAGGATGTCGTACAGGTTCTCCCCGTCCAGCACGTCATGGTCGCCGTCGTGGTTGTGGAACAGGACGGGGCCCAGACCCGCCTCGCGTGACGCGGCGCCGATCCGGTTGAACTCCCGTGCCGCCTCCCGGTATCCGGCCGGACTGTGCATCGAGCCCGGCAGACTGGGCACCACCGGCCACCTGGCGCCCAGGGTGTGCAGATCCTCCAGGGCCTGCGGCAGCCCGCTGCCCGTCAGCGTCGTGTACGCGACATGCTCCAGGACCGCGCGCAGGCCGACCGTGTCGAGCATCCGCCGGATGTCCGCCGCCCCGTACCCGTGCCGCCCGCTCACACCGACCGTCGCGTACCCGATCTCCGCGAGCTGCGCCACGGTGCCGGCGAAGTCCTTCGCGAGGACGTCACGCATCGTGTAGAGGTGCATGCCGATGCCGCCGCGCGGGATGCGCCGCCGCTGCCCGGCCGACGCCGGCAGCGCCGCACCGACCGCTGCCGCGAGCCCCAACGACGTACCGAGAAAGGCCCTTCTGCTGCTCTTCATTGCCCACACCCTTCACTTCACCGTGATCCGGACCGAGCCGGTGGTCGTGTCGCCCTTGTCGTCGGTGACGGTCAGATGCGCCGTGTACGCACCCGCGCGCGCGTACGCGTGCTGGGCGTCGGCGCCCTCCGTACCGCTCGGCTTGCCGTTGTCCCCGAAGTCCCAGTGGTACGAGGCCGCGGTACGGCCCTCAGGGAGCTTCACCGTGCTCTTGAGCGCGACGGTGAGCGGCGGTGCACCGGCCTCCGGTGTCGCGGTCACCTTCACCTTGGCGCCCGTGCGCTTCTCCACTCCGGGCCCGTTGAAGTGCAGCCAGTCGACCGCGAAGAGGTCGGGCTTGTCGGCGCTCCACTGCGGGTTGGTGAAGACGGCGTACAGCGGGAACGTGCCGTTGTATTCGGCCAGTTGGGTGGTGGGTGACACCACGTTGCCCCAGTCTCCCGTGTTTGGGACGGACACCTTGCCGAGCAGCTTGCCGGTCGGGGAGCCCACGCGGAACTCGACGTCGCCGCCGATCCCGCCGGACGCGGCGCCCACGGTCACCGAGTCGACGCCCTTCAGATGCATCGGGTCGAAGGACACCCAGTCCCCGTCCTCGATCTCGGTGAGCCGCTTGCCGCCCGAGGCGTCCGCGCGGCTCGCGACCACGACACCGTCGTGCGCGCCACCGGTCTTCGTGAAGTGCTCGGCCTCACGGAACGAGGTGCGCAGCGAGAGCGACGCCGACCCGGTCAGCGCGGGCACGCCGCCCGCCCCGCCCTTGTCCTCGTACTGGGCGCTGATGCCGTAGTACAGGTTCTGGCCGGGCCCGTGGCTGTCCCCGGCGTCCGTCACGATCTCCCCTGCGCACCCCGTGTAGTTGTCGAGCGGATGCAGATGGGAGTCGTGGCCGAGCTGGGACTGGACGACGACGCGCGAGCAGTCGATCGGACGCCCGTCCTCCCGGTCCGTCACCTTGATCGTGAACGGGATCGTGTCACCGAAGCTGAACGTCCCGCCGTTCGGCGGCTGTTGGATCGTCACCTTCGGCCGCGTGTTCCCCACGGTGATGTCCTGCACGGCCCGTCCGGTCAGACCCGTCGGCCCGGTCACCGTCAGCCGCGCGGTGAACACGCCGTTCTTCGTGTACGTGTACGTCGGGTTGGCGTCGGTCGAATCGGTGGTGCCGTCCCCGTCGAAGTCCCAGGCGTACGTCACGGGTTTGCCGTCCGGCAGGCCCGAGCCGGCGCTGGAGAACGTGACGGCGAGCGGCGCCGAGCCGCTGTCCGGCGCAGCGGCTGCCCGCGCGTCCGGCAGGCGGCTGTCGGCGACGTAGTCGATCCGGTAGATGCCGGCGCCCTCGTTGCTCCCGCCGCGGCCCGTGCCGCTGCCGAGCCCGAAGTCGATGACGTACAGCGCCCCGTCGGGACCGAAGTCCGCGTCGAAAGGCTGGTTCCACTTCATGTCGCCGAACACGGAGTTGATGGACTGCACATCGCCGGCCTTGGCGGGCGCGAACCGCGGATCCGTGAACGTCTGGTCCTTCTCCTGGATCGAGAAGGTCTTGAACCACTGCCTGGTCAGCTCGTAGTTGAACCACTTCCCGTCGAAGTACTCAGGGAACTTGGTCTTGTTCGGGTTCGCGGGATCGTAGGTGTACACGGGACCGCTCATCGGACCGCCGCCGCCGGTACCGAGCTCCGGGAACTGCTCCGAGGCCGAGTACGCGTACCAGACCGTCGCCGGGTGCGCGGGCGGCAGGTCGCGCAGACCGGTGTTGTTCGGCGAGTCGTTCACGAGGTGAGCGCAGTCGAACTTCGCCCCGGACGTCTTCGACTCGAAGTCGTAGTCGCTGAAGGGGGTGTTGTCGCCGATGCAGTACGGCCAGCCGTAGTTCCCCGCCTTGGTGATGCGGTTGAACTCGACGGTGCCCTCGGGCCCGCGGTCGGCCACCGCGTTGCGCGCGTCGGGACCGTAGTCACCCACGAGGAGCGCCCCGCTGACCGGATCCGTCGTGATCCGGAACGGGTTGCGCATGCCCATCGCGTAGATCTCGGGGCGGGTCTTGTCGGTACCGGGCGCGAACAGGTTCCCCTCGGGGACGCCGTACGTGCCGTCGGCCTTCGGGGTGATCCGCAGCACCTTGCCGCGCAGGTCGTTCGTGTTGCCCGCGGTGCCCTGCGCGTCCCAGGCGCGCCGGCCCTCGCGCTCGTCGATCGGGTTGAACCCGTCCGACGCGAAGGG
Organism: Streptomyces sp. NBC_00569; assembly: GCF_036345255.1. Taxonomy (NCBI): domain Bacteria; kingdom Bacillati; phylum Actinomycetota; class Actinomycetes; order Kitasatosporales; family Streptomycetaceae; genus Streptomyces; species Streptomyces sp. NBC_00569. Next base: position 2,383,718 of record NZ_CP107783.1, on the reverse strand, counting down.
GTCCGTGTTGTCGCCCGTCGCGATGTAGAGGTCACCCTTGTTGTCGAACGCGATCGAGCCCGCCATGTGCGAGTTGGCGCGACCCTCGCCCCGCCAGGTCGGCAGGGTCAGCAGGCGCTTCTCCGACGCCACGTCGACCTTGCCGCCCGACTCGGTGAACCGCGAGAGGTTGATCCGTTTCTCGGTCTTGTCGGAGTTCAGGAGATAGATCCAGTGGTTGTCCCGGAACTTCGGATCGAGCGCGAGCCCCAGCAGGCCGTCCGACTGACTCGTCATCTCGGGCGTGTAGTCGAGGTCGAGCGCCGTGGTGACCTTCAGCGTCTCCTGGTCGATGATCTTCAGCTTGCCGGTCCGCTGGATGAAGAACACGCGCCGGTCCGGCGCCACGGCCAGCTCGAACGGGTCGGCGAGGTCGGCCGTCGCGAGCGGGGTGCGCTGGAAGCTGCCGGTCTTGGTCGCCGAGCAGTCACCCGGCTTGTCACCGGCCGCCCACTGGATGCCGCCGAGGATGTGCTGGAGGAAACCGGCCTCCTCGAACGCCGACTTGGCGTGCCCGCCCGCGGTGAACCAGGAGCGGCCGCCGTCGTAGTTCTGGCACCACGACCACGGATGATCGACGCCCTCGTCGAGGCCGGTGACTCCGTCACGCACCTTGACCTGCGCGAGCGTGTGCACCTTCCCGGTCGGGTTGGTGCGCCAGTTGTACCACTCCTCCGTACGCTCCCAGAGCTCCGGAAGCCCCTTCGTGGACGGGTGCGCATGGTCGAGGACCTTGATCCGGCCCGTCTGAACGGCGGGATGCTGATCGAAGATGGCTCCGACGAGCCCCTCGTACCAGCCCCAGTCCCGCTCGCTGGCGGACGCGGCATGCAGCCCGACCCAGCCGCCGCCCCCGCGGACGTACTTCTGGAGGGCCGCGCGCTGGCCGGAGTCGAGCAGATCGCCTGTCTCCGGCGTCGAGTTGGTGTTGTTGAAGACGATCGCCTTGAAGCGGGCGAGGTTCTCGTCGGTGAACGCGGCCGCGTCGTCCGTCGCCTCGACCTCGAAGCCGTTCTCACTTCCGAGCTTCTTGATCGCGTCGATGCCCGCCGGGATCGAGTCGTGGGCGAAGTTCGTGACCTTGGAGAAGACGAGTACGCGGTACGAGGCCGCGGCGTGGGCGCGCGGCGGGGCCGCAAGGCCGAGCCCGACGACGAGGGCGACGAGCGCGAGGAGGACGGTCCAGGGCGAGCCCCTGTGCGGGCTTCGCCGGCTGTGCTGGCTTCGCGCCGCGGACGTGGTGCGCGCGGGAGGACCATGTCTCCCGGACGGTACGGGTGTGGCGGAACTCGTAGAACTCATGGCGCTCCCTTGGCTGTTGGCCGGTGGCCGACTCGGGCGTGCGGTGAGTGCTGCGGGAATGCCGGAACGCCTGGAAGCCGAAGCTTAGAAAGCGCTTTCCCGATGGCGTCGCTCAGCGTAGGTTCCGAGCGGAGGGGGGTCAATGGGGCGGGGCGGGGTGAGGGGCGCGGAGGGGGCGCCGCGAATCGCGGGGGAACCGGCGGCAGTCGCCCCGCGGGGGGCCGGGGGCGGTTGCCTCACGGGGGAGCGGGTGACTGCCGCCGTTGAACCGGTGAAGAGGGCTGTCGATCGCGGGGGCCGGTGGAGCGGTTGATCGTCGTTCGCGGGGCGCCAGCCCGGTGCTGGTCGCGCCCGAATTGGTGGCCGGATGTGCGTTGTCCGCGGGGACCGGGTGCCCGGTGCCGGGGGTACTTGAACGGGTGGGGCGGCCGGTCGTCGTTCGCCGAGGCCCGGTGCCGGTGGCGCCCGAACCGGGATGCCGGCAGCCGTTCGCGGGGATCCGGCGCCCGTCACGCCCGAACTGGTGAGTCGGTAGAGGTCGGCTGTCTCGTGTATGCGCTCCGACCGGCGGTTGTCAGTGGCCTTGGCTACGGTTTCTTCCATGCAAGACGCCGACGACGTACGTTCCATCGCACTCGCCCTGCCGGAGGTGACGGAGAAGATCGCCTGGAGCATGCCGACGTTCCGGGTCGCGGGGAAGATGTTCGCCACGATGCCCGAGGAGGAGACCTCCATCGCCGTGCGCTGTCCGAAGGTGGAGCGCGACGAACTGGTCCTGGCGGAGCCGAAAAAGTTCTGGATCGCGGACCACGAGGCGGGCTTCGCGTGGGTGCGGGTGAGGCTTGCTGCGCTCGACGACGGTGATGAGCTGCGTGACATCCTCACCGACTCCTGGCGCCAGGCCGCTCCAGGCCGACTCCTCGACGCCCACCCGGAGTTGGGCCCACCGGATCCGGCGGCCTGAAATTCCCGGGGCGATGTCAGTGCCGCGTGGCATGATCCGGCAGGGGTGGGGGACGCGGAGCCGCTGGGGCCGCCGCGCCGCCGGGGAGGGTACGGGCAGGCATGGGCGGAATGTCGAAGGAAGGGCCACGGGGGTCGGGGGAGGAGCGGGAACGGGCCGGGGATTCGACTGGGGGGTCGAGTCCTGGTGCTGGTCCTGGTGAGCGCGGGCGCCCGCGGGATTCGGCTGGCGGGGCCGGCGGGTCTGGCGGGTCGACTCCTGGTCCCGGTGAATCGAGGCGGCCGCGCGGCGGTATCTGGTCGCGGGACTTCGGGCTGTTCTTCTCGGCGCGTGCCGTGGCCAAGCTGGGGGACACCATGCTGCCGGTGGCGCTCGCCGCGGGCTTGCTCCAGCACGGGTACGGCGCGGGCGCGGTCGGCCTCGCGATGGCCGCATCCGTGGCCTGTTTCGCCGGACTCGTCATCTTCGGCGGCGTCTTCGCGGACCGGTTCAACACCCGACTGCTGATGATCGGCGCCGACGTCACGCGCCTGGTCACGCAGTCCCTCGCCGCGGTCATGTTCTTCTCCGGGCACGTGGTGCTCTGGGAGATCTGCGTGATCGGCGCGGTGAACGGCGCGGCGGCCGCCCTGTTCCAGCCCGGCGTGGCCAGCACCGTCCCGCGCCTCGCCGCCGACGTGCAGGCGGCGAACGGCGCGATACGCGTGGCCGAGTCCGTGGCGCAGCTCGCGGGCCCTGCCGTCGCCGGCCTGCTCGTCGCGTTCGCCTCACCGGGCATCGTCTTCGCGGCCCACGCGGGCACGTACGGGTTGAGCGCCTTGTGCCTGCTGCTGCTCCGACTGCCGCCGGCTCAGCCCGGTACCGAGGCGATCCGCGGAAGTGGGTTCCGGGCCGATCTCGTCGAGGGCTGGCGGGAGTTCAGATCGCGCACGTGGCTCTGGGGAGTCATTGCCATCTGGTGCGTACTGATGATCGCCGCCTGGGGCCCGGCCGTCCCGCTCATTGCCACCCAGGTCGTCCAGGAGCACGGCCCGCGCGCTTACGGCCTGATCAACTCGGCGCTCGGCCTCGGCACGGTCATCGGCGGCGTCTTCGCGCTGCGACTGCGCCCCCGCCGGATGCTGCGCGCCGGCGCCGTCGCCCTGTTCGGCTTCAGCTTGTTCCCGGCGGCGGTGGGCGCAGGGTTCGGCGTGGAGTGGATGGCGGCGGGCGCGGTCGTCGCGGGCACGGGCATGTCGTTCTGGGGCGTCATGTGGGCGACCAGCATCCAGACCCAGGTCCCGCGCGACGTCCTCAACCGCATACACGCCTACGACGTCGCGGGCTCCCTCGCGATGACACCGGTCGGCCAGGCGCTCGCGGGCCCCGCCGCCGGAGTCTTCGGCACGCGCCACGTCCTGCTCGCCGGTGGCGTCACGACCGTCCTCGTGGCGGCGGCCCTGCTCTCCGTCCCCGCGATCAGGGGCCTGATACGGGTGGACAGCACCGTGCCGGTGCCGGGCCGGAACCCGGGCAAGTCCGCCTCTACCCCCGAGCCCGCCCAGCGAGGAAGCCACTGATCCGCTCCCGTAGGGACGCGGGGTCGAGGCCGTGCGCGGCCACGTGCTCCTCGATCTGTCCGTACCGGCGCAGCTCACGGCGGCCCACACCCAGCCCCAGCACCCGGTGCGGCAGATCGGCGAGCGCGTCGTTGGCGGCCGCCGTCGATGTACCCGCCAGATACGGCTCGACGATCACCACGTCGGCGGCGTCGGCCGCACCCGCGGCACGGCGCAGTGCCTCGGAGTCGAAGGGCCGCACCGTGGTGGCGTAGAGCACGGTCACGTCGAGGCCCTCGGTAGCGGTGAGGACCGCGTCGAGCATCGGCCCGACCGCGACCACGACGCCGCTGTGGCCTTCGCGGACGGTCAGGAAACGCTCCCCGTCGACGGCGAGTGCCTCCTTGTTCGACTGCACCGAAAGGCGGACGTAGACGCGGTCGTCACCGGCGCCGACCGCATGCCGCAGCAGCGTCTCGGCCTCGTCCGGGTGCCCCGGCACATGCACGGTCCAGCCGTCGAGGGTGTCGAGCAGCGCCACGTCTCCCGGTGCCATGTGCGTGAAGCCGCCGGAGGGCCAGTCGAAGGAGGCGGCGGCGCTCACCAGGACCCCGCCCACGTCCTGATGCCCGAGGTCGAGCTTCACCTGCTCGAAGGGTCGCTCCACCAGGAAGCTGGCGAAGGTGTGCATGACGGGCCGTAGCCCGGTCAGCGCGAGCCCCGCCCCTGTCCCGATGAGCAGCTGCTCCCTGATGCCCACGTTGATCACCCGGTCCGGGTGCCGGCGTTCCGCCTCCACGAAGCGGTCCCTGCCGATCTCCGCGAGGACGACGGCGACCCGGGGGTCCTCGTCGAGCAGCCGGGAGACGACAGAGGCGAATCGATCACGCATGGTGTCCATGACGTGGGGGTCCTTCCTGGGAAGTGAGAGCAGAAAGCGAGAGCAGGAGCGAGGGACGGTGCGAGTCAGGCGTTCTTGGGCTCCACGCGGGCGACGATCACGCGAGGCTTTCCGGGGTGCGGCGTGGTGAAGGCCTCGTACAGGGCCTCGTGATCGCGTCCGTCGACGGTCGCGGCGGACCAGCCGGCCGCCTCGAAGCGGGCGGCGATGCCGCCGGGCCGGGCGTGGCTGGCCGAGGAATTGTCGACGACGACGGTGTGCAGCCGGTCGAGGGCGGCGGGCCCCGCGAAGGCGATGGCCTCGTGGTTGCTGCCCTCGTCCAGCTCGGCATCCCCGATCAGCGTCCAGACCGCCGGCCCCGCGAGGCCTTGCGCGCGTAGTCCGAGTGTGGTCCCGACGGCGATCGGCAGCCCGTGTCCCAGGCTCCCGCTCGCGATCTCCACGCCGGGGACGAGGATGCGGTCCGGGTGGTGTCCGAGCGGGGAGTCGTACGACCCGAAGCCGGGCAGCCACTCCACCGGCACGAACCCCTTCGCGGCGAGCACCGCGTAGTACGCCATGGGGCCGTGGCCCTTGGACAGCAGGAACCGGTCACGTTCCGGATCCCGGACACCGTCGGGCGTCACCCGCAGCACGAGGTCGTAGAGCACCCACAGGACATCGAGGGTGGAGGTCGCCGCGGGGCCGTGCTTCTCGTCGCCGGTCATGCGGGCCATGAGGGCCGGAAGATCTTCGTAAGAGTAGGAGGCCGTCGCTGTACGTGCCGCTGTCGTTGTCATGACAGGAGCGTGCAACCTCAAGTCAACTTGAGGTCAAGAGTGACCTGCCGCGCGCCGACCGCGGAAGAAAGGGGTGCGCGACCACGGCCCCGAGTGCGGTATGGTTTCTCTGCGCGTTCGGCCAGGGGAAAGCCCAGGTCAGACGAGCACCGGGACGTGGCGCAGCTTGGTAGCGCACTTGACTGGGGGTCAAGGGGTCGCAGGTTCAAATCCTGTCGTCCCGACAGTTCGAACGTATCGAACGTCGCAGGTGAAGGGCCGTTTTCGAACGGCCCTTTTTCTGTTCCCGGGGCCCGCTCCCTGGGAGCGATGGGAGGGAGCACGCTCCCTCCCAGTCCCCATTACGGATTGCTCCCACTCGGGCCACTGGCCCCATATTCGATTTCTTGGCCACGCGTTCGCATCCGTGCCCGTTTTGTGACCGCAGGCTCCCCGTCGTTCGGGGGGTCTTACGGGTATGGGCTTGCGCTCTTCGCGCAGGTCACACTCGCTCCCAGTGGGAGCGGGGCTGGGAGCGGCGTCCCCGTAACCGGAACCGACGTTATGGGGCCATGCGAAATCTTGGCCCCATGTCCGATTTCAGGGACCCCATATGCCAGATTTCTGTCCCGGCCGTTGTGCGCGGCATCGAGACGTTGAACGCGGTTGGGAGATGCTGCGACGGTGGGAGCGGGTGCGCGGATTGGGCTCGGACGTGTGGGGAAACGTTTCCGGCCGGGTGCGCTTGTCGCGTCGGTTGGGGTGTCGAGCGGGTAGACGTCGTCCTCGGAGTGCCGGAAGCCGATGGTCTGCCACAGTGCGGCTGCCGAATACCGCATCCGCCCAGGTCAGGCGGCATTCCGGTACTCGTGGATCACTCCGCCGAGCCGGTCTCGGCGGCGTATGTCGAGACCGGCATTTGTCCGGATCGGTGATTGGTTCGGTGGCGCGCGCAGTGGCGCCGCCTGGTTCATCGCTTGGTGGGGCCGGTGAGCATTGTGATGGAGTTCGAACTGGCGAAGGGCGTGCCGCAGGTGGTGCTCGTTCCAGATCAGGGTGTGGTCCAGGAGTTCGTGGCGGCGGGTCTGGACTCAGCGCTCGGTGATGGCGTTCATGCGTGGTATCCGGACGCCGGTGAGCACGGTCTGGATGTTGGCGTCGCACGGGATCTGGTCGAAGAGAACAGGGGATTTCGCGTCCCGGACCGGATGAGGTGCATGGTGCTGGTTCCCGTGTCCTCGAGGTCCATGGCCAGGTTCCGGGTGGCCTGGGTCATGCATGGTGCGGTGGGTTGGGCGGTGGTGCCCGAGATCCGGATGCGGCGGGTGGTGTGCTCGATGACCGCGAGGATGTACTGGCGCTTGCCGGTCAGGGTGATGGTTTCGATGAAGTCGCAGGCCAGGAGGGCCTCGGCTTGGGAGTGCAGGAAGTCGGCCCAGGTGGTGGCGCTGCGGTCGGGTGCGGGGTTGATGCCTTCGACTCTGAGGATCTCTCAGACGGTGGAGGCGGCGACCTTGATGCCGAGTGTGGCGATTTGCCGTGCACCCTGCGGTAGCCCCACGAGGGGTTCTCCCGGACCAGGCGCAGGATCAGCGTGCGGATCGGGCGAACGGTGGGTGGGCGGCCTGGCCTCTTCGGCCGGCAGGTGTGGGGGTGGCGCTGCTTGATCAGGTTGCGGTGCCAGCGCAGCACGGTGTCGGGTTGGACCAGCAGCCGGAGCCGGCGCAGAGCCTGGCGCGGGAGCGGCATCAGCAGAGCGGCGAGGAAGCCTCGGTCTTCCGAAGTGAACTCCACTCAGTCCGTGCCGAGTTGCCGTTTGGGGACCGTGATCTGGTGGCGCAGGGCAAGGATCTCCGCGTCCTTGTCGCGGTCGCTCATCGGTAGCAGTCGCAGCATGGCGAACGCGTTGGTGAGGGTCAGGTAGGCGAGACGAAGCAACACAAGTGCTCATCATGTCGCAGCACCGCACAGACCCCTGAGCTGCACGGACGGCATTCTCGGCAGGCGCACTGTCCCGCTCGCTGACTCGGAGCAGATAGCCTACCTCGACATACGGAAACGCCAACGCCTCGGCGGCATTCTCCACGAATACGAACATGCCGCGTGACCGGCGCGGACGAAGTTCTCGGCAAGCGCAGGGCCGGTGTCCAGGCTCGCGGGTGGCAGCCGTAACTACGTCATGGCGGTGGCCTCGGCCTCTATGCGCTCCTGCAGGTTCCGCTGGGCCAGAACCCGGATCAGCTCGATTCCGTCCGCCGTACGCAGTGACTCCATCAGCCGGAGTAAGTCATGTTGGGGCAAGCCCATCGTGTCACCTCTCTCAACAAGCCTCTTCTACTCGGAAAGTTGCGCGATGGCCGCCTCATGACCAGGGGCTACATAGAGATCGCTGTTACCCTGTGCCGTTCGGAAACTCATCGCTACTGCTCGGAGGCGGTCTGGCGCGGCATCACTGTCTGCTGGAAACCTGTCCGGGTGATCGTTTCACTGGTGTACCAGGTGGCGCGGAAGCTGCTGGCAGCCGCGGCGGTGCTGCTGCGCCGGGACGTGGCCAAGGACGCGGAATTGCTGGTGCTGCGGCACGAGAACGCGGTGCTGCGCAGGCAGCTCACGAAGCCGGTTCGCTACGAGCTGGCGGATCGGCTGTGGTTCGCAGGGCTGTCCTCGCTGATTCCGCGGCGCCGGTGGGCGCAGGTGTTCCCGGTGGCGCCCACGACGCTGCTGGCGTGGCACCGCAGGCTGATCGCCCTGAGGTGGGACTACAGCAAGTGCCGGAGCAGGCCCGGTCGACCGTCGACCGCGAGTGCGGTGAAGGCTCTGGTGCTGCAGCTCGCCAAGGAGAATCCGGCCTGGGGCTGCCGACGGATCCAGGGGGAACTCGTCCGGCTCGGACACCCGGTCGGATCGACGACGGTCTGGGAGATCCTCACCGCAGCGGGCATTGATCCAGCCCCACGCCGCAGCGGCCCGACGTGGCGCGAGTTCCTGACCGCGCAAGCCGAGGGGATCATCGCCTGCGACTTCGTCCATATCGACCTGGTCGATCTGCGCCGGGTGTACGCGCTCGTGTTCCTCGAGCACGGCACACGCCGGCTACACATCGCGGGAGTGACTGCCCATCCCAACGGGCCCTGGACGGTGCAACAGGCGAGAAACCTTGCCGTCAAATTGGGTACGCGGGCAGAATCGCTGCGTTTCTTGCTCCGAGACCGGGACGCGAAGTACACCGAGTCCTTCGACGCGGTCTTCTCGGCCGACGACATCCAGGTTGTGAGGAGCGCGCCGCGGGCCCCTCGGATGAACGCCCACTGCGAACGGGTCATCGGCACGCTGCGGCGCGAGGTCCTCGACCACCTCTTGATCTGGAACGAGTTCCACGCCCAGCACGTCCTCGATGAGTACGTCCGGCATTACAACGGTCATCGCCCCCACCAAGCTCGCCGACAGCTCCCTCCCCTCGCCCTGGAGCACCCGACGCCCATGGCCGCTCCGTCCGTTCACCGGGTTCTACGCACCCGAATACTCGGCGGCGTGATCAACGAGTACAGACACGCAGCCTGACCAGGGGCGATGAGTTTCCGAACGGTACAGGTATTCGGCACCCGCAAGTTGTGTGGGACGCCGCCGAGCCAGCCAGGGCGTGATGTTGGCATGGGCGTGGCAAAAGTGCGCTCGGGGACAGCTTGCGAACCGGCGAAGGAAGTGCTGGCCCCGGCGCGGGCTGGACAATCCCCGTACACGTCGTGCGCAGGCTTGCCTGGTAGTGACGCTCCGTCCACCGGCCCGAGCTGCCCCGCACCAGCGCGCCACGGCGCGTCACACGTTTGTCTGGCCCCGCCGCATCGGCAAGACCCGCTCCTGCGTTCCGTTCCCGTCCTGCCACCGCAGGTGGACGTTGAAGCGCCGGGCGCCGCGATGGGTGTCCGACACCGGAATCCACGGCACTGGATAGCGGGCGCCCTTGTCTAGCCGCTGGAGCGGAAACTCGTCCGGCGGGCAGTCCGCCAGCTCTACCGCGGCACCCTCGATGTCCGCGACCGCCAGGTGAACCCGCTCGGCCGGCGCGGGGCCGTGATTCCAGATGACCAGGTGGTACCCGGCCTGCCGGACTGTGCCATCGAACAGCTTTATCCTCGCGAAGTCCGAAGTACGGTGGAAGTAGGCGGTCACGTCGGCGCCGAGCGTCTCGCGTTTGCGGGCGCGATGCTGGATGTACGCGGTGGCGGCCGAGAGGGCGAGCGCGCAGAGCGCGATCAACGTGCCCATCCAAGCATTCAAAGGTCACTTCCCTTTTCGGCGTCGTCGAATGTGACAGCGAACTGCCCGTGCGCCATTGACGTCACGCGGAAGCCCAGGCCTTCGACGTACGGCCGCAACTTCGTTCCCGACAGCGCACGGGTGTAGTTCGCATCCCCGAAGGTCTTCTGGAGAAGAACCCCCAGGTTCAGGGAGGTGACGGCCGTCGTGCCCGAAGCGGACGACACGAGATGGCCGATTACCAGCCGGTAGGCGTCGCGCTCGTTCGTGTCGGCGAGAGCGAGAGCCTGTTCCCTGATTTCGGGTGCCACGGCGATGGCCTTTGGGACGGGAGCGATGCCGCCACCCGTTCGGGGAAGGGTAGGCCTGACCTGTGAGGGCAAGGGGATGGGTGCAACCTCGACCGTTCGGATCTCCACGTCGGGGCGCCGCAGGAGTCGGGCTTCCTTGGCGACCTCCACCCGCCAGGCCCTCAGCCCGTCCTGTGCGAAACCCAGGTCGAATTCGACCACCTTGTTGATGTCCCGATGCCTGAGGAACTCCTCCCTCGGGACGAAGAACGCCTCGATGGAGCCGTCCTCCACAGCGAGCCACCCTGCCTGTTGACCTTCGATCTTTCTGACAACGCCCCGGACCCGCCGGCATACGTTCGCGGAGTTCTCCCAGTCGTGGGTCGCAGGCCTGCGCTCCCCGAGCTCCGAGAAGTGCGCGAGCCGAGGAGCGATGTCCGCACCCTTGCCGGACTCGTCCTTCGCGACCCACTCGTAGCTGAATGCCTTGCGGCGGCCCTGCATAAGCGCCTTTGCCTCGGCCATGTGGTTCTCGACCTCGTCCTGACTCAGCTCGTCCCCGTTCAACCAGCGCATGAAGCGCAGCACGTAGAGGTAATAGCGGCAGACCGGGCTGGGCCGGGAGGAGGCGATGAACGAGAACCGTTCGAGGGCGGCGAGTTCGTCGTACTCCGGAAGCCTTCGATAGCACCGGAACCACAACTGCACGTCGTGCTCGGAGAGATCGCCCCGTTCGTCGAAGGCCGCGTCATAGAACTCGACGGCGGTCCGGAACACCTCGGGAGAGGTCTCCTGCCAGTCGTCGCCGTGTTCGCGGAGCAGGGCCCTCGCCAGGACGAGCGCCACACGCGAGTGGCTACGGGACTGGACGACAAGGTCGCGCCAGGCGCTGACCAAGCTTTTCACTCCGCCATGAAGGGTGTCGAGACTCACCTTACAGGAGCTGAGATAGGAGCTGTCCTGGTGGTCGGGCCGGGCCAGTTCGCATTCGTCCAGGAGCAGTTCGGCGATGCTCAGCTGCTCGCTCGCCCAGTCCGCCGCCATGCCTCCGGCGCGGATCAGGTCGATGAGGTTGTTGTGGTGTGAGATGCGGCGGAGTTGGTTCAGGACGGTGACGATCATCTGAACGGGGGTGACGTAGTTGTGCTCGTCGATCCCGTTGAGCTGCCTGGCCCTTCCGAAAACGCGGAGCGCTTCGTTGTAGCGGTCCCGGATCCGGGTGATCGCCTCGTCCTCGCGGCCGGTATTGCTGCCGAGCTGGATGAGTTCACCGCGCACCGACTCGCGGTGCAGCATCGCCAGTGAGTGGAAGGGAACCGGGTCCAGCTCGTCGGACAGATCGATCGCCTTCTTGATGAGCGTCTCCGCCTTGCCGTCCAGGTGCCCACGGACAGAAGCGTGGAAGCGCCCCAGGTGCAGCCAGAAGTGCGGTTCGCTCGGGCAACGGCGGGTGAGCTCCTCGAGAACCCGGTACGCCTGGTCCTTGTTCTCGAATTCGTGGATGAACTCGGCGAATCTCTGGGAATTCGACGTCGATCCCGACCACTTGTCGCGCCGGATGAAGAGGTTCTGAAGGATCTCCTTCGTCCATGCGTTGTCGGGACCGAGATGACCGGACACCTGCGAAATGAACTCTATGGCCGTGTTTGCCAGCAGGAACTCCCAGTCCCTGTCCCCGCGGACCGACTCCAGGACGGATTCCAGGACCTTCTCGGCCACCGAGGGGTGCAGGATCCGCACTTCCTCGTCATTCTCGACGCTGAGATGCCGCAGGTCCTCCCCAAGAGTTGACCTGAGGTCCTCCTGATACGCCGCCGCCGACGCGGCCTGCCCGCCCCATGCTCCGGTGAGCCAGCGCCGGACGAGGAAGTAGGGGAGCCCGTTCTGAGTGAACCGGGTTACGAGTGACAGGTAGCCGGCAACGCTGCGCTGCAGGTCGTTGAAGTGGGCGACGTGGCTGTCCACATAACGGCGCGTGCCCTCGAAGTCCTCTTCGAAGGCTGACAGGCCGAAGTAGAACGGCGACAGATGCTGCTCAGGAGCGGAGCCGGGAATGAGGCGTTCCACAGCTGCCCTTGCCCGGGGAGAGCGGGCACGGGCCCCGAAGATCGCCCGGAATTCCCGGGCCTCCTCCAGGGAAAGGGGCTCTTTCAGATAGAACTTGTTGTCGTCCTTGCGTCCCTTGCCCGAGGCCGGGGCACCGGGATCCGCCGTCGGCCGGATGCCGCGCGTCACCCACAGCACGACGGCCGGTGTGTTGCGATCGTGCAGTTTGTAGTAGAGGTCCTCACGCTCGCTCTGGCCGAGAGTCGCGCTCTCCACCACCACCAGGACCGACTTCTTGGTGGCTCGATAGATGTCGTCGATGCGCTCCACGGTCTGCTGCCCGTAGTGGTGCAGAAAGACCACGGGATGGTCGCGGTGCAGGTCCCAGGCGATGCGCCTGGCCAGAGTCGTGCCTCCGGCCCCCGGGGTGTGGAAGATCTCGAAGGTGGCTGAGCTGTGCTTCCTCAGCACTCGGCCGATGGCTCCCTGGACCATCGGCTGTGTGTCACGGGGCACGTCCAGACCGGCGTCCAGGTCTACCCAGCTCGCCGGGCGGCCACGCCAGAACTCGTCGACCGGCTCCTCACGCAATTCGTCGACGAGGATGCGCGAATGCAGGACGACCAGATCGGCTGCCAGGCGGACGAGTTGCTCCTGCTCGAAGGGGACGGGTCCGTCCTGGCCCGGCAGAGTGGCGAGCCGGTCGGGCCGGGCCATCGCCTGCGCATTGCCGAAGGCGTCGAGCAGGGCACGGAACTCGTCGCCGTCTCCGGCAACACGGACAATGTCCGTCTGTTCGTAGAGAACCTCGACTTCCTCCATGATCCGCTCGGAGCGCTGATCAGGATCGCTCCCCGCGGAGATGCAGAGGACGGCCGCTGCCCGGTTTACGCTCGCCCCGCTGGAGCGGTCGAGAACGCCCCGCACGACCGGCAAATGGGACCGACGCCACTCCACGAACGTCGCCGGAGCTGGCTCGCCCCGGGTCTCCCAACCGCCGGCCATGATCCAGGAGACGGAATTGCGTCCCGAGGACGGCGCCTCGTGCAGGCCGAACATCACAGTCTGCTTCTCGGCAGTCTCAGGATCGAAGTGGCGGGCCAGACCACTCCGTTCACTCTCCGGGCTGAGGTCGACGATCACTGTCCACTGCGGCGCGAGCAGGTGAGCCAGGTCGGGAGGACTGACCCCGGCCTCGACGATGAGGATGCGGTCGTAACCGCTGTGCGCCGTAGCCAGGAAGGGGGCGAGCCGCTCCGCCAGTGCCTCGACATCCGCGGCTCGCGTCGGGGCCACCACCGCTTCCCGCGGAGCGCGCGGGGACTGTGCCTGCTCGAGTACCCGCTGTCGCAGTTCCGGGTGGTACTCCTTGAGGAGGTTGTGGGTGATCCAGCCGGCAAGTTGGTACGCGGTGATGCGGTCCCTTTCGGGCATGTTCTTGGCCGCGTAGTTCAGCGCGGCGCCCAGGCGGGCCAGTAGGTACTGGTGGGTGAGTGAGTCCACACGGCCGGGCTGGAGCCGGTTGATGCTCTCGTGCGTGCCGTCGCGGACGGCACGCACGGCGCTCACGAGCCCCTGCCATTCGAGTCCGGCGGCGCTGATGAGGCCGTCGCATTCCTGGAGCACCGCCAGCGGCACCGGAACACGGAGCCGGGACTGCATGCTGATCAGAGCGGCCGTCTCCAGATATGCCTGGTCATACAACAGGGGAGATTTCTTCCCCCAGTTGACGTCAATCAGCCAGTACGAGCCCCGGTAACTCCGGGTCGCGTCCAGAAGAATGTTGCGAAGATGGAGATCGCCGTGGTTGAAGCCCATCAGGACCAGGTCCGAACGCCGGGTCAGCTCGTTCTCCTGCTCCAGCACCGAGACGGGGTCGGGTAATACCTCGCCATGGAAGACGAACGTGCTACCACTGATGCCGGCCATGCGACGGGTCTCCCGCAGCGCGTCCCCGCGCTGGGCCCAGAGGAAGCCCTCGCCCAGCCAAGCGTCCAGCGTTTGCCCGGCCTGCATGCGTACGCCTGTGTATCCGCTCAGCTGGGCTTCCAGCAGCTCGGCGCTCACGGTACGGCATGCCGCGAGGAGCCTCGGGCTGTGGGCCATCTCGGCGGCGCCCACGTTCCGTAGACTGCCACCGGCGATCTCGTACACGTCGACGCGCAGACCGTCGCCGCCGGCGGAAAGTCGCAGTCCTGGCACGTGCTCCTCGGCGAACCCGCCCAGCGCCGTACTGAACCTTTCGTGGGCCTCGTGCTGGCGGCCCTCGCCGTCGGCGGACACCTTCACGATGAACTGCCCATCAAGGCCGCCCAGTTGTGCACCCATGAAGTCACAGCGGGCGACGAGTGCGTCGGTGTAGCCGTCGTTGAGTTCCTGCAAGTAGGTGATGGACACCTCCGTGCCCAACTCACTCTGAATGATCGCGTCGGCTCTGCTGTGCAAGGACGGCTGCTGTTCCTGGGGGGCAGGGCCCTCAAGGTCGGAGGCGGTGCTCATGCGCACTGATCGTAAGGCCAGCAGCTGGTGGTGTGGGGCGAATTGGGGGACTGGGGGCCAGCAGGCTATACCGCTACCGGACGTATCCACCGGCGGCCCCGCCGACGTGAGGCGTCCGCGGCCCGATTTGCGAGCCCAAGAACGCGATGATGGCGGGGCGCCCGTCAGATCGGGCTCCACTCAACGGGGGCAGCCCAGGTGGCCAGCTGACCCTCGGCGCGGATGCCGGCGAGGTGGGATAGTTCACCGAGCCGAGCGCACCGGATCTCGGCCGTCAGGGCCTCGGTCAGAGGGGGATCATCCAGTTCCGGGACAAGAGTGCGCAGCGCCCGAATCCTGGGCACCGGATACACCTCCGGGTTGAGTGTGGCCGCGGCGGCCTGGGCGGTTGGGCCGGGTGCAGCACTTTTATTACGGTGCTCAGCCTTAGAGGCCCTAACAAAGGCGTTGAACGTGGCGGTGGGTGATGAGGCAGGTGGCGATGCCGAGGAAGGCTTCATGGATGTCGTCGCGTCTTTCCCAGCGGATGCGCAGGCGGCGGAAGCCGTGGAGCCAGGAGATCGTCCGCTCGACGACCCAACGGAAGACTCCCAGACCGGTGCCGTGCGGCTGACCGCGCTCGGCGATCACAGGGCGGATGCCACGCGCCCGCACGAGACGCCGGTATTTGTCGTGGTCGTAGCCGCGGTCAGCGAAGAGCAGGTCGGGCCGATGCCGTGGCCGGCCGACGACGCCGCCGATGGCAGGGATCTTGTCGAGCAGGGGCAGCAACTGCGTGACGTCGTTGCGGTTTCCACCGGTCAGCGACACCGCGAGCGGGATGCCCTGCCCGTCTGTGATGACATGGTGCTTGCTGCCCGGTTGTGCGCGGTCGACCGGACTGGGACCGCTTTTGGGCCCCGCCGGGCCGCCCGGACGTGGGAAGAGTCGATCACCGCCCGAGACCAGTCCAGCTGGTTCTTCGACCGCAGTTCCTTCAGCAGCACCGCGTGGAGCTGGTCCCACACGCCGGCCTCGTTCCAGGCAGCCAGGCGCCGCCAGCAGGTCATGCCTGATCCGAAGCCCAACTCCTGCGGCAGGTACTCCCATTGGATGCCAGTGTGCAGGACGAACAGGATCCCGCAGAACGCTTGCCGATCCGGTACCCGCGGTCGGCCCTCGACTAGCTTCGGGCCTGGCTTGGGTAGTAACGGTGCGATGAGCGACCACAGTTCGTCCGACACGATCCACGGCCGCGGCTGACGTTTCCCCATGAACAGACCAACGACCCGACAAGCCAACAGTCACATGATCAACAGCTTTTGTTAGAGCCAGTTATCGGGAAGCAGAGACAACGGGCCGTCCGACGGCATAGGAGAGAGGGGAGCTGTTCGACCCGTTCGATTCTTTGTCGGGAGCGATCCTAAGTGGTGGTGCGATCGCGGCGGCGTCGCGTGAACACATGAGGAAGCGTCATGACGCAACGCTCAGAGGAGGGCTGTGGCGAAGCGGTGCGGCCCATCGCGAGGACCGTCCGGGTGCCACAGCCGCACGGGTGCGCGGGGGTCGGTCGCCGACTTCCTCGCGACGCTGACGTGCTCGGAAGCCAGTTGACCGATGCCGGTACGCTCCTTCACCACAGCAAGATCGGTACGGAGAAGGGAAGTGGGATGGGGCGTAAGGCGTGGTTATCCATAGCAGCAGCCTTCCTGCTGGGCGTGGGAACCGCGGTGACGGTGTCCGAGCTGGTCGAACCGTCGGGCGTGACGGTCAGCAGCAGACCGCCGGCCGATGAGATCCCTCGCACGCGGCAGGCTCTGGTCGCGAAGTGGGAGAAGTCGCTGGCTGTCGCTGGCCTGAAGCTTCCCGAGGGCTGGGAGAAGATGTCGACGGACCAGATCCGGACCGAGTACATGAGCCAGGAACTGGCCAACGCGGGCCCGCCGCCTACGGGCGCCGCGCTCGACCCCGACTTCGGCGGCCCGGACGACTGACTGACGTCAAAGAGGCGGGCACCAGCCCGAGTTCGGCTGGTGCCCGCTTTCTGCTGTCGTGCGCGTGCTGCTAGCTGAGCGTGCCGATCCGGTTGATCACGTCGATCGCGTTGTCGGCGTGCGCCGAGCTGTACAGGACCGGTTCGACGATGTTGCCCGCTCCGTCGTCGATACCGTGCGAGTTGGCGCCGACGATCTGACCCTCCGGGGTGGACATCGGGCCGCCCGAGGCGCCGTGGCCCATGTCGCAGTCGAACTTCAGCCGGTCGTCCACGGGGAAGAACGGGGTGGCGTCCTCCGCGTTGCCCGTGCAGTAGAACTGCGTGTAGCCGTCCATGTCGGTGCGCTGGTAGCCGTCACCGGGGAAGCCGGAGTCGATGATGTCCGGCCAGTCCGGGCCCGAGCCGAACTTGTAGCCGAAGGCGCCGACGGAGTCGGTCAGGTTCGTGTAGCCGGACGGGGGAGTGACCGTGAAGGCCGCCATGTCGCCCCAGAAATAGTCCTCGTCCGCGGTCCATGCGGTGGGCGCGACCTTCGCGTTGGCGGCCCACTCGCCCCACGGAGCGTCATAGCCCTTGGGGGCCATGTCGTTCTTCTTGTAGCCGGGGATGAAGAGGATGTTCTTGTAGAAGCCCTCCGCGCCCGTGCCGTCACCGGGGTGGATGCAGTGGCCCGCGGTCCACACGGTGTTCTTGTTGGCGGTGACGATGGACGATCCGCTGCAGCCGTGCGTGGTGCCGTCCTTAGCGGTGAACAGGATCTTCCCGACCAGGACGGCGGGCTGCGACTGCGGGAACGGTACCGGCTGGGCGTGCGGCATCTCCGGCACGACCGAGGCGGTGGCGAGAGGCGCGAGCGTCTTGCCGGTGACCGCGGGCACGGACTGCGCCGGCAAGGTCTGCTTGACAGCCTTGCGCTCGCCGCCCTGGGTCGCGGACGTTGCCTTCTTGTCGAAGTCGGCCTGGTCCTTCTTCTCGTTGGCGACGGCACTGCTGACGCGCTCGGCGGTCCAGTAGTCCCGCACCTTCTGCGGGTCGGTGGTCTGCTTGCCGATGGTCAGCTTCGGCTTGGGTAACGGCGTCTCGGCCTGGGCAACGGTGGCGGTGGCGAGGGTGGCGGGGAGGAGCGCAAGGGAAAGCAGCGCGGCTGCGGTTGCTCGTCGGGTCGCACGTATGTTCACTATCTACCCATCTGGTCGGGATGTTGATCTTGAGCTGAGAGTGAAGCACGCAGATGAGGAGGGCCAGTGAAGGGCGCGTGAGGGAATCTCCCTGGTTCAAGCGCGGAGTGAGGACGATCGTGCGGCACTCTTCCCAGCCATCAACTGCCACTGGAACCACGGAAGTTATGGTCGGACGTCATCCGTTCGTGAGGAGAGCGAATCGCGCGTGAGCGGTTGGCGTCAGACTTCTGGGCTTCCGTCCGGGCGTATGCGCGGTCCCCTCGCCCAGCGGCGCGAGCATGCTGCAGGCAGTGGAGATGAAGCGCGAGGGGGCGGTCGTCCATCCTTGACGCTGATCATCCGGGCCTTGGCTGCGAGCCCGTACCGCCGAGGCGGTATGGGGTTCGGGGGCGGCGACATCGGTGGCCACGGGTTCGGGGTCCTCCGCATCCACCGGTGCCCCGGGAACCTCCGGCGCTGCTGGGATCTCCTAGGCCAGTGCGGAGGCCCGGGGGGACGGGATCAGTCGTGAAGATCCCTCCGCGCTGTCCGCAAGCGAATGCGTACGCGGAGCGGTTCGTGCACACCGTCCGCTCGGAGGTCACCGACCGGATGCTCATCTTCGGTCAGCGCCACCTGCGCACCGTGCTGGACGAGTACGCCCAGCATTACAACGGGCGACGACCGCACCGCGGACAACAACTGCACCCGCCGCAGCCCGACCACCCCACCGCCGACCTCACCCACGAGAGGATGAAGCGCCGTCCAGTCCTCGGCGGACTCATCAACGAGCGCGAAAGGGCAGCCTAGATCTGCAGGTCAGCACGACGCCCCTGCTCTGGAACCCCACAGGATCTGAATCGGTCAATTAGGGCGTGGGGGGCGTCACAGACGCCAGGTAGCTCGTGGGCTCGCTTGTATCGTTGGTGTAGCGGTGCGGCAGCGCGGCATCAAAGGTCAGGGCCTCCCCGGCGTGCACCTCGTGACGCTGGTCGGCGAGGTGGACGGTAAGCGTGCCGCTGATGACGTAGGCGCACTCGACCGCGGTGTGGCCCCATGGCTCGTCGCCGGAGGCCTGGCCCGGTTCGAGGGTGCCGAGGAGCACTTCGAGCTGGCCGTTGCTCGGAGTCAGGCGTTCGTACTGCACCAGGCCTTTGGGCATGAGTAGGCGGGATCGCTCGTGAGGGCGGCTGTGATGGGCCGTGAGTGGGGCGTTCCCGTGGAAGAGCGAGGCGGTCGACGGGCCGAACGCCGTGCTCAGGGCGCGGAGGGTTTTCAGGCTTGGTTCCCGGACTCCCCGCTCGACCTGGCTGAGCAGGGTCGCGGACAGGCCGGTCTGGGCCGCGAGGTCGCGCAGGCTGAGTCCTGCTTCCGTCCGCAGGGTGCGTAGCTGGTCTCCCATCACGGGGTTCAGCTTAGCCCAGGCGTGCGCACTCTTGTGTACGAGTGTCATGGCGCACATGTGCTGCGTCCATGCGTTTTTGCTGGTGTCTCGACAGTTGACACGCGAGCGATCGTGCACTTTTGTGTATCAGCGTAAATAAGTACACGCCTGGGTCTCCCCAGCGTCGCGGAGAGAGGGCACCTGTCATGACCACCGACAAGGATTTGGACTTCCGAGGAGGAAGGGCGCTGGCGTTCGTGCCAGTCGTCGTGTTCCTCGGGTTCTGCGTAGTCTTCTTCGTCGTCTTCAAGGCGTTCGACATGACGGCGCTCGCCACAGGCGGTGTCGTCGCCCTGCTCGTCGGCGCGCTGGTCGCCAAGTCGTACGGCTCCTACTGGTCCGCCGTGACACGAGGGATCGGGTCACCCACCGCGGTGACCATCGTGATGATCCTCTTCTGCGTGGGGATGATGTCCGCGCTGATCAAGGCAACCAACGTCTCGGGCGGCTTCGTGTGGCTCGCCGACCTCCTCGGCGTCCGCGGGGGCACCTTCACCCTCTTCACGTTCGTCGCGGTGTGCATCATCTCGATGTCGACAGCCTCGTCCATCGGCACCATGTTCACGGCGTTCCCGATCTTCTACCCGGCCGGCGTGCTCCTCGGGGCCCAGCCCGCCCTCCTCGCCGCCGCGATCATCTCTGGTGCGATCTTCGGCGACAACGTGGCCCCGATCTCCGACACCACCGTCATCTCGTCGTCGACGCAGACGTTCCGCCGCAAGGCCGGCACCGCCGACATCGCCGGGGTCGTGCGCAACCGTGCCCGCTTCGCCTTCACCACGGCGGGGCTCGCGGCCATAGGGTTCTTCCTGCTCGGATCCTCGGGCCACGCCACCGGCTCCGCGCACTCCCAGCAGCTGCTGGAGCACGCCTCCAACCCCCGCGCCCTGGTGATGCTCATCCCCGTCGCCCTCATGCTCACCGTGGCGCTGCTCACCCGTGACATCTTCAAGGCGGTCACGGTCGGACTGGGCACGGGCATCATCACCGGCCTCGCCTCGGGCCTGCTCACCCTCTCCGGCATCATCGGCGTCACCGACGGGGCCCCCACCGGATTCCTCGTGCAGGGCGTCTCCAACATGCTCAGCGTGATCGCCCTCGTGGTGGCCGTCTTCGGCATCATGGGCGTACTCACCGCCGCCGGCGTCCTCGACTGGCTGGTGAGCGCGCTGACCAACGGTCGCCTGTCCCGTACCCCCCGCGGCGCGGAGTTCGCGATCGGCATCGGGATCTCGGCCACCACCCTGCTGTTCGGCGGTGTGAACTCGGCCGCGATGCTCACCTTCGGCCCCGTCGCCGACGAGATCGGCGCCCGCGTCGACCTGCACCCCTACCGTAGGGCGGTCGTTATGGACTGCTTCGCGATGGGCATCGCCGCCATCGTCCCTGTCCTCAGCGCCTACCTGTTCATCGGCGCGCAGCTCACGACCGGCATCAAGGGCGCCCCGGCCCTGACCACCACCGAGATCTTCGTCGCCATGCTCTACCCGCTCATCCTCACCGTCGTCATGGTCGTGGCAGCGGCGACCGGATGGGGTCGCCGCTTCGAGGGCGCGGACGGCGTCGAACTGAAGCGGCCCGAGCCCAGGACCGAGCCCGCACCGGCCCTGGTCTGAGCGGCACCCCCCAGCACACACCCTGCACAGGCAGTAGCAAGCAGTAGTCGGAGCAGCCTTCATGGATCGCAACACTGTCAACTGGCGTGGCTACATCCCCGCCATCACCACACCGTTCACCCGTGAGGGCGTGCTCGACACCGACGCGCTGCACGTACAGGTGGACTGGCTCGTCAAGGAAGGTATCCAGGGCGCGATCCTGGCCGGTACCAGCGGCGAGTGGTTCTCCATGTCGACAGAGGAGCGCGCACAGCTGTTCGCGGCAGGCGCCGAGCACCGTAGCGACACCTTCCCGGTCATCGGCGCCTGCAACGCATTCACCCCGCACGAGGCGATCACCCACGCCCGCGCGGCCGAGGCAGCGGGCCTCGACGGCATTCTCCTCACCCCGCCGCCCTACATCGTGCCCAACCGGAAGGAGATCATCGCGTTCTACCGGGCGGTGAGCGATGCCACCGACATCCCGATGACCGTGTACAACTGGCCACGTGGCTGCGTCGTGGACATGGACGTGGACCTGTTGACCGAGCTCGCACAGATCGAGAACGTCGTCGCGATCAAGAACTCGACAGGAGACTTCGCGAGCTTCCTCGCCGGGATGTACGCGCTGGAAGGCCAGGTCCGCTACTTCGGTCTGCCCACCAACGCACTCGGCGCCGACCTCGCGATCCTCGGCCACGGCGACGGCCTGATGGGAACGGGCGGCATCCTCGGACGCGACCAGGCCGACTTCTGGAACGCCGTCGACACCGGGGACCGTGAACGCGCTATTCGCCTGGGGGCGAAGGACCGCGTCTACATGAACGCCTGGTTCCGTCCCGACTACGGCGTGCAGTTCGGCAACCAGCAGGCGATCATCAAGACCGCGCTGCGGCTGCGCGGCATCCCCGCGGGATTCGTACGGGCGCCGCTGCTCGACCTCACCACCGAGGAGGTCGCCCGGGTCGAGGCGACCCTGCACCAGCTCGGCATCGAGACGGTCTCCCCCGCCCATGTCTGACCACTACGACGTCGCTGTTGTCGGGGGCGGCCTGCTCGGCTGCCTCACAGCATGGATGGCTGCCCGCGACGGCGCGCGGGTGCTGCTGGTCGACAAGGACCAGGTGAACCAGCACGCCTCGGGCCAGAACGCCGGAAGTCTGCACTTCCAGCTCGAATACCGCATGGTCGAGTCAGGTGAGGAAGCCGCGCGCGTCGCAGCGGAGGCGATGCCGCTCCACCTCGACGCCGCCGCGATGTGGGCACGCATGGAGGACGAGATCGGCGAACCGTTCGGCGTGCGCCAGACCGGCGGGCTCATGGTCGCCGAGAACGCCGACCAGGTCGGGATGCTCGAGTTCAAGGCGGAGCTGGAACGCTCCTGGGGCCTCGACGTGCGCACACTCGACCGCTCGGAGCTCGATGTCGTCGCGCCCTACCTCTCACCGGCCATCGTCGCGGCCAATTTCAGCCCGCTGGAGGGCAAGGCCGACGCCCGCATCGCCGCTCCGGCCGTCGCCCGCGCGGCCGTCGCCGCCGGAGCCACCGTGCGCACACGCTCCCGACTGGTCGGTGCGCACCGCGTACCGGCCGGATGGGACCTTTCCCTCCGGGAGACGTCTGCTACGGGGGACGAGAGGGCCCACACCGTCCGGGCCGCCGCGATCGTGCTCGCCGCCGGAGTGTGGACGACCGAACTCGGCCGGGTCTTCGACGCCGACCTGCCCACCGTCCCGCTGGCCCTCACCATGACGGTCACCTCGAAGGTCCCCCGGTTCATCCCTCATCTCGTCCAGCACGCCGGCGCGCGCCTGTCGCTCAAGCAGTCACTCGACAGCACGGTTCTCATCGGCGGCGGGTGGCCCGCGCGGCTGATGCGGGACGCGGACGGCTCCCCGGCGTTCGACCGCAAGCACCAGCTCATTCCGCAGTCGATCGCGGGCAACGCGCGCGCGGCCGTGAAGACCGTCCCCGGGCTGGACCGGATACCCGCCGTGCGCAGTTGGGTCGGCACCACCACGGTGGCCCCCGACCAGCTCCCGCTCGTCGGAGCGGTCAAGGGCGCCCCGGGAGTATTCGTCGCCACCGGCGGATCCGCGTTCACGCTCGGACCGAGCTTCGCTCGGGTGCTGACCGCCCTCATTTCCGGGCGCTCGTCTGATGTCGACCTCGCGCCGTACGACCCGGCCCGCTTCGCAGAAAGGAGCGCCTGATGTCCCGGAGCGATGCCTGGCGCCGCACCGCGCAAGAACGCGGAGCTGACGTGACCTTGACCGTGGACGGCGAGCCCGTTCATGCCTGCGCGGGCGAGACCGTGGCCACAGCCATGCTGGCCACAGGAACCACCTTCGAACGCGACCGCACTGGAGCTCCTCGAGCGCCACTGTGCAACATGGGAACGTGCTTCGAGTGCGTCGCCACGGTCGACGGCCGCCCTCTGACGCGCACCTGTCTCACCCCGGCCCGCGAAGGCCTGACCATCGAGACCTCCGGGAGGCTGTGATGTTCGATCTCGCGATCGTCGGCGCGGGCCCAGCGGGCATGTCCGCGGCACTCACCGCAGCCGATCACGGCCTGACCGTCGTCGTCGTCGACGAGCAGCAGCGAGCAGGCGGCCAGATTTTCCGTCAGACACCCGAGGACTTCTCCGGAAGCGTCCTGCACCCCACCGCTGGCTACGGCTGGGCTACCGACCTCATCCGCCGCTTCGAGACGGACACCCGGCTGACGACGGAGTTCGGCTGGTCGGCGATCGGCGTGCTGAGCGACGACAGCGAGCCCGACTGTCTGCGTGTAGCGATCAACCACCCGGAGCACGGGACTCGCGTGCTGGGCACGCGACGGCTGTTGATCGCCACCGGCGCCTACGACCTTCCCGTGGCCTTCCCTGGCTGGACGCTGCCCGGCGTCGTGACCGCCGGCGGAGTCCAGACCCTCGTGAAGGCACAGAAGATCGCACCCGTCGGCGATGTCGTACTGGCCGGGGCACACCCCCTGCTCCTGCTCGTGGCCGACCTCCTCGTCCGCGACGGCGTACCCGTCCGCGAGGTCGCCTTCGCCCAGAGCATCCCGACACCAGCGGAGATGCTGCACGCCCTCGGAGCCGTGCCCGGCCACCTGCGGATGCTCGCGGAAACAGGCGCGATCCTGGCACGACTGACCCGCAAGGGCATCCGGGTCTCACCCCGGACCATCGTGACGGCCGCCCACGGCACCGATCGCGTCTCCCGAGTCGAACTCGCCCGGGTGAACCGGCAGTGGAAGGTCACCGGCACCCCCCGCCAGGTCCCCGCCTCCCACCTGGTTCTCGGGTACGGCTTCTCCGCATCGACGGAACTCGCCCGCCAGATCGGATGCGACCTCGTGTACGACTCGCCGCGAGGCGGCTGGGTGGTCGCACACGACGAACGACTTCAGACATCCGTCCCCCACGTGTTCGTCTCCGGTGAGCCCACAGGAGTCGCCGGCGCCGATCAGTCCCGCGCCGAAGGCGCACTCGCGGCTCTCGGCGTTGCCGTCAGCCTGGGATGCGCCGTGCCTCGGGCGGCATTCACCGAAGCGGAACGGCACATCCGCAAGGCGACCCAGTTCTCCACCGTGGTGCAGCGAATGTTCGAGCCGGCCCGGGAAGCACTCGGCGACCTCGCCACACGGGAGACCACCATCTGCCGATGTGAACTGGTCACCCGCGACACCCTCGACGGCTTCCTCGAATCGTCCCCGTTCGTCAGCAGTGTCAACGCGGTCAAGCTCTCCTGCCGTACCGGCATGGGCCCCTGCCAGGGGCGCTACTGCGAGAACAGCGTCGGCGCGATCCTCGCGACCGCACGCAAGCAACCGATCGGACTCGGCGGACGCTTCTCCGCTCACCTGCCGATCAAGCCCGTGCCAGTCGGGGACCTCCAAACCCTCGACGCACCCCCCGAGCAGTCCGAACCGAACGATCCAGGCACTCCGCCTCACCGAGCCTTTTCAGCGGGGCCACGGATCGGGTGACGGTGGCGGGGTATGCAGACGGGCCGCGTTGCACGAGGTTCCCGTGCCGTTGAGGGAGGTGTTCGAAGTCTCAACCCACCGGCACAGGAGCCTCGGTGGTTCCTTATCCTGCCGCACTCGGTCTTCCGCACTCCCTGGTCGAGTGGGTCACGATGCTCAGCGTCACCGTGAGGGCAACCGACGGTGCAAACTCCCGCCGCACCAGCGCGCGCTCATTGCTCTCGTGTATCTGCGCTGCCACGACAGCCTCGCGAGAGCGCATCCGGGTTCGGAGCATCCTGTGCCGCTCGAAAATACGATTCGGTGCTGTGAGCTGCGGTGAGTCCGTTCGGTCAGGCGTTGATCAGGCCTCCGAGGAGGCGTTGACGCCGGATCCGGTGGGCCTGGAGGTTGGTGACGGTGGCCGGGGTGGCTGGTTCGGCGATGTCCGGGGGCAGCTGCTGCCGGGACTGGTGGGGACGGTGCCCGTTGTAGTGCCTGATGTGTTCGACCAGGACTGCGCGAGCGTGGGCCTCGTTGTAGATCAGCATGCGGTCGAGGAGCTCGCGGCGGAGGGTGCCCACGACTCTCTCGCAGATCGCGTTCGCTTTGGGCGCCTGCGGCGGGCTGAGCAGGATCTCCACGTCGTCGGCCTCGAAGACGGCGTCGAAGGTGCGGGTGTACTTGCTGTCCCCCTCCCGGAGGAGAAAGCGCAGCGACTCCAACCGGCGTCCCAGTCTCATGGCAAGGCTCCTGGCCTGCTGAACGGTCCACGCGGCGGTGGAGTGGGTGGTGACTCCGGCGAGGTGGACGCGGCGGGTGCCGTGTTCGATGTAGATCAGGGCGTACAGGCGCTTGAGCGAGATGGTGTCCAGGTGCAGGAAGTCGGCGGCGATGTTGCCGTGGGCCTGGGTGTGAGGAACTGGCGCCAGGTGGGTCCGGGGCGCTGCGGCGTGGGGTCGATGCCGGCTGTATGGAGGATCTCCCAGACTGTGGACGGGGCGATCGGGTAGGCGAGGCTGGCGAGTTCGCCCTGTATCCGGCGGTGGCCCCAGCTGCTGTTCTCCTGGGCCAGGCGCAGGATGAGCTGCTTGACGGCGGGCGCGGTGGAGGGTCTGCCGGGGCGGCGGTGCCGCGTGAACGGCCGTTTCCTGGCGATGAGTTGGCAGTGCCAGGCCAGCAGTGTGGTGGGGTGACCGTGAAGGTCTGGCGCCAGCGCTCGCGCGGGACGAACCGCGAGAGCGCTGGCGAGCGGACTCGGTCTGCGGGCTCGTAGCGGACGCGGGCGATCTCACGGCGCAGCACCGCGTTCTCATGCCGTAACGCGAGGACCTCTGGCCTGATGTCCCTGCGGGCGACGCACCGTTCGATCGACTGACCGATCGCCTGGTGGAGTGGTGCCGGGTGCATCTGGAGCCGCGCTCATCGGTAAGCCCGCCTGTCTCGGCAGTCGTGTGTGGAGCCACACCCGGCTGCCGCCGGAAACGCTACTCGTTGTCGTCGACCAACCGGTCGATCACTGCTTGCACGACATCCGCGCGATGCCGGTCGTCGTGCTGGTCGCGCACGGCACGCTGGAGTGCGAGCAGGTCGCGCCATGCATCCGCGTCCTGCTCCATGACAGAGTCGACGACGGGCGCGGAGACAAGACGCAGGCACTCGGCGAGATGGCGGCGAGTAGCCGGGGAGGGCGGGGAATCGGTGTCCGGCGTGCTGAAGCCGCTGGTGAGACAGCGGGCGGGGTCGATGAGGCGCCAGCCGGTCAATGCGCCGTCGTGGACCAGCAGTTCCACGTCGGGGGCGATGCCGATCCTGGCGTCCGGCTGCCTGGCGAGCAGGTCGGGGGCGCGTAGGCACACCAACTCAGCGCCGTCCGGGGCGCAGCGGAACACGGTCGCCTGCGGTAGTTCGAACTCCGACGGCTCGTTTGCCCGCAGCCCGGCCAGCTCGCTCGGCGGCAGTGCTGCCGCACCGTGTCCTGCCTCGTAAGGAGCGGACCGGAGCGGGAGGAAGAACGTAGCGCTACATAGCACCCGACTGTCCCTGTCGAACCGAAGGAAGTCGTTCTCCGACCACAGCCACTGCATGCTGCCGAAGGTGTCGGCCAACTGCTTCTCACGCTCACGCGCGTCCGTGTATCCAGCGACGATCAGTTGTTGGCCGGGAAGGTCGAAACGCGGGGTAAACCGCAACGGACGCCCCGTCGTCTCGACACTGACCGTGCCGCCGACCGAGAAACTCACCATGGTTGTCGCCTATCGGATCTGCTGGGCGGGCGGCATGGTGCCGCCCCTGGAACTCGGGACGTTCCCGTTCACAATGTCGTCGTGGGTCACCGGACTTCCGGGGTCGTCGGCCGAGCACCCCAATGCCTTGGCGCCGGATTCTCCCTTGACAGGGAGCCCGCTCCCTCCCAGTCCTCTTAACGGATTGTTCCTCGGGAGCGCTACGGGCCTCGGGTGGCTGCGGCCGGTGAAGATGACTGGGGCGTCGGTGTCGTCGTCCAGGCCCCCCCACCGGCTGAAAGCGCCAGCCCAGCCAACGGCTCGACGCCTGGCCGCCGACAGGGCCGGTGGCTGGCCGCACCGCCCTGCGACCAGGAACTGCCCGCGAACTCCCCGAACAGGAACCCGTGGGCTTCGGAGCCCTGCCGAACTCCGAGCGGCACCCCGACTCTGTCGCTAAACGAACGAATGACGACAGGAGGTCAGCACGTCCAATGAACCCGCCTAATTCGGGGGTTCGCGGCGGTGCGAATCCAATCAGATCCGATGGTGATTACTGAGCCTTTTCCAACCTCACGTTGATGCGAGGTGAAGGACCAGGACGGCCTTCACGACATCGGTGATGCGGTTGGTGCTGCAGCGGAGCTTCCGCAGGAGGCGCCACCCCTTGAGGGCCATGGCCTGCTCGCCGAGACAGCGGATCTTGGCGTGGGTGGTGTTGTGGCGGCGCTTCCACCGCTTGAGGCGCCGGCGCCGAAACGGTACGCGGACGGGTCCGCGGCGCCTTGATACGCCTTGTCCGCCCAACATTTGAGTCCGACTTCGGTGAGGGCTTCGATGATTCTGTGCTGTCTCGCGGCAGTCAGGTCGTGAGTCGAGCCGGGCAGAGCCTGCGAGGCCCAGAGAAGCCGTCCGGACGGATCGGTGAGGACCTGCACGTTCATGCCGTGGCGCTTGCGCTTCCCGGAGTAGTAGGGGGTGTCGGCGGCGATGCGGTCGATCGGCAGCAGGGTGCCGTCTAGGATGACAAACGCCTTTCCGGATCGTCCGCATTGCCTCGGCTAGAGGCGGGGCGATGGTGGCCAGGGCCTCGACGGCTTCACGTATGTAGCGGTAGACAGTCGCGATCCGATGCCGAACCCGGCGGCCAGCGCAGGTGGGCCAGGGCGAGCAAGGCCTGTCGCGAGGCGGGGAGGCGCCGCAAACGCGTCCCGATCTGCTGCCGCCTGGCCTTCCGTCGCCCGGTCAGGAACCGCAAGGTGCGGTTGGACAGATCAATCGAGGACGGGTGGACAAGCACGTGAAGCTCCTGGCAGACACGGGTGATCTTGGTCGAGAACCCGTCTACCAGGAGCTTCGCCGTTGCGCAGACATGTCCAACTCGCGGGCAGCACGGTCAGCTTGAAAAAGGCTCACTGACGGCTTCGACGCGGTCTTCACCGCCGCCGGCGCCCGCGTGGTGCCCATTCTGCCCGGGGTGCCCCGGATGAATGCGATCGCCGAGCGCTGGGTTGGCTCCTGCAGGCGCGAAGCCACCGACCGCCTCCTGGTCACCGGAGAGCGGCACCTGCGCATCGTCGTCGACGAGTACGCCCACCACCACAACGCCCATCGGCCTCACCGATCACTCGGACAGCGATGTCCCGATGGTGTCGGCGCGCCCGAGCCGCCCGCCGTCGACGACCCATCACGTGTCATCCGGCGCGACTGCCTCGGCGGCCTCATCCATGAATACACACAGGTGGCATAGGGAGACGGGATTGTCGGCACGCACAGGCTTCGTGAGCTGCCTGCGCAGCACCGCGTTCCCGTGCCGCGGCACCAGCAATTCCCCGTCCTTCGCCACGTCCCGGCGCAGAAGCACCGCCGGAACCGCGGGCCGTTTCCGCGCCACCTGGTACTCCAGCGAAGCGATCACTCGGACAGGGTTCCAGCAGACAGTGGTGCCGCGCCAGACCGCCTCCGAGCAGTAGCGATGAGTTTCCGAACGGCACACGATAGCCACCCGAGCGGTTCGCCGGTTCACGCCGACGACCAGGTGCGGGGCGCCACGGCGCCCCGCACGCTCAGGACTCCGTGAGGGCCGCCCGTGCCAGCCGCAGCGTGACCAGCTGGAAGGGGCGCAGCGCGAACGACAGATCCGCGACGTCCGGCTCCGCCGGGGCCACCGGACGCTCCAGCAGATCGCACCGGACCGCACCGGCCGCGTCGAACCCGGGAGTGAGACGCACGGTTGCCCGACCGCCCTGCGCCTCGTAGAAGCGGACGACGACATCGCCCGAGCCGTCGTCGGCCAGCTTGACTGCACTGAGTACGACGGACTCGTGGTCGACGTGTACCAGCGGCGCGACCTCGGCGCGGGCCGTGCCCGTCACCTCCCGCTCCGGCAGCGACAGCGCTGCGCCCTCGCGGACCGCGTCCCCGACGGCCGCGCCCGGTACCAGGGCGTGCCGGAAGCGATGGGTTCCCTGGTCCGTCTCCGGGTCGGGGAAGCGCGGCGCCCGCAGCAGCGAGGCGCGCACGGTCGTCGTCGTCCCTCGGTCCTCACGCACCGTACGGGTCACGTCGTGGCCGTACGTCGAAGCGGTCACCAGTGCGACACCCCAGCCGGGCTCCGCGAGGTGCACGAACCGGTGGTTGCAGGCCTCGAAGCGCGCCGCCTCCCAGCTCGTGTTGGTGTGCGTGGGCCGGTACACATGCCCGAACTGGGTCTCCGACGCGTACCGTTCCGCGTGCACGTCGAGCGGGAACGCCAGCTTCAGGAACTTCTCGGTCTCGTGCCACTGCACCTCCGTCGCGACGTCGAGGCGCCCGGAGCCGGGGGAGAGGGTGAAGGTCTGCGCGGCGACGGACTTGCCGAAGGAGCGGGTGACCCGCACCCCGTCGGCGGTCGCGGTCAGCGCGTCCACGTCCGTCAGGTCGGTGCCGGTGTTGCGGTAGAACTTGTCGACGTCCCACGCGTCCCACTTGTTCGGCAGATCCGGGTGGAGCTGGAGCAGGCCCGCCGCACGGCCCGGGGCCAGCGTCTCGCGGCCGCTCGCCAGGTGCACCAGCGAGACGACCAGGCCGCGGCCGTCGATCTCGGCCCGCAGAATCGTGTTGTCGAGGACGAAGCCGCCGCCGTCGCGCTCACGGACCGTCGTCGCCGCGAGGTCTGCAGGCTGGGGGCCCGCAGCGCCGAGTGCGGGTACCGAACTACGCCCGTGCGGCGATGAGTTGAAGCGCAGGACACCCGTGCCGCGGCCGGCCAGGGCGCGCTGCGCGGCGTCGACGATCGCCTCGAGTTCGGCCGTGACCCGTGCGTACGTCGCGCGGGCCTCGCGGTGCACCCAGGCGATCGACGAGCCCGGCAGGATGTCGTGGAACTGGTGCAGCAGCACCGTCTTCCAAAGTCGGTCCAACTCCTCGTGCGGGTAGGGGAATTCGCACTGGACGGCTGCCGTCGCCGCCCACAGCTCCGCCTCCTGGAGGAGGTGCTCGCAGCGCCGGTTGCCCTGCTTGGTCTGCGCCTGGCTCGTCAGCGTCGCCCGGTGCAGCTCCAGATACAACTCGCCGACCCACACCGCGGGATCGGTGTACTCGGCCTCGGCCTTCTCGAAGAACGCCGCCGGGGCCTCCCACTCCACGGTGGGAGAGCCGTCGAGCGACCGCAGCCGCCTGGCCCGCGCCACCATCTCGCGCGTCGTTCCGCCCCCGCCGTCACCGAAACCGGTCGGTGCGAGCGAACGGTTCGCCCGCCCCTTGTCCTTGAAGTTCCGTTCCGCGTGCGCGAGTTCACGTCCCTCCATGGCGCAGTTGTACGTGTCCACGGGCGGGAAGTGGGTGAGGACCCGGGAGCCGTCGATGCCCTCCCAGTTGAACGTGTGATGCGGGAAGGTGTTCGTCTGCGACCAGGAGATCTTCTGCGTCAGCAGCCACTTGGAGCCGGCCTCGCGGATGATCTGCGGCAGCCCGGCCGCGAAACCGAAGGTGTCCGGCAGCCACACCTCCTCGTTCTCGATGCCGAACTCGTCGAGGAAGAACCGCTTGCCGTGCACGAACTGACGGGCCATCGCCTCCGAGCCCGGCATGTTCGTGTCCGACTCCACCCACATGCCGCCCGTCGGCACGAACCGCCCCTCGGCCACGGCCTTCTTGACCTTCGCGTACACCTCGGGCCGGTGCTCCTTGATCCAGGCCAGTTGCTGCGCCTGCGACATGGTGAAGACGAAGTCCGGTTCGGAGTCGAGGAGTTGCGTCATGTTCGACGCGGTCCGCGCCACCTTGCGCACCGTCTCGCGCAGCGGCCACAGCCACGCCGAGTCGATGTGCGCGTGCCCGACCGCGCTGATCCGGTGCGCCGACGGTCCGGCGGGGGTGTCGAGGACCGGTGCCAGCACGTCGCGGGCCGCCTGCGCGGTGCCGTTCACCTCGCCTAGGTCCACCACGTCCAGGGCCGCCCCCACCGCGTGCAGCATCTCCCAGCGGCGGGCGCGGTCCAGCGGCAGCTCGGCCATCAGCTGGCCCAGCACCTCCAGGTCGTGCAGCAGCTCCCACACCGTCTCGTCGAAGACGGCCAGCTCGACACGGCCCAGCGTGTAGAGCGGATCGTGACCCGCGGTGTCCGTGTCACCGAGCCATGTGGGCTTGAACGCACGGGAGTTGAAGAACCCGGGGTTCGACGCCGCCTCCACGCGCAGCTTCACCTGCTCCCCGCCCGCTGCCGGAGCCCCGACGCGCACCCAGTGATTGCGTGGGTGCAGGCCCTTCACCGGTGTCCCGTCCGGCTCGTAGACCAGGCCCTCGCACTGGAAGCCGGGACCGCCGTGCCCGTCGAAGCCGAGGTCGATCAGCGCCTCGACGGTCCGCCCCGCCCACTGCTGGGGAACCGTGCCGGTCACCGTGAACCAGCTGGTGCCCCACGGCCGCCCCCACCGGGCGCCCTCCCTGATGGACAGCGCGGGCGCCGCGAGCCCCTCCGCGACCGGCACGGGCTCGTCCGGCGCGTGCCACACCCGCACGTCCAGCGGCACGGTCTCCGGGTACACGGCGGGCCTGATGCGCTCCTCGAGCACACGTCGCAGCCGGTCTTCGATGAGCGAACGGTCGTCATGCATGGGCGTTGAGTCTCCTGGAGTACGGAAGGCGGGGCGGGCGGCCCGGTTCAGCGGTCGATCGTCGAGCGCACGGGATTGATGTCCGCGTACCGGGAGTCCAGCGGGTGGACGTCGGTCGCGTGCAGATAGATCGTGCGCGTGTGGAACAGCGGCACGACCGGCATGTCCCGGGCGATCAGGTCCTCGATGCCCTGGTAGGCGCGCGTGGCCTTCGCGGGGTCGGCGATCTTGTTCGCCTGCTCCAGACGGCTGTCGACCTCGGGGTTGTGGTAGCCGTTGGAGTTGAAATCGCCGTACGAGGCGAAGATCGGCGTGAGGTAGTCCTCGAGCGACGGATAGTCGTGCCCCCAGCCCGAGGACCGCACGCCGTCCAGCGCGCCCTTGGACGCCATCGCGCTCAGGTCGCTGCCGGGCTTGCCCACGTATTGGATCTTCAGACCGAGGTTCTGCCGCCACATGTTGCCGAGCGCCTCGGCGAAGACCTGGTCTCCTGGGTTGTCACTCGCGTAGTACATCTTGAGGCGCCCGGAGAAACCGCCGGCCTCGCGCAGCAGCTTCTTCGCCCCGGCCACGTCCAGCGTGCAGGCGGTGCAGGTGTTCTCGCGGTGCCCGTCGAGGGTCGAGGCGGTGAAGGACGTGGCGGGGAACGCGCCCGGCTTCAGCTTGACGAGGGGCTTGCGGTCCAGGGCGAGCGAGAGCGCGCGCCGCACCTTCGGATCCTTGAACCCCGGTGTGTTGACAGGGAGTTCGAGGTAGCTGAGGTTCGGTGCGGACTTGCCCTGGCTCCACTTGCCGGGAGCGTCCGTCTTGTACGCGTCGATCTTCGAGGACGGCAGCGTCGCGTAGTCGAGGTTGCCGGCCAGGAACTCGTTGTAGGCGGTCTCCGGGTTGGAGAAGAAGCGGTAGACGAGGCGGTCGGCCTGCGGGGCGTCCTTGCCGGCATAGCCCTTGTTGCGCGTGAGGCGCACGGGCTGTCCGGCCTTCCACGCGCCGTCCAGCTTGTAGGGGCCGTAGCCGATCGGCTTGTGGCTGTACGCGTCCGGGTCCTTCAGCGTCTCCGCGGACAGGGCGGCGAGTCCGTAGTAGCTGAGCGTCGTCGGGTACGGCGAGAAGGGCGCCTTGAGGGTCACGGTGAAGGTGAGATCGTCGACCACCTTCAGCCCGGACAGCGTGGTCGCCTTCGGCTTGCCCTTGGCCGGGTTGAGGTCCTCGTAGCCCTGAACCCGCTGGAAGAAGCCGTTGCTGAGGTACCCGTGCGGTCCGTACGCGGTGTAGTTCCACGTGTCCACGAACGACTTGGCGGTGAGCTTCTCACCGTTGGTGAACTTCCAGCCGGGCTTGATCTTGATCGTCCACGTCTTCGCCTCCTTCGACGTGACCGAGTCGGCGACGACGTTCACCAGCTTGCCGCTCTTCGGGTCCACCCGGGTCAGCGGCGCCCACATGGCGAAGGCCAGCTGGATGTTGGCGGAGCTGTTGTCCTTCTCCGGGTTGATCGCCGCGATCTCCGCGCCGGTCGCCACCGTCACCGTACGGCCGGCGGCACCGGAGCCCTTGCCGTCCGAGCCGCCGCCGCTGCATCCGGTCGCCGCGAGGGCGAGCGCGGCAATCGCCGCCACCGCGGCGGCTCTTCGTGTTCGCACCATGTGGACTCCCGTGCGTCCGGCCGGAATCGGGGACCCGGCGCGCCTGACTGTCGGGCGGTGACGCTAGGAACGCTGCGTTCCTGCGTGCAAGTTTCCGCTGCTGAACGTCCATTCAGCGCCCATTCAGCGGGTGCGAGAGATGCGGAATGGACGTCGGATGGACGCCAAAGGGCATCCGCCTTGACGCCCACCTGGGCCGTTCCTACTGTCGCGGCCGAACCGACCGGCGCGTCCGGGCTGGTCACGGCGGTGCCCGCCGCGACCGGTCCGGCCTGGACTGCGGGAGAACTCATGGCCCGGACACGAAGAATCGTCACGGCGGCGACCGGCACCGCGCTGGCGGTCCTGCTCGCCGGATGCAGTGGCGCCGGGAGCGGGGACGGCGCGGGAAAGGACGACGGCCACTCCCTGGCGATCGCCACCGCGGCCGAGGTGCCCTATCTGAACCCGTCGAACGACAACGGCACCACGGGCATCCAGATCGAGTCCGCGCTGTGGGCGCCGCTGACCCGGGTGGACGCGAAGAGCGGCAAGCTGGTGAACGTCGTCGCCGATTCGGTCACGTCGAAGGACGCGAAGACGTGGACGATCAAGATCAAGCCCGGCTGGAAGTTCACCAACGGTGAGAAGCTCACCGCCAAGTCGTTCGTGGACACGTGGAACTACACCGCGTACGCCCCGCACGCCTTCGCGAACAACGGCGCCTTTCAGCGGGTTCAGGGCTACGAGGACCTGAACCCGGCCAAGGGCAAGCCGAAGGCGACCACGCTGTCCGGGCTGAAGGTGGTCGACGATCTCACCTTCACCGTCACCCTGAAGGGGGCGTTCTCGCCGTATCCGACGACGCTCAGCTACCTCGGCGTCGCCGCGCTGTCCGCCGAGACGCTGAAGGACCCGGACCAGTTCAAGCACAAGCCGATCGGCTACGGCGCCTACCAACTTGACGGCGGATGGAAGGCGGGGCAGCCGGTGCGCCTCATGCGCAACAAGGGCTACGCCGGCAAGGACGCCCCGCAGGCCGACCACATCACGTTCCGGTTCTTCTCCAACCCGGAGACCGCGTACAACGAGTTCCTCGCCGGCAACGTCGACTACGTCGCCGTACCGTCGTCGAAGATCGACTCGTACAAGACGGACGCACCCGGCAAGTGGAGCCAGGCCAAGGCCGCCGCCGGCATCAACTACCTCAACCTTCCGGTGACGCTGAAGCCGTACACCGACACCCGCGTCCGCCGGGCGCTCTCGCTCGCCCTGGACCGCGGCTCCCTGGCCAAGCTCAAGCCCGGCAACTTCCCCGCCACGTCGTTCACCGCGCCCAGCGTCGACGGCCACCGCGAGAACACCTGCAGTGACTGCAGGCTTGACGTGGCCCGGGCCAAGAAGCTGCTGCGGGAAGCCGGCGGGTTCCCGGGCAAGCTGCGGCTCTTCTTCGCCAGCGACAACCCCGGCGAGCAGGTGTACGCCGAGGCGCTGGGCAACATGTGGCGGCAGAAACTGGGGCTGAAGATCCAGTATGTCGGCAAGCCAGGCGCCGAGATCGGTCCGCTCGCCAACGCGGGCAAGCTCGATGGCATCCGCATCATGGGCTGGGGGCACGACTACCCGGCGCTCGAGGACTACCTCACCCCGATGTTCGCGTCCTACGGCGACGTCAATACTGGCCGCTACCGCGACGCGAAGGTCGACCGGATGCTCGGCGAGGCCAACGCCCAGGTCGACCAGGCCCAGGCGACGCGCGACTACCAGGCGATCGAGGACCGCATCGCCGAGCAGATGCCGGTGCTCCCGCTGTCGCACTCACGGGACGTCTATCTGCATGCCGAGGGCGTCGAACCCCTCAACGCCCCTTTCGCGAACGTGGATCCCGTCCGGTCGACCTTCGCCGACTGACCCCGCCCGCCCCCCAATCCCGTAACTCCTCTCCGTAACTCCCAAAGGAGGAAACGGTGTTGCGTTTCGCGCTCCGCCGCCTCCTGATCATGATCCCGATCGCGGTCATCGTGACGTTCCTCGTCTACGCGATGGTCTTTGCCCTCCCCGGCGACCCGATCAGGGCCCTGTCAGGACAGAAACCCCTGGCCGAATCCGTCATCGCGGCCAAACGCGCCTACTACCACCTGAACGATCCCCTGTTCGTCCAGTACCTGCACTTCATGGGCAACCTGCTCAAGGGTGACCTCGGGCAGACCTTCGACGGGCAGGACATCGGCGAACAACTCGCGCTGCGCTGGCCGGTGACCCTCCAGCTCGGACTCACCGCCCTCGCCATCCAGCTCGTCCTCGGGCTCGTCAGCGGTGTGTACGCGGGATGGCGGCGCGACGGCCTGGTGGACCGGGTGCTGCTCGGCGCCACGCTCGGGGTGCTCGCCGTGCCCGGTCTGGTCGCCATGTTCTTCGCGCAGTCCTTCTTCGCCGTCGAACTCGGCTGGTTCCCGGTCTCCGGCGCCACCGACGGCTGGCCCGGCAGCTATCTGCTGCCCGCCACCGTCCTCGGCGTCCTCGGCTTCGCCGGACTCGCCCGCGTCACCCGCACCAGCATCGCTGAGGTCGCGAGCGCCGACTTCGTCCGCACCGCACGCGCCAAGGGGCTCGCCCCGAACCGCATCCTGTGGGGGCACGTGCTGCGCAACGCCATGCTGCCCGTGATCACGTACATCGGGCTCGACCTGGCCGGCATTCTCGGCGGCGCGATCATCACCGAGGGCATCTACAACCTGAACGGCATCGGCCAGTTCATGTTCCGCTCCATCGCCATGAAGGAAGGCGGAGTGGTCGTCACCCTGTCCACGGTGCTGCTGCTCGGCTACATGCTCGTCAACCTGGTCGTCGACCTGCTCTACGGCCTCCTGGACCCGAGGGTACGCCATGTCTGACACCGCCCTGGCGACCGCCGCGACCGCCGCCGAACTCGAGCCCGTCGGCGAGGACAGCCCGCGCGGCGCCGCCGTCCTGCGCGAACTGCTGCGCAAGCCACGCTTCGTCCTCAGCGCCCTCGCCATCCTGGTCATCACGCTGATGGCCGCCTTTCCCCGGCTGTTCACCGCCACCGATCCCACCGTGTGCGACCTGAAGCTCTCCAAGGGCGCCCCGTCGGCCGCGCACTGGTTCGGCTACGACATCCAGGGCTGCGACTACTACGCCAACGTGATCTACGGGGCCCGGCCCTCGGTCCTGGTCAGCGTCTCCGTGTGTGTGGTCGGCTTCGCTGTCGCCTGCGTCCTCGGCATGCTCGCCGGATACTTCCCCGGCTTCGTCGACAGCCTTGTGTCGCGCACCGCCGACGTGCTGTTCGCCCTGCCCGGCCTCGTCGCGATGATCGTCATCCTGCAGGCCTTCTCGTCCCGCTCCGTGTGGACCATCGCCTTCGTGATCGTGCTGCTCGGCTGGCCCGCGGGCATGCGGCTGATGCGCTCCACCGTCCTGAGCGTGCGCACGCGCGAGTACGTCCTCGCCTCCCGCGCGCTCGGCGCCGGGGCCCCGCACATCCTGCGGGTGCACATCCTGCCCAACTCGGTGGCGCCGCTGCTCGCCCTGACCACGCTCACCGTCGGCGCGGCGGTCGGCACCGAGGCCGCGCTCACCTTCCTCGGCATCGGGCTCCAACCCCCCACCATTTCCTGGGGACTTCAGATCGCCATCGCCGCCTCCTACCGCGACGACGTCCACCTCTTCCTCTTCCCCGCCCTGCTCCTGACCATCACCGTCATGGCCTTCATGATCATGGGCGACACGGTCCGCGACGCTCTCGACCCGAAACTGAAGAGGTGAGCGGTGAACCGCCCCATGGCAGCTGAACCTCTGCTCGACGTACGTGACCTGAGCGTCGAGTTCGACACCCGCGCCGGCCGCCTGCGCGCCGTGGACTCCGTTTCCTGGACCCTGCACCGCGGCCGCACCCTCGTCATCCTCGGCGAGTCCGGCTCCGGCAAGAGCGTCTCCACCCAGGCCATCACGGGCATCCTCGACAGCCCGCCCGGTCATGTCACCGGCGGCCAGGCCCTGTTCGACGGCATGGACCTGCTGACGCTGACCGAGCGCGCACGCCGCGGCGTCGTCGGCAGCCGGATCTCGTTGGTCTTCCAGGACGCGCTGTCCGCACTCAACCCCGTGCACACGGTCGGTCGGCAGATCGCCGAGCTGTACCGGGTACACCGGGGCACGAGCCGCTCCGACGCCATGAAGCGGGCGGCCGAGATGCTGGACCGCGTGGGCATCCCCGGCGCGCGGGCCCGTGTCCACGACTACCCGCACCAGTTCTCCGGCGGCATGCGCCAGCGCGTGATGATCGCCATGGCGCTCGCCCTCGGCCCCGAGGTGCTCATCGCCGACGAGCCGACCACCGCGCTCGACGTCACCGTGCAGGCCCAGATCCTCGAACTCCTCGCGGAGATCCAGGCCGACACCGACATGGGGGTCGTGCTCATCACCCATGACCTGGCCGTCGCCGCGGAGATCGCCGACGACCTGGTCGTCATGTACGCGGGCCGGGTCGTGGAGTCGGGGGCCACGGCCGATGTGCTGGATGATCCACAACACCCGTACACCCAGGGGCTGTTGCGGTCGGTGCCGTCCGCCGAGAGGCGCGGCCAGGACCTGCCCGCCATCCCCGGCACGCCGCCCGACCTGATGCGGCTGCCGTCCGGCTGCCCGTTCCGGCCGCGCTGCCCGCACGCCCACGACCGGTGCGCCACCGAACGCCCCGCCCTGCAGCCCGCCCCCGGCGAGCTCCGCTTCGGCGCCTGCCATCTCCTCGACCAGCCGCTCAGCCCGGAAGGCGCCGCACGATGACCGACGACGTGATCCTCAGGGCCGAACGGCTGGTCAAGCACTACGGCGGCGGGCCCGCGCTGCCGTGGCGGCGCGGCCGGGGCGCGGCCGTGGTCCGGGCCGTCGACGGCGTCGACCTGGAGCTGCGGCGCGGCCAGGCGCTCGGCATCGTCGGCGAGTCCGGCTGCGGCAAGTCGACCCTGCTGCGGCTGCTGTGCGCGCTGGAGCGGCCGACCTACGGGCGGCTCCTCTTCGAGGGCGAGGACGTCGCGCGGCTGCGCGGCGCCGCCCTCAAGCGGTGGCGCCGCCGCGTCCAGGTCGTCTTCCAGGACCCGTACGCCTCGCTCAACCCACGGCTGAGGGTCGGCGAGATCATCGGGGAGGCCTTCGACGTCCATCCCGATGTCGTCCCGCGCGCCGGGAGGCGGGCCCGGATCGCCGAACTCCTCGAACTGGTCGGCCTCGACGCCCGTCACGCGGACCGCTATCCGCACCAATTCTCCGGCGGACAGCGCCAGCGCATCGGCATCGCCCGCGGCCTCGCCCTCGGCCCCGACGTGCTGCTGTGCGACGAGCCCGTCTCGGCGCTCGACCTGTCGGTGCAGGCCCAGGTCGTCAACCTGCTCCTGAAGCTCCGGCGCGAACTGGGCCTCGCGCTCGTCTTCGTCTCCCACGACCTCGGCGTCGTACGCCACGTGTGCGACGACGTCACCGTGATGTACCTGGGCAAGGTCGCCGAACAGGCCCCGGTGGACGCCCTCTACGCGGCCCCGGGCCACCCCTACACCGAGGCGCTCCTGTCGGCCGAACCCTCCCTCGACCGCATCCGCGACCCGCACGCCCCGCGCCGCACCCGCATCGTCCTCGCGGGCGATCCGCCGTCGCCGTCCGCACCGCCGCCGGGCTGCCGGTTCCACACCCGGTGCCCGCGCGCACAGGACCTGTGCCGTGACACCGAGCCCCTGCTGACGGTGCGGGGGCAGCGGGCCGGCGCCTGTCACTTCACGGACGCGATGCTCGCCGGGAGTGTGGACTGACGGGAGGTCAACCTGCCGATGCGATACGGGTCCTGGCGGTGCGCGGGCCGTCCGGGAACCCCGGGTGCGAAGCGGGCGGCCCGCCGATGTCGTCCACCCGGGCCGCTTCGTCGGCGGCCCGCGCGGCGGCGAGCCGCAGCGCCAGCGGATGCCCGGCGCAGCCGTCCGCGAGGCTGTGCAGAGCGGACGTAGCCGTCGCGGTGGCCGCCGAACGGTACGGCAGCGCCGCGACCGAGGCCAGCGGCGCCCCCGAAGCGAACCGGCGCAACAGCCGCAGGGACTGGGCCGCGTCCAGCGGGCCGAGCCGGAGCGGCACCCGGCCGGGCAGGTCCCGCAGCGGGGCCCGGCTGGTCACCAGCACCGCGCAGCCGGGCGCCGCGGGCAGCAACTCCCGCAACTGGTCCGTGGACTGGGCGTCGTCGAGCAGGACGAGGAGCCGACGTTCGGCGGTGAGCGTACGGAACCGGACGGCGCGCCGCTCCAGACCGTCGGGCACCTCGTGCGGCGCCACCCCGAGGTCCTCCAGGAACCGGCCGAGCACGTCGGCAGGGGCGCGCCCGCCGAGCACCGCGTAGAGCTGGCCGTCCGGGAACCGGTCCCGCACCTGGTGGGCGACGTGCACGGCAAGCGTGCTCTTGCCGAGGCCCGCCGCACCGGAGATCACCACGGTGGGGCAGACGGCGGCGGGGGACTCGGGGCGCCGCAGCAGTTCGCGCAGCTGCCGCACCTCCTCCTCCCGACCGGTGAAGTCGGCGCTGTCGCGCGGCAGTTGAGCGGGCACGGGCAGGCGGTGGGCCGGTGCCGGACACGCGGGCGTGAGTGACCGCGGCGGCTGCCTGGGTGCGGCCAGCGAGGGGTCGGCGTGCAGGATGCGCTCGTGCAGCCGGCTCAGTCCCGGGCGCGGTTCGACACCCAGGTCGTGCACGAGGGCGCGCCGCACTCCGCGGAACAGGGCGAGGGCCTCGGGCGTGCGCCCGCTGCGGTACAGCGCCAGCATCAGCAGCGCCTGCAACCGCTCGTCGTACGGTCTGCCCGGCACCAGCGGGGCGATCCGCTCGGCGGCCTCGGCATGTTCACCGAGGTCGAGCAGTGCCTCGGCGTGTTCGAGGCGGGCGTCGAGGCGCAGCCCGGCGAGCCGGTGCCGGGCATCCGCCGCACAGCGTTCCGGCACCCCGCTCAGCGCCTGCTCGCCCCGCCACTGGGCGAGGGCCTGCTCGTAATAGGTGCGGGCGGCGCCGACCCGGCCCGCGCGGCGCTCCCGGCGCGCCTCGGACAGCGCGTCCTCGAACCGCCACAGGTCCAGTGCGTCCCGCCGCAGATGCAGCCCGTAGGTGGTGCCCCGCGTGATCAGGAGCCGGGGTGCGGCGCGGCGGGCTCGGTCCGGCTCCAGCGCCTTGCGCAGGCGCGCTGTGTACGTGGCGAGCAGGCCCGCCGCGCTGTCCGGCGCGTGCTCGCCCCAGACGGCCCGCACCAGTTCGGTGCGCTCGACCTGTTCACCGCCGCGCAGCAGCAGCGCCGCGAGAAGCGCCTGCTGTTTCGGGGTGCCCGGCGGTAGCGGCTCTCCGGCACGCTCCGCGCGTACCTGGCCTAGGAGGCGGTACCGCACCAGAGCGCTGTCGTACGCGGGCGGGAGTGGGGGGAGGTCCGTCGATATGCTCGGGGCCACGGGTCGTTACCTTCCTCGTCGGGACCGTGTTCGGAGAGCCGTGCGGGCTGCTGGGCCGGGGGCGCGCGCGGGCTTAGGCGGCGCGGCTCCACGCCACCAGCCGAGGCACGCACCGCTCGGCGAACTCCTCATAATCGGCGGGGGTGTTGTAGACGTGCGCGGAGAGCCTGATATAGCCGACCCCGTCGAAGGACGTGAACGCGGTCTCCGCGCCGAGTTCCTGTGCGGCCCGGTCACGCAGCACATCACTCGCGAACCGGTCGGGGCCGAGCTCGTCGGGCAGTCTTACCAGGCGTAGCGCCGGCGCGGGTGTGCCAACTGCCGGCACGGCGTCCTGTCCGATGTGCCGGGCGAACGCGTCCGCGACGGTGTGCTGCCCGTAGTCGGCGAGCGCGCTCAGATAACCGCGGACCGTCTCCCACCCCCACGTCCGCTCGACGAAGGACAGCGCGGCCGGGGCCGCGAGCCAGGCAGAGGTGTCCTGGGTCCCGGTGTGATCGAAGCGTGCGGGGAAGGGCAGTTGGGTGCCCCAGGAGTCGATCAGCGGGTACAGGGCCGCGCGCAGTGGACCGCGCGCGACGAGGGCGGAGGTGCCGCGCGGGGTGCAGGCGAACTTGTGCAGATTGCCGGTCCAGAAGTCGCAGGCGAGACCGTCCAGCGGCGCAGCCAGCATGCCGGGGGCGTGTGCGCCGTCCACCAGGAACGGGATGCCGCGCCGTCGGGCGAGCCGTGCGATCCGCTCGACCGGCAGCAGTCGGCCGGTCGACGACGTGATCTGGTCGAGCAGGATCAGCGCGGTGCGATCGCCGACCTGTTCGGCCACGGCCGTAAACGCCTCGTCCGCGTCGGCCGCGAGAGGGATGTGCGCGGTCCGCACCCGCCCGCCGCAGCGCAGGGCCGTACGCTGCGCGGCCATGGTGACCGCGCCGTATCCGTGATCGGTGACCAGGATCTCGGCCTCGGGCGGCAGGGTGAGCGAGGCCAGGACGGTGCTGACTCCGGCGCTCGCGTTCGGTACGAGGGCCAGATCGTCGGCGTCCACACGCAAGAACGCGGCGAGTTCGGCGCGGGCCGTGGCGATCCGCCGTGGCTGAGCCGGGAACCATACCACCGGCGCCCGCTCGGCCCGCTCCCGCAGCCGGTCCTGCTCACGCTGTGCCGCCACCGGCACCGCACCGAACGAACCGTGGTTGAGATGCAGCAACTCCGGGTCGAGCGACCAGGCATCCGCGGCGGGTCGGCCGTTGGGCAGGGACAAGGGTTTCGGCGGGGCGACGGCCAGGCCCGTGCTCATGCGACTCCTAGGAGGAACTACCCAAGACGTATGATGACATGCGTCATCCTGGCATGTGCATCGCTGCGATTAAAGTGCTCCTTCCCCGAGTTTTCAGGGAAGGTGGCTGATGACAGGAGCACGAGTCGATCTCACTCTCCTGAAGACATCAGATGACTTGCTAGGGTCTCATCAGTCGAAGCACGCATGACGGAGCACGGGCCGCGGGTCGTGGGGCACGGCACGGGACGGATCGGGGGAGCGGGATATGTCCGCAGTGGAGAAGGCCTTTCACGGCCTGCGGCACATGATCGCCGACGGGCGGCTGACAGCCGGTGCGCGCATGCCGCCCGAGGCGGACCTGTGCGCCGAACTCGGAGTCTCCCGCGGGCCGTTGCGGGAGGCCGTGCGGATGCTCGCCGCGCTGCGCGTGGTCGAACCGCGCCACGGCTCGGGCACCTACGTCTCGGCACTGCGGCCCGAGGACATCATCGGCAGCCTCTCCCTCACTGTGGACCTGCTGCCGCTGCCCGGCCTGCTCGAGGTCTACGAGCTGCGCCGGGTCCTGGAGGCGCACGCCGCCTCGCAGGCCGCCGCGCGAGTGGGCGCCGAAGCGTTGGAGCGCATGCATGCCCACCTCGCGGCAATGGAGGCCACCGATGATCCGGCGGAAGTCTCCGACCTGGACCACCGGTTCCACTCGGAGGTCGCGCGCGTCGCGGACAACCCCGCGCTGGATTCACTGCTCACCGTGTTCCGTACCCGATCGCGCCGCCACCAGATCTTCACGTTGCCCGAGGGCCCGGACATCAAGCGGGTCAGCGACGCGGGCCACCGCGAGATCGTCGGAGCGATCAGTCGCCACGACCCGGTGGCGGCCGCGTCGGCCGCCGCGGCGCACATCGCGCATTCGGAGAAGTGGCTGCGCCATCTTCTGGACCAGGAGCGACAGGCCTGACCGGAGGCTCGTTCCCGGCAGGTTTGACAACCTGGGTACGGCTACTCGCCTGCGAGCCGCGTGATCCGGGGAAAGGAGCCGAGGTGTGTCGCTCGAAAATACGACTTCGGTCTGTGGGCTGCGGTGATGCCGTTTGGTCAGACATTGCGGGTGCCGATTAATCATCCGGCCTGGTCAAGCAGCATGTCGGTACTCGTGGAGGGTTCCGCCGAGCCGGTCTCGTCGACGGACTTCCAAGTGTCTGATGTGCGCTGGCACGTGGATCGGTTCGGGTAGTAGGCGAAGCGGCGCGGCTTGCTTCAGGGTTCGGTGCGGCCGGTGCCCGTTGTAGAACGTCGCGAACTCGCGCAGCGCGTGGAGGAGGTGGCGCTGGTTCCAGATCAGGGTGCGGTCCAGAAGCTCGCGCCGGCAGGTTTGTATCCACCGTTCCGTGATCGAGTTCATGCGGGGCACGCGGATGCCACACTTGATGACCGCCAGTCCGGCATCGATCAGGACCTCGTCGAAGGCTGCGGTGAACTTGGAATCTCGGTCGCGGATCAGGAACTTGGTCCCGCTGCCCACATCCTCCAAGTCCGTGACGAGGTTGCGTCCGAGCTGCGTGACCCAGGCGGTGGTGGGGTGGGCGGTGGCGCCCAGGATCCGGATGCGCCGGGTGGCGTGCTCGATGACCGCGAAGACGTACAGGCGCGCCCCGGTCAGGGTGCGGGTCTCGAAGAAGTCGCAGGCGAGCAGGGTATCGGCCTGGCTGCGCATGAAGTCGGCCCAGGTGGTGTACTGGCGTTGGGGAGAGGTGTCGATCCCGTGCTCTTTG
This sequence comes from Streptomyces sp. NBC_00569, assembly GCF_036345255.1. Classification (NCBI taxonomy): domain Bacteria; kingdom Bacillati; phylum Actinomycetota; class Actinomycetes; order Kitasatosporales; family Streptomycetaceae; genus Streptomyces; species Streptomyces sp. NBC_00569. The sequence goes on along the minus strand of NZ_CP107783.1, from coordinate 2,339,493 downwards.
AGTATCTCCCAGACGGTGGAGGCGGCGACCTTGATGTCGAGGGCGGCCAGCTCGCCATGGATGCGCCGGTATCCCCAGGCGTTGTTGTCGCGGGCCAGGCGCAGGACCAGGGTGCGGATGGAGCGCACGGTGCGCGGGCGTCCGCGCCGTCGGGGCGCGCATGTCGCGGCGTGACGGCGTTTTAGGAAGTTGCGGTGCCAGCGCAGGATGGTGTCCGGGCGCACCAGCAGGTGGAGCCGTCGAAGCTTGTCCATCGGCAGGTGGTGGAGCAGCCGGCGAACAGGAGCCGGTCGCCCGGGGTGAATGCTGGCTTGTCGATCTGGCGTTGCAAGACCGTGAGTTGGTGCCGCAGCACCAGGATCTCGATCTCCTTGTCGCGGTCGCTCATCGGCAGCAGGCGTATGAGCGAGAAGGTGTTCGTCATGGTGAGGTAGGCCAGGCGTAGTAGCACGGCAGACCATGATGCCGCCGTCCACCATGTGCTGGAACAGCGTAGTCGTGGGTGACGTGACCGCCCACGACTGTGATCGACGATCGGGGCCTTCACCTGCGCGGATGATTTATCGGCACCCGCACAGCTGTCGGACCAGAGCTGCGAGGTACGCGCGGTCGGCCCAGTCGAAGCGCGGCTTGGGGTTCGCGCGGCGCAGCACAGCGACCTCATGACGTAGGACCAGCAGCTCGACGTCCTTGGACGCGGAGGAACGGGCGAGCAATGCGAACCAGCCGAGCAGCCGGCTGAAGATCAAATAGAGCAGACGTAGCGACACCCCGAGATCATTCCCTGGAGGTAGTGCTCCACCCATCGCCACTGGTCATAGAGCCAGGCCGAGTTCTGGAACCTGACAGGGCACCCAGGCCACGCAAGTCCGCGGTCGACAGCACGATCTGGCCACCGCTGGTGACCACGTCCTCCACCACCAGCACCCGACGGCCCTCAGTCTCGGCGCCCCTCGGCGAGACGGCAGGTGCCATGCGGCTTGGCCTGCTTGCGCACGAACGCGCAGGGCAGACCCGTATGCCGGCCGAGCGCAGTCACCACCGGAATGCCGCCCATCTCCAGACTGGCCAGCACCTCCGTGTCGGACGGCACCAGTGGTGCCATCCGCTGGGCAATCTCGTCCAGAAGAACGGGATCGCCTTCGAACCGGTACTTATCGAAGTACTCCGTGGCATCGCGTCCGGACCGAAGCGTGAACTGGCCCTGAAGGTGAGAGACGGCATGGATACGGCGAGCAAGATCAGAATGAGTCACAGGCAGCCAGTCTTCCAAGCATCCCGTCGAGCCACGACACGGGCTCGCTGCACAGGGCCACGGCCAGGAGACCCACCCTCCCCCTGCGGCCGTAGGCCGCAGGGGGGAGCCGGGACTCCCCGCATACTCCCCAGCGGGGGCTGTTCTCCCCATGGACTCTCCACCCATCGCCACTGGTCATAGAGCCAGGCCGAGTTCTGGAACCTGACAGGGTCCCGAGCCTGTCAGGCGAGGGCGGCTGCGATCACGTCCACGGCCTTGCCGCCGCTCGCTTCGATGTCGACCCAGCGGATCTCCGGCAGAGACATGGGCGCCGTCTCCTTTACTCGGAGCAAGGCGCTGACGAAGCGCCGGCCTTCGGAGAGGAAGCCGCGAAGACCTCTCCCCACTGCTGTCGGGGTATCAGGCGAGACAGTGCCGCGAGCCACAACCGGTCCGCCGGCTCATACCGCACCCGTGACAGCTGCCGACGCAGCCCGCGTTCTCGTGCTGCAGGGCCAGCAACTCCGCGTCCCTGGAGGCGTTTCGGCGCAGCAACACGACTGGTACCGACAGCAGACACCGAACCACCGAGTCCACCGTCGACAAGATCATCCGGCTAAGCTCGCAGTCCCCGCTGCCGTACGGAGGCCCGCCCCTGACCAGCGGCGATGAGTTTCCGAGCGGCACAGGCTACCGGGCCGGGCATTTCTTCAGGATGCGAAGCTCCGCCTCAATTGGAATGGATGCATCAGGCACAGCTTCTGACGCTGTGCGGCTGGATACGGGTGCGCGAAGGTGCCTGCTGCTACGACGTATCCACATCGCCGCGGAGACGACGGACCTCCTCCTCGAACAGAGGATGAGAGTCCGGGGCGTCCTGGAGGGCGCGGGTGAGCAGAGCGAGGGCGGACGGGGTGGCGCCGTTGCGGGCGAGCAGTCCGGTCACCGTGAGTAAAGTGGTCCTCCAAGCGGAGGCCCAAGGCAGAATGCTCGCGGCCGCGGCGGCAAGTACTTCGCACTGGCCGGCGCCGAGCCGCCCCTCGGAGTCCAGGAATTGCGCCGCGATGACGACATGGGAGAAATAGGAGTCGCTCCGCTTGTCGAGGCGAGTGGCTTCCTCAAGGATCCGTTCGTACGCTCTGATGGCGTCGGCCCGTTCGCCGGTCCAGGCGAACAGGCTGGCAGCGCTGAGCAGGTCCGTACTTTCCGGGTCTGGCCGGTCGAGGACTCGGCGGAGCATGATCAGCGCGGTGGCACGCTCGTCGAGCCGCAGCAGACCTGGGGTGCAAGGAATCGGTGCGGATCAGATCGAGGAGGACGTGGCGGGCTTGGGCCGGACGCAGCCAGGACATCAGGTCGAAGGCGGTACAGCGCTGATGCGAGTTGTCCGGTGCGATGTCGCTGATGGCGCGGTGCAGCAGGGACACGGCTTGGTCCTCGGCCCCGACAAGGAGAAGGGAATGCACGAGTTCGACGGCGCTGGTGATGTGGCCCGGTGGCCCGGTGGACTCGCTGACGAGGGCCTCGATGCCGTGTTGTCGGTCGTCGGTTTCCAACAGCGCAGCGGCTGCCGCCCTACGTGGCCCGCCGCTGCCGTTGCGGGCCAGCCACAGCAGCATCTGTCGGTTCCTCTCGTCCCTGATCTCGGCCAGGAGGCCGGCGATGGACCACACGTCCCAGAGGTGGGTGATGGACCACACGTCCCGCTCGGTGTAATGACGAAAATCCCGCATCAGACGTCTGTTGACGGCCTCGCGTACGTCCTCGACTCGGCCCTGTCGCGAGATCACACGCGCGAGCATGATCCAGTCGCTAAGGTCGATGACCGGGGGTGACGTCTGCTGACGGTCGTTGCCGAGCGACGCGGTGTGCAGCAGATCCAGGCCGGGAGCGGGGTCGCCGGCCCGGGCGACAGCGCTGAGCGACACCACCCGCGTCCGGGAGTTCGTCACCATGGGCACCGTCCGCCGCGCCGTTGCCAAGGCTTGCTCGGTGAGTCCAGCGCCCACGTATACGTCGACGATCCCCTGGATGTCCGCCCACGGACCCTGGACGTCCCCCCACCGATCGCGCTCCGCGCTGCTCGCGAACCAGGCGTCTACCGTCCGCGCCGCCACGTCCTGCCGTCCGGTGCGAAGTAGGACGGAGACCTCGCCAGGGATGTTGCGGTGAGCCCCCGGGGGCACAGAAGTGATAAATGAGGCGGCCCTGTCCGAGTCGCTGACCGCGAGGGCAGCCTCCGCCGCCAGGAAGCGACCCCAGCCGTCGTCCTCCGCCAGCACCATGCGATCAAGGAATGCGTTGGCGAGGGGACGGGCCGCATGACCGAGCGCCGAAATCTTGTAGGCGATGATCGCCCGGACATCCGAGATGCCCATGGACGCCATCCGGCCCCCCTCCTCGTACAGGAAGGACTCGGAACCGTCGAGGGCGAGCAGTGGCTCAGTGGCGTCGTGCAGGACGTCCAGGCCGAAGATTCGGCCCACGGTCAGCGCCGCGTCGGCCCGGATCACGCCAGACAGGTCGTTGTCGTGGGCCATGCGCATCAGCGCGTTGCGGGCACGCTCGCGTTGCGGCTGGGCCGCGACGAGCTGACAGAAATAGCGGGCGTTGAAGATGGAACGTGCGCGGATGAGGAGTCGGTCGAGGATCTGCCCTGACATCGCCGCGGGGACCGGCACGCCCTCCGCGAGCAGCCGTCCGGCGAGGGCTATGTACTGATCTACGCGGCTGCTGTCGTCGTTGACCGTCACGCCTCCGCCGCCATGATGCTTCAGTAGGACCTCGTAGGCATCGCTCCACACGATGAGAAAGTCCAGGAGTCGGGCCACGGCCGTGTCACGGTGCTCGGCCCAGCAGGCGAGGGTGAGCGCGGACTGGTCCTGGCCCACGCCTTCCAGGGCTTCGCGCAGGAGAGCGTCGGCGTGAGGGTCCGTGCCCGGCCATGTGCTGGGCAGGGCTTCCGCCGCGTCGCGCGCCGCCAGGTACTCGGCGAAGCTCCGGTGTACCCACTGGAGTTCGCCCGTCCCGTCCGCGTCGGTGACCAGGCCCGTGCCGGTCAGCAGACCGAGGATGATGTCGGGCCACCCCACCAGGAAGTCCGGCGGGTCCGGTGCGTGGGCCCTGACCCAGGCCAGGCTCTCCGCGAGGAGCGAGGCCTCCGTGGAGAGCGTGCGGTTCGCGAGGAACTGCAGCAGCGACACGCGGTTCTGGTAGAGCCACTCCGCGAGGCGCGAGCCTGCGCCGGCAGCCCCCGCGGCCTGCCGGAACGCCCTACGGCGCTCGGCCTCGCCGTCGCGGCCGGTGAGCAGGTACGCGATGAACTCCCGGTACAGTCCCGGTCGCCCGGTGGGCAGGCCTTGCCTGTTGCGTCGGTGGAAGATGGTCAGGGTGATGGTGGCCAGCAACGGGGCCCTGGCGAGCTGGCGGAGTTCGCTCTCGTCGAGTTGCCGCAGGAACTCTTCCACCCGGGCCCGGCCGGACTCGTCGGCGGAAGGACCGACCAGCCACCCCTCTGCAAGTGTCTGGAGCTGTGCGTCGTCGAACGCGGCGAGCGTGCATGGACCCAGTCCCGCGTTCCGCAAGGGAGCCAGTTCTCCGGCCGGCAGGGGGCGGGTGGTCACCACCCAACGGTAGGGGCTGGAAGGATTCGCGGCGTCCCGCGCGATGGTTGTGATGACCCGTTCCCTGGCTACCGGGTCAAGGATCTCGTCGAGCCCGTCCACCAGCAGCAGCCAGGGCACGCCGTGCGGCGGTGCCGCGAACAGATCAGCGGGCAGCTCGTGTGTGAGGCGGATGCCCAGCCGGGTCCGCACCGAGGCGTGCAGCAATGACGTCAGTGGTGCGTCGTCGGCGAGGTGCCCGGCTGGGACGCGAACGGCCACCGCGGACACTCCCGTCAGATCCGCGGCCGCGGCCGCGGCCTCGTCGCCGAGCCGGACCGAGGCCAGCGTCCCGCTGACGTGATGCGTGAACGTCGACTTCCCGGTACCGGGGCCGCCCTCGATCAGGACATGACGCCGGGCGTTGAGCACCTCGGCCACCGGAACCCGCTCGGTCGCGAGCCCCGGCTCGGTACCCGAGCCGGCCGTCAGGCCTGGTTCACGATCCGCCCACTGGTCGACGTACACCTGACGCAGCTCCGGGCTGCGCAGGCCGGGGATGCGATAGGGCTGCAGCGCCGACGCCTCGCGCTCGGCGCGCAGCAGTGCCTCCAGCGCCTCGTCGCGCAGGGTGTGGGAACTTCCGGGCAGCGCGACTTGGGCGAGCTGGTCCCGGGGCGGCAGGCCGATCAGCAGGGTCAGCTCGCTCAGCTGGGTGTCGTCCAGCCGGTGGTACCAGTGGTCGACGCGGCTCGCCGCGAGTTGCCCGAGCCCGTCGGAACGGTGGTGGGACCGCACCAGCCCGATCAGGCAACCGCCGCTCCACACCGGCGCACCCGACATGCCCTCCCACGGCGACCGCTGTGGATCGGGATCATGCTCCGGCGCCGGGACCCGTATCGACAGGGTTGCCTCGCGCAGATTCGACCACGGAGAGACCGTGCCGTTGACGTGGGCGGAGTCCCGGTAGACCGAAGGAGGGCCCGGGTGGGAGGCGTCGGTGGGATCGTTTCGCAGTTTGTGGCGCGGGAAGCCCATGGTGCTGCACGGCACATCGCCGTCGTGGTCCTGGATCCCGCCGAACCGGACGGGAACCACGGCGCCGACGGGGCGGCCCGCCTCGGCGATCGCCACGATCGCCACGTCCACGTCGGTGTTGCGCCATAGAACCGTGCCGTCCGCGGTCCAGGAACCCGGCCGGTCCGCCCTGAACCGGACGCGCACCAGCGAGGCGTCCCGCACGACGTGGGCAGCGGTGAGAACGAAACCCGCCCGGATGCGATAGCCGGACCCCCGGCGACCCCGCGGCTCTGCAGACCCCTCGACGATGACCTCCGCCACGCGGTCGGGATCGAGTCCCGCCGAGGCGAATCCGAGCCGTCCCTCCATCGCGCCTCCCCGCAACCGCTGCCGCCTGCCGAACTGTGGTCAGCGTTCCCCGGAGACGGCGTGCCCGGAAACCTCGGGACGGCTCCCCGTGGCTGCGAGCTTGGGTTCGAGCTGGAGCTTGATCCGCTGGGTCGTGGCGCCCGCCACCTTGCCGTGAGCGTCCGCGTCGACCACCCAGAAACGGACCTTGGCACCGCCGCCGCCTTCTTTGGTGATCGCCACTGAGACCTCGAGTTCGATCGGCCCCAGCTCGAACCGGAGTTCCTCACCGGCCCCGCCCGCGATGGCCGTGTTCAATTCGGTGCGCAGCTCCTGAATGACCGTGGACAGTTCGATCACAAGACCTCCCATGCGGCGTCACCTGGACTGTACCGCCGGTACCACCGCGGATGGCGCCCACCAACGGACTTCCGTGAGGTAGCTGCCCACCTCTGGGCCGACAACGGTATGGACGCCGAAGAATGCTTCGATCAACGCACGGTCCGGCTCATCCAGCGCCATCTGGTCGAGACGGTCGGCGATCGTCATCCCGTCCGCGGCCGCGATCTCGTCGGAGGCATGGCCGGGACGGTAAGGCCTCGGGACGATCTGGTCGGAGCCATCGAAGAAGGCACTGAACAGGCTCTTCTCCCGCGAGGTGTGGGCCTCCGCATTGGTCCACTCCAGCCCGCCGCCGGCCCCCCGGCGTAAGGACGAACTCGGTTGCCTCCCCACCCTCTACGACGTCGCCGCCGAAACCGCAGCGGGTGATCTCGGACCACAGGTGTGGCTGAGCCAGTGGACGTACGTCCCGCCGATCTCGATGGCTTCACCGTTCGACAGCGTCGTGGTCCGGACGCGGCCGCCGACCTCGGGGCACGCTTCGACCACCAACGTCCGGAACCCACGTGTAGCCAGCTCACGCGCCGTGGTCACTCCGGCGACTCCGGCGCCTCCTTGACCTTGACCTTGACCTTGACCTCGCCGAGAACCTCATCCACGCACGTTATGCGGCATGTTGGTACTCATGGAGGATGCCGCCCAGGCGATCGCATCGGCGTATGTCGAGGCGGGCTATCTTGTCCGGATCGGCGATGGGCGCAGGCAAGGGATGGAGCGGGGCGGCGTTCGCGGTGCCCTGGTGCGGGCGGTGTTCCGTTGTAGAACTGTTCGAACTCGCGCAGGGCGTGGAGCAGGTGCCGCTGGTTCCAGATCAAGGTTCGGCCCAGGAGCTCACGGCGGCAGGTCTGCACCCATCTCTCCATGATCGAGTTCATTCTCGGCATCTGAACGCCGCTGAGCACAACTTCGATCCCCGCATCCGCCAGGACGGCGTCGAACTGGGCGGGGAACTTGCCGTCGCGGTCACGGATCAAGAACCGGGCCCGGCAGCTCACATCCTCCAAGTCCATGACGAGGTTCTTCGTGGCTTGCACCACCCAGGAGGCGGTTGGATGCGCGGTCGCGCCCATGACCCGGATACGGCGACTGCCGTGCTCGATCGCCGCGAACACGTAGATCCGCGCCCCGGACAAGGTGACCGTCTCCGGGAAGTCCCACGCCAGTAAGGCGTCGGCCTGGGAGCGTAGGAAATCGGCCCAGGTACTGGAGATCCGTTCGGGCGCCGGGTCGATACCGGCATCCTTCAAAATCTCCCAGACAGTGGAGCCGGCCACCTTCACCCCCAGCACGAGCAGTTCGCCGTGCAGGCGTCTGTACCCCCAGTTGGGATTCTCCCGAGCCAGGCGCCACACCAGGGCGCGGATGGAGCTCACCGTGCGCGGCCGTCCAGGGCGTTTGGGCCGGGACTGGGCCGCATGGTGGCGCGCGACCAGGTCACGGTGCCAACGCAGCACCGTATCCGGCCGGACCAGCAGTCGCAGCCTGCGCAGCACGTCCAGTGGCAGCCGGTGCAGCAGCGCCGCCAAGAACGCCCGATCGCTCGGGGTGAACCGGACCTTCTCCTTGCCCAGTTGGCGCTCCAACACCGCGATCTGATGGCGCAGGGCGAGGATCTCCTTGTCCTTCTCCCTGTCGCCCATCGGCAGCAGGCGCAGCATCGCGAACGCGTTCGTCACACCCAGATAGGCCAGTCGCAGCAGCACGGTGGACCATCGTGCCGCGTTGATCACCAACCTCACCCGCACGCGATCCCGGCCGACCGCGATCAATCCGTGCACCGCCTTCCAACAGTGCGGATGTGGTTATCGGCAAGGGCACAGCCTGCACCTCCTCCACCGTCTGCCGGGTGATCACCAGCCGGGACACGTCCGACTCGGCCGGCTCCAACTGCTCACGCAGCTCCTCGACCCGGCCACGCGCCGCAGCCTCCCTGATCTCAAGCGCTTCCATCACCGACGGCACGACATCCCGCCCCTCACGACCACGCCGGCCCGCTCCGACAACGGGCGGCTCACCGCCGACGATGGGAGGGCACGTTGATCGCAGACGTAACAAATCCCTTCTGACCATGCCAACGAGTCACCCCTGCAAGATATGCACCCGAAGTGAGGAGCAGTTGATGCCGCTGTGCGGTGCCCCGTCACCACCACCCAAAGGCGAAACAGGCCAACGCAGGGCCTACGACCACCGAGACGAGGCCGCAGGTCAGCAGGTGTCGGAAGAGGCGAGGGCGGTCTTCGGCGCGAGCGGCGCCGAGGATCAGGCCGCCGGTGATGCCCAGCGGGTTGATGTCGACCAGAATCGACGCCAACGCGACCGCGAGGACGGCGCCGACCGGGGAAGCGCCTTCGGCGACCACCGCGGGGACCAGTGGCATCGTGGTGGCGAAGACGGCGATGGAACTCGCGGCGAAGGACGTGACTCCCGCGATGTAGCACAGGACGAGCAGGCTCAGCATCGGCGATCCCTCTACCCGCAGCAGCTCGCTGATCCGAGTGAAGGCGCCCAGTTCCTGCATCAGGCCGACGTAGGTGAGCAGGCCCCCGATGAGCAACACGATGTTCCAGGGGACACGCGAGATGATCTCGGTCGGCTCGATCCGCAGTGCGAGTTGCTGGACCACCGCGGCGGTGAGCCCGAGGTAGCCGATGTTGATGTCGAAGCCGACCGACAGCACCACAACGGCCAGCAGGCATACGAGGGTCAGGACACGGGCCGCAGTCGGCGAGGCCATTCGTCCTATGGGCTCCTCGCGCGTTGACTCGGCGGCTGGGCCCGCGTCGAGGCCCGCGGACGCGGTCGCCGCCGGGGGCCCGACCGGCGTGAGGTGACCACGGGGCATGGCCCCGATGCGGAATGCGACGACGAGGCACACCGTCGAGACCACGAGGCCGGCCAAGAGTCCGCCGAGGAAGAAGCCGACCGGGGCGGAGCCCGGAAGTTCGAGACCCAGCTTGGCGCCGAGCCGGCTCGCGCTGGTGCCGTAGACGGCGAGCGGTGACAGGAGACCGCTGATGATGCCGGTGATACCGAGGATGGCCGCGATGAACGGAGGTATTCCGTAGCGCGCGGCGATGCCGAGCGCGATCGGCGCGACGATCGCGGTGGCCGCAGCCGGGAGGGTGCCGACCGCCGTCAGCACGGCACCGATCAGGAACGGGACAAGAGCCACCAACAGCGCTCGTCCGCCCACGAGACGGAGGATGCCGTCGAGGAGCCAGTCGAGCGTGCCGTTGATCTGCGCGACGGCGAACAACGCGGTGATCCCGACGAGCAGTACGAAGAAGTCGCCGGGGAAGAAGGAGGTCACCTCGTCGGCGCTGCGGTCCGCGGCGAGGCCGACCAGGAAGGCGGCCGGGAGAGCCGCGAGTCCGATGTTGAACCGCGGAACCAGTGTCGCGACGAAGAGGGCGACGAGAACGACGATGGAGACGTCGGCCATGGACATGGGCGGATGCCTTCCTGGTTCAGATGACGCCGCGGTCGGCGAGGGCGTCGACGGTGTCCTCGGTCAGGCCGAGGTCCTTGAGGACGGCATGCGTGTGCTCGCCCAGACGCGGTGCGCTGCGGTCGATCGTCTGCTCGAACCCGGAGAAGCGTCCGGCGGACCCCTGCACCAGGCGGGTACGTCCGTCGTGCGCATCGGTCACCTCGACCACCGAGCCGCGGGCCCGCACATGAGGGTCGGCACAGATGTCGGCGGCCGTGTTGACCGGCCCGCAGGCCACCCCCGCCGCGTCCAACAGCTCGGCCAGGGGCCGAAGATCGCGGGAGGCGACGAAGTCGGCCACCCGGCCCTCGATCTCCGCGCGGTGTTCGATCCGGGCAGTCATCGAGTCGTAGGCCGCCAGGTCCGGCGCGTCCATCACGGCGACGAGTCTGCGCCACATCTGCTCGGTCGATGCGGGCAGCGCCAGCCACCGACCGTCGCGCGTGCGGTAGAGGTTGTTGGGGCTGATGTGGGGGTTCTCGTTGCCCTGGCGTTCACGGGCCGTGCCGGTCGCGCCGTAGTCGACGATGAAGTCCTCCATCATCCGCAGCAGCGGCTCGTACAGACCGATGTCGGCGAGTTGGGGCTCGCCGGTCAGGTCGCGCTGGCGTAGGGCGAGCATTGCGGCGAAGGCGGCGTAGATTCCGGTGACCCCGTCGGCGACCGGATAGCCTGCGAACACCGGCGGGCCGTCGGGGAACCCGGTGCGGTGGGTCAGTCCGGCGAAGGCCTCGGCGACACGGGCGAATCCGGGGCGGTCCGCGTAGGGGCCGGTGCGACCGAAGGCGCTCACGTGCACCATCACGAGATCGGGCCGATGCACTACGAGGTCGTCGAAGTCGATGGCGAATCGGCGCAGGGTCGCCGGCCGGAAGTTGGTCACCACGACATCGGCCGTCTCGACAAGTCGCCCGACGAGACCCGCGGCGTCCGGGTGGTGCAGGTCGACGGTCACGCTCGACTTGTTGCGGCCGATGACCGCCCAGCCGGCGGACACCCCGTCCTCGAGCGGCGGGTAGCTGCGGGCGGGGTCGCCGGTTCCGGGCTGCTCGACCTTGATGACCTCGGCGCCGAACTCGGCGAGCAGAGAGGAGGCGAGGGGACCGGCAAGGACGGTCGAGATGTCCAGAACACGTACACCGTTGAGGGGCCCAGGCACGAAAATTCCTTTCACAGGAAACCGGCATGTCACGTCCGTTCGTGACCCGCGCCACGATGTCGCGCCGTGATCGCCGTGGGAAGATGCCGATCACTGGACCCGGTGAAAGGTAACGGCTATAACATCTGTCCATGCGAGTCGAACGCGCCCGGTACTATCTCGCCGCGGTCCGCACCGGATCTCTTCGCTCGGCGGCGGCGGCCTGCGGCGTCAGCCAGCCCACCATCGGACAGCAACTCACCATGCTGGAAGAGGAGCTCGATGCGGTCCTGCTGACCCGAAGCCGGGGAGGTGTGCGTGCCAGTTCGGCCGGGGAGGCGCTGATCGGCCCGTTCACGCGGCTCGTTGCGGCCGAGGACGCAGTGCGCGAGGCGGCCCTGGCTTCCAACGGGACCTATCAGGGTCGGGTGTCCATCGGTGGCGGATCGGTGACCGTCGAGACGATCGTCGCTCCGGTCGTGGGACGGCTCGTCGCGGACCATCCGGGCCTGCGGTTCTCCGTGCACGAAGGGCCGTCCGGCGACGTCGAACGCGCGGTGCTCAGCGGTGACTTGGATCTCGGAGTGGTCACCACCCCGGCCGGGCCCCCACCGAGTGGTCTCTCACGGCGCCGACTCATGACGGCTCCCCTCAGCGTCCAGACCCGCCTCGACCACCCGCTCGCCCAACACCGTGCAGTCACGTGGGGCGAGCTCGGCAAGTGGCCGGTCGTTACCATGAGACCCGGAACCGTTCTGCACCAGCGGCTGCGCGAACACCTCCCCGACGCCGAAGCGAGGGTCGAGGCGATGTCGGCCCGTTCGGTCCAGACGATGGTCGCCCAGGGGGCCGGGGTCGGGCTCCTCGCGCACTTCAACACCCGAGAACCCATCGCGGACTTGGTGTGGCTCCCCCTGGTGGACGCCGAGCCGGTCGAGATCAGCCAGGTTCAGCGCACGGACAGTCAACCGTCACGGCCCGCCACGATCGTGCGGCGACTGATCAGTGCTCGCGCCCAGGAGTTGCAGAGCATCGGGACACTTCGGCTCTGATGCCTCTGCCGGCCCGCGCGCCCTGTGGGGTTCCAGAACTCGGCCAGTGGCGCTGACCTGCATCTCTACGCCGCTCCCTCGTACTTGTTGATAAGGCCGCCGAGGATCGGTCGGCGTTTGATCGGCTTGTGAGAGAGGTCGGCGATGGGGTGGTCGGGCCGGGGCGGTTGGAGTTGGCGCTCCTCTTCGGCCAGCGCCGCCTGCGCACCGTGTTGAACGAGTACGCCCAGCTCCGCGCGGGGGTGCCGCCGAGCCACCTCTACCAGCGCCCCCTGGCACCGACCGCGATCCGCCACTGCCCCATGCGACAAACGAATCACCATCGTCGCGTTGTTGGCGACCTCCGAAGGCGCGCGACCCACCGTCCCAGCGGCCAGCCCCGACGTCATCCCCATGCGCCGCGACTGAGCTCAGCACGCCGCTGACCCTATTGCATCAGGCGACGGGGTCATTCGGCGTTTTCGAACCAGTCGCCGATGTTGTTCCGCATGAAGGCGTCCTTCCAGCCCTGGCGGCTCTCAGCCCACCCAGCTCAGAGCGTCGATCACTCTCGCCTGGGAGATCGTCCGAGTCTGATAGCGCTCAGCGGCACTCCCGTCCCGGAACTCCAACTGGTAGGTGTAGTCATTCTTCAACCACACATGCTCATGCCAGTCCTTCCCGGACTCGACGTCAGTTCGCTTCACAATCACGAAGGCATTGAAGGTCGTTCATCTTGAAGTTGCTGGTCACGGGGCTGGTGTGACTGTTCTGCAGGGTACTCGCGCTGATCGCGGGCGGATGTCTGTGCTGTAGATCGTCTGTCGCTTCGGGCCGGGCGGTTTTGCTGTGCGCGCCGTGCGGCGCTTCTTACGATCCGTTCCGGATCGGTGACCTGGGGCGAAGGGGCGGATGTTGGGCATGTGGGAGCGGATCGCGGCTCCGTCATCCGGGTGAGGAGCCCGCGGCACCTGCCCGTTGACGCCGACGACCCGCGGTCGTACCGTGCGGCGGGCAGAGATGTGACCGTCATTCATAAACGAGGACATGGGGTGGGGTTGTGGGGCAGCGCAGGGTCGTGGTGTCGGGGGGCGGTACGGGGATCGGGCGGGCGGTGGCCGAGGTCTTTGCGGCGGACGGCGACCACGTCGTCCTCATCGGGCGGCGCGAGGGGCCTCTGGAGAAGGCCGCCGGAGAGCTCGACGCCGCGCACGGTGCGGGAACGGCCTCCTGGGTCGCCGCCGATCTGAGCGATCCCGGCCAGGCCCGTAGAGCCGTGGAGTTCTGCACCGCGGGCGGCGCGCAGGTCGACGTGGTCGTCGCCAACGCCGGCGGCAACGTCGCACCAGCCCACGACGGCACCCTCGAAGGCATCGCGGACAGCTTCCGCCGCAACTTCGAGGCCAACGTGCTCACCGCCGTGCTGCTCACCGAAGGGCTGCTGCCGCACCTCACCCGGCCCGGCGGCCGGATCATCCAGATGTCGTCTATCGCCGCGCTGCGCGGCCCCGGTTCGTACGGCGGCTCCAAGGCCACCGTCAACACCTACACCGTCGACCTGGCGCAGAAGCTCGGCCCGCAGGGCATCACCGTGAACGCGGTCGCTCCAGGCTTCGTCGCCGACACCGAGTTCTTCGGCGACCGGGCCACGCCCGAGTTCGTCACCGCCCGGACCAAGCAGTCGCTGACCGGCCAGGCGGGCCGGCCCTCGGACATCGCCGCCGCGGTGCACTATTTGGCGTCATCTGAAGCGGCGTACATGACGGCGCAGATCGTGCATGTGAACGGGGGCGCAGCGCTAGGGCGTTGACGGTCCGTTACCGGTCCGCAGCCGACCGGCGCGCGACCAACCCGACTCCATGCTCGTTGCACCGGCATGGGGATCTCGCCATTGAAGATCGTTAATCTTGAAGTTGCTGGTCTGGAGGCTGGAATGGGTGGGTGATTGGGTACTCGCGCTGGTCGTGGGCGAGTGTCGATGCTGAATCGTCTGTCAGCGGGCGACTTCGTGGTTCGTGAGTACGAGCAGCGCCCGCAGCAGCGTGGTGGCGTGGCGGGTGTCGAGGCGGAGCTTGTGAGGATTCGCCAGCTTTTCCGGTGGGAGGAGGCGTGCTCGCAGACGGCCCTTTCCCACGCGATCAGCTTGTTGACTTCGTTCTTCGCGCTGGTCAGCGGCTTGGTGCGGGCGGCCTTGTAGCCGGTGATGAGCACCGGGTTGTCCGGGTCGTCGTCCCGGCCTATGAAGCCGAGGTCGCCGAGCGCGCCGAGGCACGCCACCCGCAGGTGTTCGATGAGCTTGTTGTGGCGGGCGGTGGTGATCTCCGAGGACCGGCCGGGCCGTGCGGCGGAGATCCACACCAGTCGGCGGCCCTTCTCATAGGTGAGGGCCAGGAACAGCAGGCCGTGGGCCTTGTGTTTGCCGGAGTAGTTGCGCTGGTTGGCCGCTCCGGTGCGGCGCCGGGTTGCGGATAAGGGTGCCGTCCAGCAGCACCACCTCCCCACCCTTTCGGACGATTCTCTTCAGCGCCCGATCCGGGCGCTCGGCCGGGCGGCGAGCAGCGTGCACACCTCCAGCACCCAGCGGCGCACCGTGGCCGGGGAGACACCGTTGCCGCTGGCCATGTCGAGAAGCCGCTGGTCATGGCGGAGTACCGCGAGCGCCCGTCCGCCGGGACCGGACGCACTCCCAGCCGGTCACCAGGCGCTGCTCCACCCGGTTGTGCTGGAATACGAGTCCAGCAGGTCCACCACGAAGACCAGGGTCGAGCCCGCCGGGATCAAGGGCGAGGGCGACTGATTGCCGTAGCCGAGACGCGGGGGAACGATGATCTCGCGCCGACCGCCGACCTTCATCCCCCTCACCCCCCGGTCCCAGCCCTTGATGACCTTGCCACTGCCCAGGGCGAACTTGAACGGCTGGCCCCGGTCCCAGGAGGCATCGAACTCCTTCCCGGACTCGAAGGTCACCCCGACGTAGTGGACCCTGACCACCATGCCCGGCTTCACCTCAGCTCCGTCCCCGACGACCAGGTCCCGGATGGTCAGCTCGGTAGGAGCGTCACCCTCCGGAACGTCGACCTCGGGCTTCGTCAGTTCACTCATTGCCGCCTCATCACTCTCCGTCGGAAGCCGTCGCACGGATCAGCCGGACACATGGACAGTCCATGCAGCAGATGGTCACGCTACCGAGAATGCCGGTCTCCGGAGCACAGCAGATCCAGCGGCCACACGTGATGATCTTTTGCACTGCCGATGAACGCGACCGGCACGCACAGGTCACGCAGTAATCGCCAGAACGAGACGAGGTGCAGACGGCTGTCGGCACATTGCGAAACATGTCGACCGGACATGGGACTTCGCAGGCACAACTCTCTGCAACAAGCAGTCCGAGCGCCCCCGCACCGTCCGCTCCATCCGAGCCCTCGTCCTGCGCCTGACCCGAGAGAACAGCACCTGGGGCCACCGCCGGATACAGGGCGAACTCGCCCGCCTCGGCTACCCGATCATCCCGTCCACAGTCTGGGAGATCCTCCACGCAGCCGGCATCGACCCCGCCACGCAACGCTCCGGCCCGACCTGGCAGCAGCGCGAGGAGGAGTGAAGGCACCGGGAGTTGGAGGGCGGCCTATAGTCGATCTCATGAGTCGTTGGCAGGAACTGACCGGTGGCACATCCGGACACGAGTACGCCGCGCGCTTTGCTGCGCTGGCCCGCAACGGCAAAGATGTGCATGGTGAGGCGCGTTTCTGTGCGGCCCTGGTGCCCGCTGGGGCGCGGGTGCTTGACGCCGGGTGCGGTACCGGACGGATTGCGATCCGGCTGGCGGAGCTGGGGTACGACTGCGTCGGGGTCGACCTCGATGCCTCGATGCTGGACGTGGCGCGGGCTCACGGACCTCAGCTGCCGTGGTTCCGGGCCGATCTCGCCGAGTTCGATCCGGCCGGGCTCGGCATCGCCGCGGACTTTGACCTCGTCGTTGCTGCCGGCAATGTCTTCCCGCTGCTGGCCGCCGGGACCGAGGGCGCGGTGGTCGAGCGCCTGGCCGGGGCCCTGCGTCCGGGCGGCCTGTTGGTCGCGGGTTTCGGCCTGGACGCAGCCCACCTGCCCGTGCCGCCCGGTATCACGCTGCCGGAGTACGACGCGAGTTGCGCTGCGGCGGGTCTCGCCCTCGTCGACCGCTTTGCGACCTGGGACGCTGACGCCTACGACGGCGGTGGCTACACCGTCAGTATTCATAGGGCCGGCCCCTGACTCAGTCGTCCAGCTTCATGACCACAGGGGTCAAGCCCGCTGCGGCGGAGTCCTGAGAGCCGAGAAGGAGCCAGCCCCCGTTACGAGGGCGTGATTGCCACGAGCGGCATGTAAGGGTGGCTGAGGGTTCGAAGTTGACGTGAGTGTGCGCCATGGGAGCTGGGTGGTGTAGGCAACTGGATTGCCAGGGACGTGAATTGGCGTCCACGACGTACGCGTCCGGTCGGGAGCGGCAGTGGGATCATGTCACAGCCTTGAACTGGGCGTTCCAGGTCTGTAGTTGCGCATAGCCCGTGCCCGCGCCTGGGGGTCAAGGGGTCGCAGGTTCAAATCCTGTCGTCCCGACTTGTGTTGTCGCAGGTCGGAGGCCGTTCTCTCGTGATCGAGAGGGCGGCCTTTCGTGCGTTCCGGGGCGTGGTGGTCGCAGTGCGGTCGCACGTTGTCCTCGGGACTGGCTGGCCGTGGTGCTGAAGGCGGGCGGGGCGGGGTTACGCAGTCGTCGGAGGGCCTTGCGGAGACTGTGGTTCTGGTCGCGTGGTGGTCGCGGCCACGTCGGTCGGTCTGTTGAAAGACCGGTGGTCTCGGCTTGGGTGAGGGTGCGGTCGATGGTGTCGACGGCTTCGCGTGCGGCCTGCTGGGTGAGGTGGCTGTAGAGGTTCGCGGTGGTCGACAGGGTGGAGTGCCGCAGGGTCTTGGAGACCACGGTGAGCGGTACGCCTGCGGTGATGGTGATGGTGGCGGCCAGGTGTCGCAGGTCGTGAACAGTGATTCTGGGGACGCCGGCTTCGTCGGACAGGCGGTGGAGACGGTCGAGCACGAGTTGTGGTCCGAGTGGGCGGCTGTCGGGCCGGCAGATGACGAGCCCGGCGAATGGGTCGGCGGGGTTGCTCCGGGTATGGGGAGCGGTTGGTGCCCGGTGGCGGAGTGCGGTGGCGACGCGGGGTGAGATGGCGACCCAGTTGCGGCTTGCTCGGGTCTTGGGTGTGGTGAGGACGAGGCGGTTGTTGTCGATGGCGGAGAGTGTGCAGCGTACGTAGAGGACGCCCTGGTCGAGGTGGACGTCGTCCCAGTGGAGGCCGAGGGCTTCGCCCTTGCGCGTGCCGGTGCCTATGAGGAATTCGAACAGGTCGGCCATGTCGGGGTCGGCCTGGTGGCAGTAGGAGAGGAAGCGTGCGGCCTGTTCTGGTGTCCAGATCCGCCGCTCCGGTGAGGGCGATCGGCGCGGGACGGGTGGGCTGGCGGGGTTGTGGGCGAGGCGGTGTTGGCGGACCGCGTCGCCGAGGGCGCTGGAGAGGGTGGCCAGACACCGGGAGAGAGTGACCTTGCCGCGGCCGGCGGCGAGCTGGCTGGTGGCGAAGGCGGCGATGTGCCGGTGCCCGAGCTGGTCGAGCTTGAGGGTGCCGAAGCCGGGGATGAGGTCGTTGCGCACGTAGTCCCGGTAGCGGGCCATGGTGGTCGGCTTGAGCACCAGGGCTTTCGCGGTGAGCCAGGCGTTGAGGTAGTCGGTGACGGTCTGGTTGGGGTCGGCGTCGAACCCGCCCGCCTCACCATCGAGGAATCTGAGCAGCGCAGTCTCGGCGCTGTCCTGGCTTGGGAATCCGCCGCGGCGGATGGTCGTGCGACGGTGATCCGGGTTGGGGGTGTCGACGGCGAAGGTCCACGTCCCGTGATCGCTGTCCGTGACCAGATGTGGACAGTGCGCACACAAGGCGGACCGCACAACGCGGCATGGCTCCGGCTTCCCCTTGGACCGGCCCCACCGCGTCGCGATCAAGCTTCGGTGAGACTGGTCAAGCTCCGTTGAGATATACACGTCGCAATCGCGTTGGTCTGCAGCGGAACCGCGGACTTGTTGTCCGCGGACAACAACGACGCCGGCCCCGCAGTTGGCGGCGCGACCCTCGATAGTTCCGAAGGCCAGTCAGCGCCCGTGCCCCGCGCGGAGGACGTATCGGGCAGCGTTGCTGCGCCCCGCGGGTACCAACAAAGCGGGTCGGTCGGAAAGCACCTCGTTTCGATCAGCCCTCACTCACGCTTCGCACGCGTCAGTCCATGAATCGGGCTTCCGGTTCTTGGTCGCCCCAGAGTGATTCAACTCCGGCGAGTCGCAGCCACCTTCCTCATCGCAAGTCAGACGAGTCGACGACAAGATGCTGACGTGCAGGGCTGGGGCCGAGGTGCCGGAATGACAGCTGGCAGCAGGGTGCTCGTGAGGGGACGTAGGTGCCAGGCTGCACGTGCGGAATCAATCATTGGGCGTGCGGTGTGTGGAGACACGGCTAGCTCGAGCCTGGCTTCTGCGAGGAACTGAGGCCTGCCAGCAGGGGTAGTGCTTGCCCTCGTGCGCCGGTCCTCGAAGTCCTCGGGGTGGAAGATCTGGAACAGAGTCAGCACGTAGTACGTGTACGCGGAGGCCTCTGTGATCAGTTGCTGAGCAGCCTCGGGCAGGGAGG
Source organism: Streptomyces sp. NBC_00569 (assembly GCF_036345255.1). NCBI lineage: Bacteria > Bacillati > Actinomycetota > Actinomycetes > Kitasatosporales > Streptomycetaceae > Streptomyces > Streptomyces sp. NBC_00569. The sequence goes on along the minus strand of NZ_CP107783.1, from coordinate 2,320,521 downwards.
CCACAGGTCCTGTGGCCGGAGCGACCCCGGAGGCGGCCACGTACTCCAGGGATGCCACGAGTTCCGTGGTGCTGTGTGGGCAGGCCGTGCGTAGCTGGTCCATGACGACGCGGTACCCGGACAGCCAGGTCGCGTTCTGATGCGTCCACTGCTGCTTGGCAAGCAGCGTCCGGAACCCGCCAAGCGTGTCGCTGAGTTCTTCAACGATGAGACGTCGCGAAATCTCAGTCAGCTCAACGGCTGAAGCTTGCTGGCCGGACGCGATTTCGCTGTGCATCTCCAGCATGCGGCGCCCGTATCGAATCAGGTCGCGGGGGAGGCCGCCCGACAGGGCATGGGCGAGGAACACGTATGGCTTCGGAAAGTCTCGTGCGCGCTCATCCATGATGTTGAGGGACTGCGTGAGGTCACCCGGCTGGACGTGCAGGATGTCGTCGAGGGAGCTGTCCGTGGCGTCACGGTGAGGCAGTCCTCGCCGGATGAAGGCTGCACCGACGTCCTCGGCGACGGAAATCAGGTAGTGCACGCTGGGTACGCCAAGGATCGCCTTGATTTCGCTGAGGAACGCGAGGGCTTGCTTGTCTGACCCCAGACGATCGAGTTCGTCGATGCAGATGATGGTTCGGCCCCCCTGCTTCTTAACGTGTTTCGCGACGTCGGCGAGCCTTGCGCGAAGGTCCTCTACAAGCTGCGGGAAGTTCGGGGGAATGCTGGCGAGCGACGAGGTGTGGGTGCTGCCGATGGTTGCTGGCCCTGAGGCGCCGACGTTGAGAGCTGCCGACGTGGACTGCGTGGTTCTGAGCTGGATCAGATGATCACGGCATTTGGTAACCAGCTCGGGTTCTTCTGATCGAACCCTCAGGGAGCCGACCTTGAGCAGGAGCATCCCTGCGACAGCGTATGCAACTCGTGCCGAGTTGTCGGGGTCCAGGAGGATGCCTCGGATGACGGCGATGCGCAGGAAGATCCAGAGGGCGAGGGCCAGCAGCAGGGCACTAGCTACCTTCCAGAGTGGAGCGAGCACGTGACGGTGGGTTGTCTCTCCAAGGATGTACGCGCCCAGAGAAATGAAGATCATTACAAGCAGGAGGAAGGTCACTCCCAGGCCCTTCGCGTGAAGGTCCAGAGCGTCCAAGAAGTGGCGCCTGACGTCAGCATCAAAGGGAAGGCTCACGATGGGCCCTAGGATCAGGCATGCCGCAGCCAGGCGAAGGGTCACTCCGGGCCAGCGAAGCAATCTGCGCCGCCATCGGTCGGACTTCCCCAGTCTCCAGAACACAAGCCCGGCTGCTGTGACAGCAAGGCCCGCGCCGACACTTCGCCCCTGCCAGATGTCTTCGGTGTGCTCCGTAATCCAGCGGCCTGTGGTTCCTGCCCAAGACTGCACGCCCTCTCTGTGCCTGTCCCACAGAGTTCTTACGGTCTTGGCTGTACCGAGGGTGATCAGTGCGATCGCAGGGATACCGAAGAACAGGCTGCGCCGAATGCCCCGGAACACTCGCCGTACATGCTGACGGGTACGCACGAATCCGGATAACCGGGTCAGCTGCGGTACCTCGACATCCTCACGCGCCATGAACCGCTCACAGAGCTTGGTGAATGTGGCGAGCACAAGGTCGTAAGGCGTATAGGCAGCCGGGACACGCACGGTGACGCTGAAGACGTCAGCACTCCTGGCGGCGGCTTGCAGCACCGTGGTCTTCCCAACCCCACGCGGTCCGCATACTGCAATGGTCCCGTCCTCGAGAGCGGCCAACTTGCGCTCCAGTTGGCGTGACGCTTCGCCAGTCACCACCCACCTCGCGTCGGTCGCCGACCGCAGTCCCGCAAAGTCCCCGGGAAGGAGCACTGAGTGAGGATCTGCCCCCATCAGCTGCTCAATCACCTGGATGGCTGCTCGAGGTGTTCCGTAATCGCGGAGGTCGCGTTCCCAGCTCTTTGCTGCCCTGCGTACGTCGAAGCGATCAAAGGGCAGGGACAGCGTGTACCCGACCAGGAGCAGCTGGTTCTTGAGGTTCTGCCTCGATCTGGAGTCGCTGATGGCTAGGAATGTGGGTGCGCAAGCCAACGCGCCTGCCCCGACAAACGCCGCTAGTTCGGCCCAGAGCGAGAGGCCCGACGACTGCGTATAGATGAAGATAAAGACGGCGGCGGACACCGAGGGGTAAACCAGCACTGACCGAACGTCAATACCCACTGTTGACCGGGCCCTTGCCCGCTCGGTGCGAGTCCGCGCGAGCCCGTCTACAGCGCGCCGGTAGCCAACAAGGCTGCCCCTCACCTGTCCCAAGGCGCGCCCGACTGTACTCGGCGACGACATCTCCGCACGCACCGCATCTGCGGTGACACCGGGCCGGGCGTCAAAATGCCGCCGCACGCGTGGAGAGTCAAGACTCGCCGCCACGGTCCTCGCGTACACGGTCTGCTCCTCTGCAGTGTCACAGCTGAGGATCTGATGCGTGTTGGGTGTCGGAGGAGGTGCCACAGACCAATCCTTTCCCCTTGAGTGGAGGCGCGAGTGTACTGGTCTCCAGAGGGTGACCAGTAGCGCCGCGGTCCGGTCCGACTCCCGCGAAGTAGCCCGCTGTATGGGAAATGCTTGGCCTCCGGTCCGTAGCCGTGCGGAGCAAATGGTGCGGGCCTCGCTCTACCACGGAGGTTCGTCCGACGTCCTCACATGTCGCGAGGGTGAGGTCCTCTCCAAGGCCGTCGCGGTCCGGGCAGCGGGTGAGCGGTAGTCGACGGGAGCTCCGCCGTGGAGGTCGGAGTGAAGGGTGGCGAGACACCGGACTCCGAGCTCAATCGACGGCGAAGGTCCAGGTGCCGTGTTCGCTTTCCGTGACCAGATGAGGACAGTGTGCGCCGAGCTGGTGGCGCTGAATGTCTCGGCAGCCGCAGCGGCGGTAGACACGCCCGCGGCCGGCGGGGGTGGTTGTACGCATGGGGATCGCCTCCAGCGTGCGGCAGGGCATGTCGACACTTCCAGCCTCCGCCGGACGCGATCACCAGGCGACCACCACGCCCTCGGCATGGTCTCTGACCTGGTCATATCCCTTGATAGGGCGTTAAGGGAGCAACCGTTCCAGCACTGCCTAACTGGGGCGGCGAGGCAGGCTCGGCATCGTGCGGATGTACAACCTCATCTTCACCGGAAAGGCCAGCCGCCTGCGTCGTGGCGACAAGAGCTGAAGGCGGCACTCAGGGGATCAGGCGGCCGAGCCCATCAGGCATTCCCGACGTCGGGCCGGACGCGCCGCCGCCAGGGAACTGCTCCGGCAGCGCTCCGACTCGTGGGACAACCGGCAGATAACGGCGTGCTCGGGCCCTGGCAGTGCCAACTCTTCGACTAGAACGCCCTCTTGCCGCGTCTACCTGCCCATCGCACTCTTTGAAGTGGGCACTTCGCGATCCGTGACCGGGGGAGGGGCGTATGACAGAACGACCCGGCGACCACTTACGCCGAACACGGCCAGCTTGGGAACTGCTTGAGGACAAGATCCTCATACACACCCGCGGCAAGAACCAAGAGGCCATCAGCCTCCCGGCACTCAAAAATCACGACGGAATCGTGCTCTGCGGCGCCGACGCTGCAGCCGCCGCCAAAGGTTTCAAGTACACCGCTGACGGCAAGCCGCTGCTCATCGACCAACAGGCCTACGAACATGAGGCCACCGCGGAAGAGCCGTTCTATCCGACGCCCGGCCTCAACGCAGATCTGCTCCCCCTCTTCGAGAGTGGACTCCTGGAGCAGCAGCACGCCGGTCAACTCCACAACGGCGCCACAGCAGCCCTCACACCCACGGGATACCTGAAGGCTGGCGACCGAAGTGCCGTCAGAGCAGCAACCGAACGCGCGCGAGACCTAGACCCTTCCACCACCATCTTCCTAGTGCCGCTAGACGGCCAGTGGCTCAAGACCGTAGACGCCATCGACTTCCTCGCGCGCACACTCGAGAGCGTCCCCCACCTCAAAGCCATCGCTCTCGGTGCCGACCGAAACCCACTCAATACCGCGATCGCAGCCCAGAACTTGCGTGCCCTCGTCACCCGGCTGCATCGCGTAGCACTCATCCGCACGGACCTCGCCGGGCTGGAGGCCTTCGCTCACGGAGCGATCTTCGCCTCCATCGGCATGCAGACCTCGCTCCGGCACATCAGTCGACCAGGTGGTCAACCACCGTTCAGTAGAGGGCAGTACACCACCGCTGTCCTGCATCCCGACCTCATGGACTACTTCAAAGCGGACAAGCTTGCCACCCTCTACGGGCGTCAGGATGCGACCTGCACCTGCAGGGTATGTAACGGTCGGCAACTCACTCGCTTCGACCACACCCGTGACGACCAAGCGGAAGCCAACCTGCACAATATTGCGATCTGGCTGCCGTGGGTCGAAGAACTCCAACGCTCCGCCCCAGGACGCGAGCGACGAAACGCGTGGCACGAAATCTGCCGTACCGCCTATGACGCATATCAAGAACACCGCGAAAAGCTCGCGGCCCCTGGCGAACTGAAGATCCCGCCGTGGCTCACCGTGTGGGCTGGGGAAGCAGGCTGATCACGTCGCTAGCCTGCAGCAACTGTGCGTACACCTGCTCAGTGAACAACCAGCCAGCAGACGTATGCCCAAACCGTGACGACGACCGAGGCGCCACCAGCAACTCCGGGGCCTCACCAGCCTGCCCGCGCACAGCCCCCAGGCCGTACACGCCGGCTTCCATCACCAGCAGCTCCGAACCGGCCGCAGGACCGTCCAGCCACACCGCCGACGTCGTATACGCACCGAACCGGCCCGCCCGTACCAGAGCACCCCGGGCCGGACGCGAAGCCCGCACCACGGCCAAGTCGACCTCAAGCGGCGTCACCAGACGACGCACCAGCCCACCATCCCGCCGCTCCACCGCGTGCTGCGGACAGCGACGCAACAATGAGCGCTCCCGCGCCGTCAGCACCGACGAGGGCACTGGAAGTCCGGCAGGAAGCTGCATCAGGCCCTCAAGCGCGCTTCGGTCCAATACGGGCTCGACACCGGCTTCCTGCCGCCGCTCCACCTCCGCTGCATTCAACCGAAACGCCAACACCACACGCACACCGCGCGCATGAACCTCCGCCACCGACGATCCCGGCAGCAGGCGGCCGCCAGCCACCACTTCGCACACTCGACGAGCAGCATCAAGATCTAACTTCGACGACATCACACACGTCCCTCATGAACGACAACCACAAGCACGCAACCACACCAGCACCCGCCCATCTACGAGAAATGGCGAACACCACACCGGCGCAACAGAAATGAGGCAGGGCCCGAAGCCCTCAGTCTCACCCTCGGACGTGTCCCACATGCTGACCGCCTCCCACAGTCAGGCGGCGCCCTCACGGGAGAGCCGTAGCGTGGCGTCGTATAGCGCCGACTTGCGTGTGGCATCTTCCATGGATCGATCAATTGGACCGTCGGCCCCGCAGAGTGTGCTGCCGCATCAGCCGTGAGATGTCCTTCGCGGTGATGATCCCCACCAGATGGCCGTCGTCCACGACGAGGATGCGCATGCCGGTACTCGGGCGGAGCCGGTCGAGAGCCTCACTCAGAAGATCACTCGGAGCGGCAACCGCGCACTGAGACAGCGGGATCGCCACATCGCACACACGAAGATCCTCCCGGCGCGCTTCTGGTATCCCGGCAAGCCCGCGTACCTGAACGATCCCGCTGGGACGGCCCTCGAAATCGAGCAGCGGCACGGCTGAATGGCGGGACTTCATTGCCACCTCGTCGATGAACCGCTGGGCGGTCAGCCAGTCGGCACCGGTGGTCACCGGGCTGGACATGGCACTGTCCACCCGCACGCCCCTGAGTGCCGTGTGGATCACGGCGCGCTGCCGTTCCGCGCCGGCGACGACTGTGATGAAGAGGCCGACGAAGACGAGCCACAGCCCGCCCGGCCCCCCGTGCAGGAGGCTTATCCAGCCGACAACCGTCAGCAGCACACCCACGACCTGACCGCTTCGGGAGGCCGCCCGATCCGCACGTTCCCGGTCTCCGGTGTGCCACCACAACGCCGCCTGCACCACCCTTCCGCCGTCGAGCGGCGCAGCGGGCAACAGGTTGAACGCGCCCAGGAACAGGTTCGCCCAGCCCAGCCACACCAGAACGGCTGCGGGCACTGCCCAGCCCGCCAGGTGGTGCAGCCCGATTCCCGCGCCGAGCGCGGCGCCCCCGATGGCCAGGCTGGTGAGCGGCCCGCTGACCGCCACGGCAAAAGCCACCGCCGCGGTCTTCGGGCGCCCCATGCGGGTCATCCCGCCCAGCGCCCACAGCGTCACATCCTCGACCGCGATCTTCTTCCTGCGGGCAGTCACCGCGTGCGCGGTCTCATGGAGCAGCAGGCTGCCCATGAGCAGCACGGCCCCTACGGCACTGGCGAAGGTGTACACCGCATCCGAGCGCCCTGGAGTCCATACGGGGAGGGTCTGGCGGCCGAGACCGTACGCGAACACAACCACCAGCACCGGCACGCTCCAGTGCATGCGCAGCGGTATCCCGACCACCTGTCCGACACGGACCGAGCCGTTCATCGTCGTCTCCTGCCGGCTCCGGAACCGGTCCACCGGGCAGGATCTCGCAACCTGCGCTCCGCAAACCGACCAGCACGGCACCCACCACCATTGTCGCTCCCCGCGGTCGGCGAGAGGCTCAGGGGACGCTCGCTTCTCGGTTCCGTGAACTCCGTTCATCACCTCGCTGCACACGTACGGGCAAAGAGAGCACCGGATCTAGGCTGGACGTACTCCAGCACTGGGAGGTGTGTCATGGAGCACAGCCACCACTTCCACCTGGATAAGGGTGACCACTCGATCACCGTGAACGTCGGGCCCGGAAGAAACGGAGAGATCGAGCTCCTGGTCAACGGAATGGCGCGGGGATTTTCCTGAGCCAGGCGCATCACCAGCTTCTTGATCGCCTTGTGGGTCGGTGGCCTCCCAGTCTGGCCTCGGCGGTGGCTGTAGTCCCACTTCTTGGCGATCAGCCTGCGGTGCCAGTGCAGCAGCGTGCCCGGCGTGATGGGGAACCTGTGCCCAGCGGCGCCGGGGCATCAGGGGCGACAGTGCCGCGAGCCACAGTCGGCCTCACAGCTTCTTCAACCCTGGTGCGGGGACGCCCGTCGGTTGGAGGAGCCGACGGACCTGGCCGTCGTCTTCGTCCTCGCGTGAGCGGCGCAGGCCGCCCTCACACTCGTACCGGCCGATTGTGAACCAACGGGACAAGCTCCCACACGATGACTAGATCAGTAGAAATGCGACTCATTCATCGCGATCGGGGTTGAGCCGTGCCCGGAGTTCGCTCACTTCGGACTGCAGGCTCTGCACCATGCGGTAGAGGGCCTGCACGGCGACCATGGAGACGCCGTTCACGTCGACGAGGTGGATGGAGCGATCGTCCGGGCCCAAGCCGAATGCGGCGTGCCAGTCCTGTGCCATCGGGCCGAGGTGCTGGACGTGCTCCTCGCCCCGGTAGCTCCAACTGCTGACCGGCACGGAGGCAACAGCCTGCAGGATGGCGAATCCGTCCCGCTGCGGGAGCGTCGGGCTCGGGTCGTCGCCCGGCGGAATCGGGACATGGTCTGCCGTCTTCGGCCCCGAGGGCCAACTGACCGGGGAGATCCGGCATTTGAGGGCTCGATCGCTCGCATCGCCTCCGCCAGAGTTGGAACTGCTGGAGTACCCCGAGTTGGACCACGTTGACGCCGGGCGCCGCTTTGTCGGCTCCTCGGACGTCTGCATCCACGTCTCGATGGTCGCCAGGAGATCCGCCCCCGCGACGGTCTCGGGGTGATCGTCGCCCAGCACTTTCCGCAGCGAGGCGACGGTCCGCTTGCAGAGCCGCTGGGCTGCCCCGGCGCCCTGCGTGTCCAGGGTGGCAATGACGACGTTCATGCGGATCCGAAGCGCGTCGGGATGCTCGTCCCCGAGGGCTTGGCTCATTCGTTCGGCGAGGTCCTCGAAGACTGGGAGGACAGGATCCGGTCCCTCGATGACGGCCCGGGCTGCTGCGTGATTGGACGCCGCCTGCAGTGTCTGGGGGTGCGTGGGCCCGAAGCTCAGCTCTGTGCGCATTGCGACGTCGGAGAGGGCGATGAGTGCTGCGTCCTGGTCGGACTCCAGGAGACAGAGCGCTTCGACTTCGGCCGCGTGGATGGTCAAGTGATGGTCCCGACCCAACAGCACCTCGCACTGCCTGCTGATGGCGGCGGCCATCGGCAGCGACCGGTCGACCGCACCGGCGGCACGGGTCCAGTGGGCCAGGGAAATACGAAGACGCAGACTGGCGGGATGGCCGGGTCCCAGGGCGCTATCCGCCCGGTCGGCGAGCCCCTCCAGCAGAGAGGATGCCTCCTCGGCCCTTCCAGCGCGCCCGGCGGACCAGGCGTAGGCGTGTCCCGCGTCGAGCGCGGCCGGATGGTCGGGCCCGAAGTGCTCGGTCACGGACGGCAACAGGTCGCCCAACTCGACGTATGCGTGTATCCAGTTCCCCTTGCGCCCGCCCGAGCGCGCCATGCCCCAACGTGCGAGGAGCCAGGTGCCCGGGTCCCGGTCCGGGCGGTTCGCCTCGGTGCGGGCCGCTTCGACGTAGAGCCGGTTGGCTTCGTGCCAGCGACCGGCGTAGCCGGTCCACAGCGCTTCCCGGATGGCGGCCAGCCGGCTGAGGACGTGGTCGTCGCCCAGATGTGCCCGGCAGTCGGCGCGCAGGCTCGACGTCAAGGCCAGTGCGTCCCGCACCGATCCGGAGTGTCCGGTCCAGAAGGCGAGCGCGTGCCGGGCCGCAAGTGTCTTGGGGCTGGCCTCACCCAACTCCGCCATAGCGCCGTCGACAAGCCGCTGGGCAACCTCCTTCGCCAATTGGGGTTCGTAGGCCGAGCCGAGGCGCGCCACGGCTTGTGACAGAAGGTCGAGTCGGCTCTGCCCCGGGGGCCAGTCCGTGAACTCCTGCGCCGAGGACTGCGCGAGGACGGCGTCCGCCTGGCCGTCCCAGCTGCCGATCCAACAGCCGGCGGGGATGCTCGGCCGCCGGGCTCCCTTCTGGTCCACCAAGCGCTGCCAGGCGCTCTGCCAGGAGTCGTAGTCGATGCTGAGCCTTCTGCCGTTGGCCTCGGCCACGAAGGCGATGCACCGCAGAAGGTTGTCGATGACCTGCCAGTCTCCGTTGCCGACCCGGTCGTCGTTCTCCTTTAGGTAGCCATAGAGGGTGGAACGCCTGACGGTCAGGAAGGACGGTACGTCGCTTCCGGCGGGCGCACTGGGCGGGACCTCGCCGGCCTTCACCATCTGCCCCGGTGTGACACCCCCGTCCTGCATGAGCCGGGCCAGCGCCGACCTGAACTGCCGCCACGTCTCCACAGCGTCCTCTCCACGGTGCCGTTCGGAACTGGCGTCCAGGATGTGCGAGCAAGTCCGGCACTGTCCAGGGACGTCCAGAACTCCGTCTCAATCCTTCCCGGACGTCTGAGCACCTTCAACGGCCGTCCCGGAACTTCCGTCAGAATCCGGGAATTGACTGTGGATCACCGTGTCGGGGTGCACTCGGAGCAAGCAGTCACCTGGTCTAAATCCGCACGTGGTCCCGGGAGGTCCTTCATGTCCTTCGTCCCCCACTGGCTGGACGGTTCAACGCCTCTCGGCATCCTGACCCTTGTCGCGTTCACGGTCCCAGCGCTGCTGAGGCAACTGTTGCTCTTCCTCGGCTTCAAATGGTCGCTGCGCGGAACCCGCAACGACGAGGCCCGCGTGTCACTGTTCACCGCGTTCTCGGCGGCACTGACTCCGCGCCGCCACCCGGTTGACGGCAGCCAGGCAGACCGGTTCCCCAGTGAGCACGCCAGCGACCGGGAGGGGACATGGCCGCGCTGAGGGGGCCAGTCGCGCTCGTACTTCTTCGCAATGTAGGTCGGCACCAGGTACGTGCATATCCTCGGCGTGACCAGCCATCCGGAGGGACCCTGGACCACGCAGCAGGCCCGCTGTCTCCTGATGAAACTCGACCACCGAGCATCCGAGTTCACCTTCCTCGTACGCGACCGGGCCGGCCAGTTCAGCAGGTCGTTCGACGCGGTCCTCGCCAGCCAGGACATCCAAGCCGTGAAGTTCCTTCCGCGCTGTTCGCAAGCGAATGCGTACGCGGAGCGGTTCGTGCGCACCGTCCGCTCGGAGGTCACCGACCGGATGCTCATCTTCGGTCAGCGCCACCTGCGCACCGTGCTGGATGAGTACGCCCAGCACTACAACGGGCGATAGCCGCATCGCGGACAACAGCTGTACCCGCCGCCGCCCGACCACCCCACCGCCGACCTCACCCACGAGAGGATCAAGCGCCGCCCAGTCCTCGGCGGACTCATCAACGAGTACGGAAGGGCAGCGTAGATCTGCAGGTCAGGACGATGACCCTGTTCTGGACCCCCACAGGGTGATGCGGAGTGGGTGGTGGTACGTGACGCGATGCCGGTCCCCGGATGGCTGAATGGCCGTGTCGGCCGCGGCAGATGGTCGACGCGGTGCGCTGCTTGGTCGCGGGCGGCACTATCTGGTGGTCGCGGAGTGGGTGGTGGTGCGCAACGCGCTGCCGGTTCCTGCCTGGCTGGAGGGTCGGGGCGGGAAGCCTGAAACGGGCCATGGCCCGAAGCCCCGCCAGTGCCAGACGTGCGAGACGCAGGACCTGCGGTGTGTCCGGCAGGATCCCGTAGCTGGGGCTCACACCCACGTGTGCCGGGTGCCGACGCAATGCCGTCGGCACCTCACGGTAGGCCGCGGCCGCCGCCTCGTGCGCGCGGGGCGCGGCCTCCGATTGCGAGAACCATGGCGCCTGCGCCCCTCGAGTGGGGCGCGCTGCTACGTCTGGTAGATCGGACCGCGCCGGACTGCAAGGCCGGCGGTCTCCCGTCCGCGGCCGCGAGAAAAGATCGGACCTCTTGCTTCAAGGCCCCTTGTGGCTAAGGGAAGTTGACTGCATCATTCCCGGCACGCGGGTTCACCTCCGAGTATGGGAGTCACTTACATGAACGAGAGGCACATCTCGGCCGCACTCTCCCGCCCATCCCGGCGGACCGCTCTCACTCTGGCCACCGGAGTGGGCGCAGCCACGCTTCTCCCGCAGACCGCCTCCGCCTGGGGCGCTTCTGCCGCCACCGTGGGGGCGAGCGCGTATTCCACCGATGTCTCGCCCCATGAACGGGTCGCGCGCGACGCCTCGTTGCGTTGGCGCACGCTGCCCGCCGACTGGAAGGACGGCGCGCTGCTCGGCAACGGGCTGCTGGGCGCCGTCGTCTCCAAGGGCGCCGCCGCGAACACCCTCCAGGTGATGCTCAGCCACACCAAGGTGCAGGACCAGCGCGGGCAGTGGCGTGCGGCCATCGGCTACTCCCGGCTGCCGATCGGCTGTCTCACCCTCAGCCTCTCCGGCGAGATCACCGCCGTCGACTGGACCCTCGACCTGTACGACGCCGAACTGCGCGGCACCATCACCACGGTCCGGGGCAGCGTCGCGTTCAGCATCCTGGTGCACAACTCCCGTGACGCACTGGTGGCGTTCACCGAGCCGAGCCCGGGGGAAGAGGACGCGGCCTGGTCCTTCACCTGGATGCCCGCCACCACGTCGCGCACAAAGGACAAGCCCGCCGACTACGTGGGCAACCCGGACCCCGCGACCGGCACTGCCGAGGGCACCTCCTATGTCGAGCAGCCGCTGATTGCGGGCGGCGGCTGGACCACGGCCTGGCGCGAGCGCCGCGACGGCACCCGCCGGGTGCTGGCCGCCCATGTCGTGTACCGGCACCCGGAGGAGCTGAGCGGCACCACGCGCCTCGCCCTCGCCGCGGTCGACCGCACCCTCGCTGCCTCCACCACGGGCCTGCTGAGCGAACACCGATCCTGGTGGCACCGCTACTACCGCCGCAGCTTCGTCTCCGTACCCGACAAGCGAATCCAGGACTTCTACTGGATTCAGCTGTACAAGCTCGCCAGTGCCACCCGCGCGAACGGGCCGTCCCTGTCCGAGTGGGGGCCGTGGTATCCGGAGACCGGCGGCAGCTGGACCGCCGTCTGGTGGAACCTGAACGTACAGATCGCCAGCTGGCTGCTGCAGGGCTCCAACCATCCCGAACTCGACTCCGTCACCTCGACGTTCAAGGCCTTCGAGGCAGAACTCCCCACATCCGTCCCGGCGGAGTACCGTGACGGCGATACCTACGCCCTCGCGCACCCCTCGGACTGGATGCTGCGCACCGGCGGAAAGACGGTCGGCGTCCCCGGCACCGCCTCCAAGACCGACAACACCGGCAACCTGCTGTGGGCGCTGCACAACATCTGGCTCAGCTACCGCCACTCCATGGACCTGGCGATCGTCCGCGACGTGCTCTACCCGATCCTCACCCGCGCGGTGAACTTCTACGACCATTTCCTGTACGTGGGTTCAGACGGCGCCCTGCATCTGCCGCTGACCCGCTCACCGGAGTGGGCCGACGCCGAGGACTGCACCTACGACCTGTCCCTGGTGCGCTGGGGCTGCACCACCCTCCTGCAGTGCCTGAAGCTGCTGCGCACGACGCACCCCAAGGCGGCCCGCTGGCAGGAGATCCTGGACCGGCTCACTCCCTACCCGCAGGACGCGACCGGGGTGATGGTCGGTGCGAACAAGCCGCTCACCGAGTCGCACCGGCACTTCTCGCACATGCTCTGGCTCTTTCCGCTCGCCGAGTACGACCACGCGCGCCCCGCCGACCGTGCTCTGATTGACACCACCTTCGACCACTGGGTCAAGGACCGTACGCAGTGGGCGGGCTACAGCTTCGCCGCCGCGTCCTCGATGGCCGCCCGGATCGGCCGTCCCGAGCAGGCCCTCGACCTGCTGACGTACTTCACCGATGGCAACGTGTTCCGCAACTCCCGGATGACCGAGAACACCATGTACGTCGAGGGTGGCAACCTCGCCGTCGAATCGCCGCTCACCGCAAGCCAGTCCGTGCTCGACATGATGATCCAGAGCCACTTCGGGCCGGTGCGGGTCTTCCCCGGTGTGTCGGCGAGCTGGCCCGACGCCAGTGTCCATGGCCTGCGCGCCCAAGGCGCCTTCCTCATCGACGCCGACCGGGCCGACGGCGCCACCCGATGGGTACGGGTGCACAGCGAGGCCGGCGCGCCGCTCGACCTGGAGCACGGGATCAGCGGGGACATCGACGTACGGGACGAGCAGGGGCGACGTTTGCCGTACCGCACGACGGGTGTCGGGCGCGCTGTGATCCAACTCCGGAAGGGCGCCGTGGTGTTGGTGACCCCTGCCGGCAAGAGGATCACCGGTCCCGCACCGCGGGACGTGCCCGCACTGTCGGCGCGGCGCCCCTGGGGACTGCCGGACTGAACGCGGAGTCAGCGCACCGGCGCGGCGGACTCGGGAGTGATGTTCTTGTTGAAGCGGAGCAGGTTCTCAGGGGCCCAGGCGGCCTTGACGGCGCCCAACCGCCTGTGCTTGGCCTCACCGCCGTGAACGGTCCGGCGCCACTGCGGGCCCTGGTCATCGGTGAGGTTGGTGTAGCCGTTCGTCAGTGAGTGAGGGCGCATCGCCTCGGCCATCGCCGTCGCCCATTGCTCGTACAGAGCGTCGTGCTCGGACGTGTCCCACATGCTGACCGCCTCCCACAGTCAGGCGGCGCCCTCACGGGTGAAGGCCATGGCGTCCTCGGCCGTGTCCTCGGAGATGGCGCCGCCTGTGGGCGCCGACAACCCATGACGGCGGACATCTGCCTAGCCGGACTGCATGTCGCGGGAATCCTTCTCTGGTCTGCCAGCTGCAGGCCAGAGTCGGAATCGTATTTCCGAGCGGGACAGGCGCTGTATCAGCTGCCTGCCTGGGCAGGTGACGGTGTGTCGGGTGTCGCGCCTGTCCTTGGATGCCCAAGTGCGGTCCCCACGTGCTCCGCCACCGCCCCGGCCGCCTGTCAGTGATTCACGTCCACTACCACGCTGGCGCTGAGACGCTCGGTGAGGCTGCCGCCCAACTCCCGTGCAACATCACCGCGACGCCGACGCGCTCTCCAGCGTCGACTGGGGCCATCTCCCTCGTCCGCAGCGCCTGCGTGCCGCGCGATGCTGAGGGAAGTCTCACGGTCCACACTCATCATCCATTGCCCGCGCCTGAAGGCCACTTGACCTTTTCTTGAACCGCCTCACCTAGGGTCAGGTGCCGCACGCGCGAACGACGGGGGACACCAGCGCATGAGTGACGGCAGTGACGACGGCATGGTGCTGGATATCAAAACCGCGGACATCAAGGCCTCGGCGCCGGTGTTCCACGAACAGGCGAAGAACCTGAGCAAGGCGCTCACCACCCTTGTCACCACCTTGGACAACCTGGGCAAGCCCTGGGGTGACGACAAGCAGGGCAAGGAGTTCGGGGACGTCTACTCGCCGCAGCAGAAGAAGATCGAGAGCTCCGCGGGGATCCTCGTTCTCGGCCTGACCAGCATCCACGAGGCGCTGGTCGACCTCTCCGACGGGCATGTGGACAACGACGATCTCATAGCGGGAATGTTCACCAAGGTGAAGCCCCCGAAGGGCAACGCGGACAGCGAGGGTTCCCGGTGAGTATCGAGGACGAGGCGAAGAAGATCCTCCTGCATCTGGGCCTGTGGTGGCCGGACGCCAACTCCGGCTCGCTGCGCTCTGCGGCCACCGCGTGGCGGACCTTCGCCGACTCCGTCGACGACGTGAGGGCGCCGGTGCACAAGAGCGCGTCCTCCCTCATCCATCACAACAAGGGTGAGTCGATCGAGGCGTTCGAGAAGTTCTGGGGCCGCTACGCGAAGGGCCAGGACGCCGGCTGGCTGAGCGATCTGTCCGATGCGGCACACGGAATGGCGAAGGCGCTCGACAAGTTCGCGGACGCCATCGACGACGCGATCAACAAACTCTGGACACAGATCGGCATCGACGCTGCCGTGATCGCGGGTGGTGTTGCGCTGGCCTTCTTCACCGCGGGCCTGGCCTCGGGAGCCGCCGTCGCGGCCGCCGACGTCATCATCGAGCTCGGCGCCACCATGGGCGTCGCCGTATCCACGACGGTCGCCGAGATAGCGGCTGGGACCCTGGTTGCGGCGGCGTTCGGCGGTGTCGAGTCGGTCACCGTGGATGCGGCCATCGCCCAGCCGCTGAAGATGATCACGGGCCTGCAGCATGGCTTCAGCCTGGACGAGATCAACCAGGCGGCCACCGACGGCATGCTCTACGGCGGTGCGCTCGGAGCGGGAAGCGGTGTGCTGAAGGCGGGCGTGGAAGGAGCGTTCTCCGACACCACGCCGCTGATGCTGCGCCCGCCGTCGCTCCGCCCCGACCTGGTGGAGCTGGGCCCGGCCGCCCGCAACGCGGAGCGCACACCTTGCGTGGGCGAGCCGATCGACGTAGCGACCGGTGCGATGCTGATGACGCAGACGGACCTGTCGCTGCCCGCCTCGCTCCCGCTCCTTTTCCAGCGCACCCATTTGTCGTCGTACCGGGGTGGAGTCTGCTTCGGCCCCACCTGGATATCCACGCTCGACGAGTGCGTGCAGATCGATGGCGAGGGCGTCGTCTTCGCCGCGGCGGACGGCATGCGCCTGGTCTATCCGGTTCCGGAGCCGGGTGTGCCGGCCCTCCCCGTCAAGGGTGCTCGCTGGCCCCTGGAGTGGGACGGCAAGCCGGACGGCGTCATGACGATCACCGACCCGGCGACCGGAGTCGTACGCACCTTCAGCACGCCTCTGTCCTCCGGCACCTTCGGTACCTTCCACCTGCCGCTGGACTCATGGAGCGACCGCAACGGCGCCCGCATCGACATCGAGCGCGACGAGGACGGCCTTCCGCTCGGCCTGCGCCACTCCGGCGGCTACTACGTCGCCGTCGACACGACAGGTCCGCGCGTCACGGCCCTACGCCTGCTCAACCGCGCGCCCGACGCCTACGGTCCCGACGCCTCGCAGGAGCGCGCGGGTGGCACGCTCCTCATGCGCTACGCCTACGACGCTGACGGCAACCTCACCGACGTCATCAACTCCAGCAACCAGCCCCTGAGATTCACCTACGACAGCGACCGTCGTATCACCAAGTGGCAGGACCGCAACGGGACTTGGTTCGCCTACGAGTACGACGCCCGCGGCCGGGTCGTGCGCACCGAGGGCATCGACGGCATCCTCTCCGGCACACTCACCTACGACGAGTCGGCCCGCACCACCACCTACACGGACTCCCTCGGCCACGCCTCCTTCCATCGCTACAACGCCGAGGGCCTGGTCGTCGAGGAGACCGATCAGCTCGGCAACATCACCCGCAGACAGTGGGACGACCACGGCGACAAGCCTCTCTCGGTCACTGACCCGCTCGGCCGCACCACCCGCTATGCCTACGACGAATTCGGAAACCTCACCCAGGTCACCCTGCCCGACGGCTCGACGACACAGGCGTCGTACAACGGCCTCGGTCTGCCGACGGAGGTCGTCGAGCCTGGAGGCGCACGCTGGCAGCACGCGTACGACAGTCGTGGCAACCTCCTCACCACGACTGACCCGCTGGGCGCGGAGACCTGCTACGGCTACGACGCCTCCGGGCAACTGACCACCCTCACAGACGCGCTCGGACACACCCGCACCCTCACGGTGAACGCGGCCGGCCTCCCCCTGTCCATCACCGACGAACTGGGGCACACAACGACGGTCCGCCGGGACGCCTCCGGGCGGATCGTCGAGACGGTGGATCCGCTTGGCCACACCACCCGCAGGTCCTGGACAGCCGAAGGCAAGCCGGATCAACTCGAACATGCCGACGGCACGAAGGAGTTGTGGACCTGGGACGGCGAGGGCAACCTCCTCTCCCACACTGACCAGGCAGGCCACACGACCCACCACACGTCCGCCTCGTTCGATGTGCCCGCCACCCGAACCGACCCCGACGGCGCGACGTACGCCTTCCGCTACGACACCGAACTGCGCCTGACCACCGTCACCAACGCGCAGGGCCTGACGTGGTCGTACACCTACGACCAAGCCGGGCGGCTGACCACAGAGACGGACTTCAACGGTCGAACGCTCACCTATACACGGGACGCAGCGGGCGGCCTGCGCTCGCGCAGCAACGGCGCGGGCGAGACCCTGTGCTTTACGCGCGACGCGCTGGGACGGGTTGTGGAGCAGCGCTCGGATACGGGTGACGTGACTACCTTCGTCTATGGTGCCGATGGCGGCCTGCACTGTGCGACCAACGGGGATGCCGAAGTCGTACTGAAGCGGGACGCCGTCGGCCGGGTGTTGTCGGAGACCGTGAATGGCCGCACGACCTCGCATGCCTACGACGCCCTCGGTCGCCGCACCCGGCGGGTCACGCCTTCTGGGCTGGCCTCCGAGTGGACGTACGACCCGTCGGGGCGCCCGCTCGCCCTGCGCTCCCCGGCAGGCATGCTGGACTTCGTCCACGACGCCGACGGCCGTGAGACGGAACGACTCATCGGTTCGGAGGTGACGCTGACGCAGAGCTGGAGCGCCGGGGGACTGTTGACTGCGCAGTCCTTGACCGCCGCATCCGCCGTGCCCGGAGCGGACCGCCTTCTTCAGCACCGCACCTACTCCCATCGGGCCGATGGGTGTCTCACCGAGGTCCGCGAGCTCACCTCGGGCACTCGCCATATCAAGCTCGACACCATGGGCCGGGTCACCGGGATCCGCGCCCACGGCTGGACTGAGACGTATGCCTACGAGACGGCAGGCAACATGACGCGGGCTACCGCGCCCGCCCACGACGCTTCCGGTGAGCGTGAGTTCGACGGCACACTCATCCGCTCGGCCGGCCGTACCTCGTATGAACACGACGCTCAGGGACGCCTGGTGCGCAGGACACGCAGACTGCTCAACGGCCAGAGCCGTACATGGTCATACGCATGGAACGCCGAAGACCGTCTGACGGAAGTGGTTGCCGCGGACGGCAGCCACTGGCGCTATGCCTACGACCCGCTCGGTCGCCGCATCTCCAAGCATCGGGTGGCCGACGATGGCACGACAGCGGACCGCACGGAGTTCACGTGGGACGACCTGAATCTGGCCGAACTTACGGATCCGAGCGGCTGGGCCATCACCTGGGACTACGCGCCGGACACCCCTCGCCCAGTGGCTCAAACGCGCCAGAAGCTGTCGACTGCTGCCTCCAGCGACTCGTATCTGGCGCGGCTGGCGGAGGAGTCCGACTTCGGACACACCACTCAGTTCCATGCCGTGGTCACGGACTCCCTCGGCACGCCCACGGAACTCGTTTTCAAGACAGGGGAGTTGGCCTGGCAGCGCCGCACCAGTCTGTGGGGCACCGGTTTCCCGGCACCGGACGAGGACACTTCGGTCGACTGCCTGCTGCGCTTCCCGGGCCAATACGCCGATACCGAGACCGGCCTACATTACAACCTGCACCGCTATTACGATCCCGAGACGGCACGCTACATCAGCGCGGATCCGCTAGGCATCGTCCCGGCACCCGATCACCACGCCTACGTGCCCAATCCGCTCGTCTGGAGTGACCCCCTCGGCCTCGCCGGGAAGGGGCCGATGGGGCCGAAGAACCCGCTGGACTTCGGGCAGGGGTACACGGGCCGGCGTGACGTCTTCCCGGTGGGCAACAAGGGAATGGACGTGGAGATCCACGTATACGACAAGTCCATGCGAGAAGTGGGGCTGTTCAACAGCCAGGGGTGGTTCAATAAGCATGGCATCAATGCCTCGGAAGTCGAGGTTCCACCTGCTGTGGAGAACGCCATCAAGGGGCGGATGGTCTACGAACTCCGGAAAGTCGGTCGCATCGCCCCCAGAGGCGCCGAGGACATCACTGGAGATAAATGGAGGCGGCCGCCTCTCGCCGCGGAAGGTTGCAAATGAAGTACGTCACAGCAGTCTGGGAATCTGATGGATTCTACGTGGACCCGAGGGCCTATCTGGCCGAACTCCCAATGCTCCGCGACCAATTGCCGGCCGGTGCCTGGGCTTTTGCTTCCGATTCGGCGCACTACGATATGGGGCGCGGAAACAGTCACTGTGTCAAGGACCTCGAATTGTCCGGTATTCAGGTTGCTACCGACAAAAGCGGAGGACTGACCCTAGATTTCGCTCCGAATCAGTGGAAGCATGACTCCGGGCTGCGCGTCACCTATTCAGGAGTGACTCACTTTTCCATCGACTATGAGCACTCCATCGACTGGATGCCAGTCGACACCGTGCTTCTCGACGAGATCCTCCCGGGTGAGAACGGGGGCTGCGTGCACGAAATCGCACTGACCGACGCGAATATTACGGTCCGCTGCCAGGACCTGGAGGCGGTTTGGGGCGACACGTCTTGACGGGTGGTGAGCGCCCAGTGGGGCGGCTCTCCACAAGTAGTCCGCGTTCAAGGCGGCTCAAGTCGTTGGCCGCGGAACCGTCCTGCGTCGTGACTGCTTCCACCCTCCTGACTTGAAGAGCGTGCCCCCGGAGTCGGTTGTAGGAATAAGAGGGCTGAGCTGTCTCAGCGGCCGCTGGCGGGCTACAGGTTCGTCGAACTTCTGGGAACTTCCGCGGTTGTTGGCTTAGGCGCTGAAATGAAGCGGAGCGGACGGGGAGACGGTCAGTAGACCGAGGAGATCTGTTTGTGGCGGGTGAAACGACGGAGCGCTATCTGCTCGTATGGATGGGAGTGAGTATGAACTCCTGTCAGTAACCGCTGAATCACCAACCCCGGGTGCATAGTTCCGCGTATCGTGTTGTGCCGGTGCCAGCAGTCCGCCAGCGGTTGATTGTTGCGTTCGAGTGCTGCACCGGGAGCGACCGCACCGCGGGGGGTCAAGGGGTCGCAGGTTCAAATCCTGTCGTCCCGACAGTGATGTCGGACTGTTTTCGCAGTTCAGAGGCCGTCTCCTCGTTTTCGAGGGGGCGGCTTTTTGTGTGACGGGTGTGGTGATGGTCGCACGGTGAGTTCGGAGCCCATGCCGCGCTCGGTGTTTTGGCTGGTCAGCGCGGCGCCTTGGCTGGGGTGGAGGTCGCGTGGTGGTCGCAGCCGGTCCATGAACCTGCGCCAGCGCAGGGTGCGGGTGGCCCGGGTGAGGGCGGTGTCGAGAGTGCGGGCGGCGCGGGCTGCGGCGGGGTCGGTGAGGTGGGTGTAGAGGTCGGCTGTGGTGGCGAGCTGGGTGTGCCGGAGCAGTTTGGAGACCAGGACCACCGGGATGCCTGCGGTGATCATGAGGGTGGCGGTGCCGTGCCGTAGGTCTTTGAGGGCGATGGGGCGCAGGCCGGCTTTGCGGGCGGCAGCGCGGAAGTCGTTGAGGACCTGTTGCGGGCGCGGTGGGGCGCCGGCGGGTTGGGCGAAGGCCAGACCCATGGTGCGCCCTGTGGCTCGCTGCCGACGGCGCAGGGCGGCCAGGGCCCTGGAGGAGAGCGGGATCCAGCTGGCGCTGGCAGCTGTCTTGGGTGCTCCCAGTACGAGGTGGTTGTTGTCGATGGTGGTCAGGGAGCGGCGGACGAACAAGCGCCGCGCGGCGAAGTCGATGTCCTTGAAGGCGAGGCCGAGGGCTTCGCCGCGTGGGGGATCGAGATACCGGACTTCATCGACACGGACGAGTGGGCGCGGGACATGGCCACCGCATCCGAGCTGCTGCACGTCAACACCGACCCGTTGGGCGACTCCGCGCTGCGCACCGCCCTGATCACTGCTCTCAACGACGTGTTCGCTGGACAGTCGGCTCCCGGCCGCGAGGTGCAGCCGCTGCCGATGGCGGTCAACCCCGATGCCGACGGAGGCAAGATCAGGTCGGGTCCGAACCGGATCTTCCCCCCGCTCGCCACGGGCGACGACCCGCACTTCGAGCTGCGGCCGGGCTCCCAGGCCGTTCGCCTGCTCAGCCAGGGAGATCAGGTGCGCGGCGCTGTCGTCCGTGATGTCGTCTCCGGTGACGAGTACGAGGTCACCGCCACCGCGACCCTCGTGTGCGCGGATGTCTTCCGCACCCCTCAACTGCTGTTCGCCTCCGGGATCAGGCCGTCCGCGCTCGGACGTCACCTCAACGAACATGTCTTCCAGACCGGTCGCGTGAGCGTCGATCCCGTGGCCGTCGCACTGGACGCGGCCGCGCCGGCCGAGGACCGGGCGGGCGAGGCGCTCAACACGTCGTACTGGCTGCCCCACAGCGGTGAACCACAGCCGTTCAACGGGCAGTTCACCGGGAGCGTGCAGTTCGCGCAGGACGGCAGCGTCGCCGACTGCTCGGCCGGGATCGCGCTCTACGTCCCGACCGAGATCCAGGCGTCCAACCGGGTCGAGTTCTCCGAGACCGAGCTCGATGCCGCGGGGATGCCGAAGATGCGCATCACGTTCGAATACACCGAGGAGGACCGTCGCCTGATCAAGGAGGCTCAGCGGGAACAGGAGCGCGCAGGCAGGCGCCTCGGGCGCTTCGACCCGGCGACCGACAGCGCCACGCTGCCGCCGGGAACCTCCCTGCACATGACGGGAACCGTCCGGATGGGGCCCGGCAACGACGGCACCAGCGTCTGCGACCCGGACGCCCGCGTCTGGAACCTCACCAACCTCTACCTCGCCGGCTGCGGCGTCGTCCCGACCGCCCTCGTCTGCAACTCCACGCTCACCGGTGTCGTCACCGCTGTCCGTGCGGCCCGCGCCGCGGTCGCACACCTGGCGCCGTGAACCGGTGAGCGAACCTCAGTCCTCCGGATGCCGCAGCGGCACGACCCCCGTGCTGCGGCCGCTGCGGTCCAGGAGGCGTCCCATGTGCTTGACCGTGCGCAGGACCACCGAGCGGTCGGAGACCGTCAGGCGCCGGAAGCCGCGCGAAAGGTGGGCCTCGAAGGCGTGCACGTCGTGCAGGGCGCGCAGCCAGACATCGATCACGAGGTTGTGCGGGCCCGCCGTGATCGAGCAGGAGCGGACCTCGCGCAGGTCGGAAAGGACCCGGCTGGTCTCCTCCAGGTACTGGCCCGGCACGGACGCGAAGTACACCGCGGACAGCGGCCAGCCGGAGAGCGGGCGGGCGAGGTCGCAGCGCAGGCGCAGCCGCGAGGAGAGCAGGGACTGCATCCTGCGGCGCACCGTGGTCAGGGCCGCGTCGCTCGCCTGCGCGAGGTCGCGCAGCGACATCCGGCCGTCCACGCTGAGGAGTTCGAGCAGCCGCGCGTCCAGCGAGTCCCAGCGCGCCGGGGCCGCGGAGGCGGTTGCCGACGAGCCCGGGGCCGACGCCTCCATGCGTGCGCACTGCTCCGCATCCAGGCTGCGCAGGCGCCACCCGCTGCCGTCGGTCGGCAGCCCCGTGGAGATGTGCGTACGCGTCGCCCGCACGCCCGGGGTTCGCTGGATCACGTAGGTGCTGAGCCGGGAGAGTTCGTCCAGGCTCCGGGCCTGCACGGCGGCGACCATGTCCCGGCCCCCGGCCGTCAGCTTGATGTTCGGCACCGCCGGGTCCGCGGCCAGCGCAAGGGCCACGTCCTCCGCGGCCCCGGGAACGGTGTCCACCTCGACCAGGCCCGTCACCACGAGCCGCGTGTCGGTGAGCCGCGGATAGGCGGTCACCCACGCGAGCCCCGCCTCCTCCAAGCGGTGCCAACGGCGCGCCGTCGTCACCGGATTTACCCGGAGTACCTCGCCGACCAGCGTCCACGGGGCCCGCGGCTGGATCTGCAGGGCGTGCACGATGCCACGGTCGAGTTCGTCCAGTTCACCGAGCTCGTCCGGGGCACCGGGACGCTGCCGGGCCGTGGCACTTTCCTGCACCGCCATGGGTGGCACTTCTCTGCGCGTACTGCCGGAATCCCGAACGAAATCTGCGCGGTCGTACGGCGATGACGTACGCATCCCACACTCCCCTCCAACCGGTCCCCCCTGCATACCTCCAGGAGTGAAGGCACGCCATGACGCACGTCACCACGCAGGACGCGGTACGAACCCCCTTGCGTATCCACAACGCCCGGCTCATCGACGGCACCGGCTCCTCCCCGGTGGACGACGCCGTCGTCCTCGTCGACGCCGAGGGGATCATCACCTACGCCGGGGCCGCCGCGCAGGCGCCCGCGACCACATCCTCCGACGTCCGCTGCGTGGATGCCGGTGGCCGCACGCTGCTGCCCGGCTTCTTCGACTGCCACGTCCACCTCTCCTACGCACATGGCGCGCACCCGGGCCGCCGCGGCGAGCTGGACCGGGTCCTCGTCACCCTCGACACCGCGGCGCGCCTGCGCCAGACCCTCGACGCGGGCGTCACCACGGTGCGCGACCTGGCCGGCCTCGCCGCCGGGTACCGCACGGCCGTCGAGACCGGCAGGATTGTCGGCCCGCGGATCCAGACCGCGGTCCGCGTGATCAGCCACACCGGCGGCCATGGCGACGTACGGCTGCCCGACGGAACCGACCTGAGCGACGGCATGTCCGCGCTCGCGGACACCGCCGACGAGGCCCGTCTCGCGGTGCGCCGGGTGCTCCGCGAGGGCGCCGACCTGGTGAAGGTCTGTGCCACCGGCGGCATGGGCAGCCCGTACGACCAGCCCGACGACGAGGGCCTGACGGAGGAGGAGATCCGGGCCGTCGTCGACGAGGCGCGCCGGCACGGCGACAAGCCGGTCGCGGCGCACGCCCAGGGCACCTCCGGCATCCTCAACGCGATCCGCGGGGGAGTCACCAGCATCGAGCACGGCTACGGGATCAACGACGAGGCCCTTGAACTGGCCGCCGAGCGCGGCACGTTCGTCGTCCCGACGCTCTCCACGGTCTACGCCGGAATCAACAAGGAGACCATGCCGGATTACCACTACCAGAAGAAGGTCCGCTGGTCCGGAATCACCAAGGAGAACATCGCCCGCGCCATCGAGCAGGGCGCCCGCATCGCACTCGGCACGGACGCTGCCGTCGGGCCGCACGGCGTGAACCTGATGGAGCTGAGCTACCTGGTGGACCTGGGCATGAACCCGATGGACGCCATCGTCGCCGGCACCCGCAACTCCGCCGAACTCCTCGGCGTCGACGACCGCCTGGGCACACTGACCGCGGGCCGCGTGGCGGACCTCGTCCTGTGCGACGGCGACCCGCTGGCCGACATCGGTGTCCTCGGCGACCCGGCCAACATCGTCTGCGTCGTCCAGGGCGGCGTCGTACGCAAGGACCTGGTCGGTGCCGCGGCCGGGGGGCGTCCGTGATGTCCGCGGGGACCGGGCAGCGGGCCGCGGCGCCGGGCCCTTCCACGCAGAAGCCGCGCGGCATCGACCGGGTGCTCGCCTTCGTCGAACGGGCGGGCAACGCCCTGCCCAACCCGGTCGTCCTGTTCACCGTCCTGTTCGGGGTGGTCGCGGTGGTCTCCACCGCGCTCGCCCTCGCGGACGTGTCCGTGACGGTGCCGGGGACGGACGACACCAAGCAGATCACCGGGCTGCTGACCGGCGCAGGGGTGCGCTGGCTGGTGGAGAACCTCGTCACCAACTTCGCGGCGTTCCCGCCCATCGCCGCCGTACTGCTCATGATCATGGCGGTGGGTGTCGCGGAGCGGGCCGGTCTCCTGGAGACCGCGATGCGGGCCACCCTGGCCCGCGCCCCGCGCGCCTTCCTGCCGTACCTGGTGGCGCTCGTCGCCTGCCAGGCGCACATGATGAGCGACGTCGCGGCGATCGTGCTGCCGCCGCTCGCCGCGGTCGTCTTCAAGAGCGCGGGCCGCCATCCGGCGGCCGGCCTGATCGGCGGCTTCGCGTGCGTCACCGCGGGATACGCGGCCGGGTTCACGATCGGTTCGCTCGACGCGCTCTACACGGGCATCACCCAGCAGGCCGTCGCGGTCCTGTCGGACACCCACCACGCCGACGTGAACATCCTCGCCAACTACTTCTTCACCGCCGCGAGCAGCCTGGTCCTCGGCCTCATCGGCGGCTTCCTGATCAGCCGGGTGCTCGAACCCAGGCTGCCCGCCTACACGGCGACCGCCGACGCACCGGACGCCTCCGAGAGCGAGGACATCCGCCTCACCCCGGCCGAGCGCCGCGGCCTGCTGTGCACCGGCCTCGTCGTCGCCGTGTACGCGGCCGTCGTCCTGTCGCTGTGGCTGCCCAGCGGCGCACCGCTGCGCGGGGAGGGCGGGGCGCTGGTGCCGTCACCGCTGCTCACGGGCATCGTCCCGGTCCTGTTCGGCGCGTTCCTGCTGGCGGGCGTGACGTACGGGTTCACGGTGAAGACGCTGAGCGGGTCGGAGGGCGTCGTCGCCGCGATGACCGACTCGGTGAAGAACATGTCCGGCTACGTCGTCATGATGTTCGTCGCCGCGCAGGTCATCGCGGTGTTCAACTGGTCCAACCTGGGCGTGCTGCTCGCGGTGAAGGCGGCGGCGCTGCTCAAGTCCGTCGGGCTGACCGGCTTCGGGGCACTGGTCGCCTTCATCCTGCTCGTCTCGTGCCTCAATCTGGTGATCCTCTCCGGATCCGCGCTGTGGTCGCTGATCGGGCCCGTGTTCGTCCCGGCGTTCATGCTGCTCGGCATGAGCCCGGCCCTCAGCCAGGCCGCGTTCCGCATCGGCGACTCGGCCACCGCCGTGATCACGCCAATGAACCCGTACGTGTTCCTGCTCCTCGCACTCCTGCAGCGCTACGAGCCGGAGGCGCGGCTGGGGACGCTCATCTCGCGGCTCGCCATCTTCGTTGTGCCGTTCCTCGTGGCGTGGCTGGGCATCCTGGCGGTGTTCTACGGCTTCGATCTGCCGCTGGGGCCCGGGGCGGGTATCTCCCTCAAGTGAGCGTGTACGTCAGTGTGGTGACAGGTCGGTGCCCCACCGGGGGATTCCGGTGGGGCACCGACCTGTCACCACACTCAGCTCCGGGCCATCCACTCCAGAACGATGTCGGCGAACTCCTGGGGCACCTGTTCCGGCGCGGCCACATGCCCGTCGGACAGGACCTGGGTCTCGCAGCCCAGCGCGTCGGCGAACTTCGCCAGTGAGGGCAGCGAATAGGTGTCATGGGGTGCGCAGACGGCGAGGGTTCGCGCCGTGATGTGCGGCAGGCGCGCCTCCATGTCGTAACGGCGTATCGCCTCGTGCCCTTCCTCCACGCGGTCGAGGACGCCCAGGGCATCGGCCACGTACCGGTTGAGCGCGGCCTCCTCGCCCGCGCGGTAGAAGCCGCGCCGGTTGTCCCACAGGGCCTGGAGATGGGAGCCGTCCGGCTTCGGGTCGACGTGGTCGATGCGCCGATGCCTTGCCGCGCCGCGCCGCTTCTCGTCGTCGACGAACGGGGTGGCGGACAGCAGCAGACCGGCGACGCGGTCCTGGAACCGCGCCGCCAGTTCGACGGCGATGACCCCGCCCGTGTGGTGCCCGACGAGGTGGAAGCGGTCCAGGCCCAACTCGTCGACGAGCGCGCCCGCGGCGTCCGCGAACCGCTCGATGGAATGCGGCCCCCCGGGCCTGGCCGAGGCGCCGAAGCCGAGGGTGTCCATGGCGATCGCCCGGTGCCGGGCACCGACCAGGGGGAGCACGTCGACGTACTCCGTCCAGGACCGCGGTGTCTGGTGGAGCAGCAGCACGGGGACGCCGTCGCCGGACTCCGCGTAGTGCAACTGGCCGTAGGGGCTGGGGACATATCCCTTGCGCAACGTATCCGTCATCCGTTGTCTCCGTTCCTCGCGCTCGTCGGCACTGGCGTTGTGGTGTCTTCGTGCATGCGTGCACGTGTCACAGGGCCGGCAGCACCGAGGCACCGACGGCTTCGATCAGTTCGTCCGGAAGGTCGTACGAGCCGACGTGCTGCAGGAACACTCCGCTCACCCCGGTGGCACGGAGCGCGCGCAGCCGCTCCGCGATCTGCTCGGCGGTGCCGAACAGGCAGAAATCCTCGGCGAACCGCAGCGCCGCCTCGTCACTGACCCACTGCGACACCACCTTCACCGCGGCGTCCCAGTCCTCGGCGTGCACGAGGTCCGGGTACACGCCCTCGACGACGTCCGGTACGTCGAGGTGGATGCCGGCGAGGGCGAGGAAAGGCGCCCCGCCGTTCTGTGCGATCGAGACGCAGATGGGCTTGATCTGCCGGGCCGCCGCCACGGTGTCGGCTGCGGACTCGGTCACGGCGCAGTACGCGGAGACGGTCAGCGGCACCGACGCCACGGTGCGCCCCGCCGCCTCCGCGCCCTCCCGAACGCGTGCGGTGGCGCCCGCCAGAGTGTGCGGAGAGACACCGCTGAGCAGGATCGCACCGTCGGCGACCTCCCCGGCCAGTCGCAGGTTCCGCGGCCCGCTCGCCGCCAGGTGGAGCGGTACCCCGGGGCGGGGGGCGCGCAACCGGGAACGGACCGTGCCTGCCGGGCCCTCGAAGTCCCGCTCCTCGCCGTCCAAGAGCCCGCGCAGCAGAGCGAGCCCCTCGCGCATCGCGGCCGTGGTGCTCTGGCGCAGGCCGACGGGCCCGACCGAGCTGTTGCCCACGCCGAGCCCGAGGGTGAACCGTCCCGGGGCGAGCTCCGCGACACTGCGTGCGGCGGAGGCGACGACGGCCGGGTGGCGGGTCACCAGGTTCGTCACCGCTGTGCCCAGGCCGATGCGTTCGGTGCCGAGGGCGGCGGCGGTCAGCGTGGTGAATACGTCGCGCCACAGCAGCTGGGAGTCCGGGAACCAGGCCTCGTCGAAGCCCAGGGCTTCCGCCCTGCGTACGGTGTCGACGATGCGGTCGGCACGCGTGCAGGGAGGGATACGGATCCCGACGCGCAACGACTCCTGTGCGGCGCTCACTTGGCGCCCTCGGTGGTGCTCATCGGGTGCCCACGAGAGGCGTGTCGACGCCCACCGGGCCGAGGCCGCCCGCCCCGCCGGGAGTGCCGAGCGGCGCGTCGCGGCCCGGCAGAACCTCCACGAAGAAGCGCTTGTTGTCCTCGCGGAAGTCGGGGTCGGCCTTGCGGTCGACGGTGATCGCCTGCTCGGGGCAGGCGACCTCGCAGGCGCCGCAGTCGATGCACTCCACCGGGTTGATGTAGAGCTTGCGCTCGCCCTCGTAGATGCAGTCGACCGGGCACTCCTCCATGCAGGACCGGTCCATGATGTCGACGCAGGACGCGCCGATGACGTACGCCATGGTGTGCTCAGTGCTCCTTCTCGGTGGAGTGCCCGGGGAACAGGGCGGCCTCCGGATCGATGACGGTCGCCGCGTTGTTGACGGCGGTGGCGGCCTCGCCGAAGCCGACCGAGATCAGGCGGACCTTGCCGGGGTAGTCGGTGATGTCGCCCGCCGCGAACACGCGGGGCAGGTTGGTGGCCATCCGGGTGTCGACGGTGATCGTGCGGGCCTGGAGGTCCAGGCCCCAGTGCCGCAGCGGGCCGAGGTCGGCGAGGAAGCCGAGGGCCGCGACCACCGAACCGGCCGGGAGCAGACGGGTCTCCTTCGTCGTGCGGTGCCGGATCTCCGCCTGTTCCAGGTGAGTTGACCCGCTCAGGCGGCTCACCTCGCAGTCGGTGACGATCTCGACGCCCAGCGAGCGGACCTTCGCGACGCTCGCGGCGTGCGCGCGGAACCGGGCGGTGCGGTGCACCAGCGTCACGGAGCGGGCGATCGGGGAGAGCATCGCTGCCCAGTCGAAGGCGCTGTCGCCGCCGCCGACGACCACCACGTCCTTGTCCGTGTGCACGGACGGGTCCGGCACGAAGTACTCCAGGCCCCGCCCGAGGAACTCCTCACCGGCCGGCAGCGCCCGCGGGGTGAACGTCCCCACGCCGCCGGTGATGACGACGGCCCCCGCCCGCACCGTCGCACCCTGGTCGCTGCGGACGACCGGGCGGCCGTCGACGCCGTGCGTCAGCTCGACGGCCCGGTGGCCCAACAAGTAGCGGGGCGCGTACGGTTCGGCCTGCGCGACCAGCCCGTCCACCAGGTCGCGGCCGCGCACGGAGAGAAATCCGGCGATGTCGAAGATCGGCTTCTCCGGGTACATGGCGCTGATCTGCCCGCCCAACTGCGGCAGTACGTCCATGACCGTGACGCTCAGGCCGCGGAAACCGGCGTAGTAGGCGCCGTAGAGGCCGGCCGGACCGGCGCCGATGATCAGGACGTCGGTGTCGAACCCGAAGTCATCGGTTTCGTCGGTTTCGTCGGTGAGTTGGCTCATGATCTGGAGCGTAGGAACGACGGGCGGTCCCTCCTACGGAGTCGTTCCGCTGAGCAGGACGCGACGACGCCAGGACGCGGATGCGGGGAGGGGCCCGCACTCAGGCAGGCCCCTCCCCACATCCGCGTGCGCGGCTACGCCAGCGACCGTCCGATCCCCAGCGCGGCGGTCCGCAGTGCCGCCGCGTGCCCGGCCGCGTCCATCCGGTACGTGGGCGCCGTGATGGACAGCGCACCCACCAGGCCCGACGTGCGTCCCGCGAAGACCGGTACGGCGAGGCTCGCGTAGCCGAGGCGGATCTCCTCGCTCTCCAGGGCGATGCCCTCCTCCCGGATCCGGTCGAGCTGCGCGCGCAGCCGGCCGGGGGAGACGACGGTGTGGCGGGTGAGCGGCTTCAGACCGCCGCGCACGACGTCGACGAAGAGCGACGGCGGCGAATGGGCCATGATCGCCTTGCCCGTCCCGGTGCAGTACAGCGGGAGCCTGCCCGCCACCCGGGACTCCGCGTTGAGCCCCCGGTGCGGGAAGATCTTGTCCAGGTAGACGACGTCCAGACTGTCGTGGATGGCGAAGTGGATGGTCTCCCGGGTGATCAGGAGCAGATCCTCCATGTACGGCTGTACCGCCTCGCGCAGGATCCGCTGCCGGTGCACCCGCTGGCCCAGCTCGAACAGGCGCAGACCGAGCCGGTAGTCGCACCCCTCCCGCTCCAGCAGCCCCCAGGTGACGAGCTCCTGGGCGAGCCGGTGCACGGTGGCCTTGGCCACCCCCGACCGGCGCACCAGCTCGGCCAGCGACAGCGCGTTGTCGTCCGCGGTGAACGCCTCCAGGATCGGACGGACCTTCCCCAGCACGGAGTTCATCGAGTCGGCCTGCTCGACGTCCGCTGCGGCCTCGCCCGCCGGACGGGAGCCGAGCACCAGCCCCCGGCTCCCGGCGTCCGCCCGGCACGGGCCGTGTGCCGGCATCACGGCGGGGACACTCATGTCCGCGGCCCGTCGCCCGAAGCCCCCGGGTCGAGGACCGCGACCCCCATGCCGGTCAGCCACTCGGGCATCGGTTCGTAGGCGAGGCGCCGCCCCGGCGTGTGGTCGAGTGCCGCCGCCATGAGCAGCCACGTACGCAGCTCCTGCGCGCCGTTGCCCGCCGCCTTCTCCAGCTCCTGCGTCGAGTACGCGGTCAGGCGGTGCGCCTCGCCGCGCTCGATCAGCGACAGGAACTCCTCGTCGAACCCCGGCGTGAGGGAGGCCTCCGCGGCCCGGATGATCTCGCGGCGCCGCGCGTCGTAGTCCTCCCAGTTCTCCCGGCCGTTCAGCCAGGCGCCGACCATGAACTCCTCGTCGTCGCCGTGCGGTTCACGCCAGTCGGGCCACGGCAGGCGGTGCGAGAGACCGCCTGAGCCGACCACCGCGACCCGCCGGTCGCCGGGGAAGGCGAGCACGGCCTCGCGGATCGCGCGGCCCAGCTCCTCGCACCGCTCCAGGGTCGGCAGCGGGGGCGCGAAGACGTTGACGACGAGGGGCACGATCCGTACGCCGTCCAGGCCGTCGAGGAGGTACTGGATCGCGTGCGACTGCCCGTGGTCGATCTGCAGCCGCGCGGAGAACGCCGGGTCGAAACGCCCGCCCTCCACC
Organism: Streptomyces sp. NBC_00569; assembly: GCF_036345255.1. NCBI lineage: Bacteria > Bacillati > Actinomycetota > Actinomycetes > Kitasatosporales > Streptomycetaceae > Streptomyces > Streptomyces sp. NBC_00569. The sequence goes on along the minus strand of NZ_CP107783.1, from coordinate 2,289,751 downwards.
AGGGAGTCGGCGAGGTGGTGGGCCAGCGGCACGTCCACGGCCTGAGGGCCCTTCGGCGTACCGGACTCGCCGCTGGCGACGCACTCGCCGACGCCCAGCGTGAACGCGGGGATCAGGTCGAGCCAGAACCCGCGGAAGTGATTGGAGCCCACCAGGACGACGGTGTCCACCCGCGCCTCGGCGAGCGCGTCGCGGGCCTCACCGAGCGCGTCACGGAAGCGTTCGGCGCGGTCCTTGTGGAGGGTCTCCTCCCAGTGCGTGTTCATCAAGGTGCTGTGGGAGGCCCCCACGCCAAGGACGATCTCGGTCATGCCACTGCTCCGTCCTGAGAAGGCTCCAGCTCGTCACGGGAACGCGTGACGGTGTCGACGGCCGTGCGGATCAGATGGCGGGTCAGCCGCTCCATCTCCGCCACGGACACGGTGTTCATGCCGCGCGCGAAGTCGATGTCGAACGGGGCCTCGGCCACCTTCGGCATGCCGACCCGCACCGTCGGGATGCCGCGCCCGCGCAGGATGTTCGCGTCGGTCGCGCCGCTGTTCGCCGCGATGACCTCGTGCGCCCGCCCCTCGAAGGCCTCCCAGCCGGCCGCGGCGCTGCGGAAGATCCAGCTCTCGCGGCTGGTGCGGGTGCCGGGGATGGCCAGGATCATCTCCACCGTGGCATCGAGACCCGGCAGCTTGTCCCTCAACGCCTCGACAGCGGACTTGAACTCACGCTTCGCCTGAATCGGCGTCGTATCGGGACCGATCCGCAGATCCACCCGCAGCGTGCAGACGGCCGGGGTGACCGCCGCCATCCGCGGCCAGCCGCCGCGCACCGACGACACGATGCCCTGCGGTGCGACCGTGCCGTCCGTGTGCCGCTCCGCGTACGTGACGAACCACTCCTCCAGGTGACGTACGACATCAGCGGCACGGGCGATCGCGTTGTCGTAGGGGAGGCGGTGGCGCGAGCCCGCGTAGGTATGGGTGCCGTGCACGGTGACCTCGAACCAAGCCAGGCCGACCTCGTCCCAGGACACCGTCCAGCCGGGCTTGGCGATCACCGCATAGTCGGTCCACACGCCCTGCTCAAGAAGGAACGAACACCCCACACCCTGACCGGTGTTGGCCCGGTCGCTGCCGGGGCGCGCGTTGGTGGGCATGCCGCCCGCGCCGAACGCGGCCACCAGGTCGCCGGTGAGCGGGATCCCGGCCAGCGCGATCGCCTCGGCGGCCATCATCACGCAGGCCGCGTGCCCCTTCGGGTTGGAGGCGCCGAGCCCCGTCACCAGGTCGTCGTAGACGGTGGCCCACGGCCGCATGTCCTCGCGCAGCTCGGGCCCGATCCACGGCACGTCCTCGCTCTCCTCGCCCACGGTGAGCGTGTCGATGGGCGCGTACAGCATCAGGTCCGGGCCGCTGCCGTCACCTTCGAGGCGGGCCCAGGCGTTCGCCTGCCGGGCGTCGATCGCCTGGGTGGTGGCGCGCAGGCCGACGGAGGAGAGCGTGGCCGCGATGTGCTCGGCGAGCGGCCGCTCGTCGCCGGTCGGGCTCGGCACGCCGACCAGGCCCACGATCAGCTCGCGCAGCCGCTCGGCGGTGACGTGCCGCCAGGCTTCGGCGGTCCAGGCGCGACGCTGCTCGTCGAGGCCCGCCAGCGCGTCGGTGCTCACTGGTTCACCCGGCGGACCTGCGTCATCGTGGTCTGCGCGATGCGCTTTTTGACGAGCGGGAGCGCCACGGCGAGGGCGGCGCCGACGAGCAGTTTGAACAGGGTACGGGCCATGGTCAGGCACCCTTCTCCGTGGTGGGGTCGGTCTCGGCGGCGCCGGTGGCCGCGAGCTTCTTGCCGTACTCGTCCTCGCTGAGGTTGCGCCAGGAGGTCAGCGACACGTCGGGGCGGTACAGCTTCTCGGGGGGCGCGTCCGTGACGTCGACCATCCAGGCGTCCTGTCCGGAGAACTGCCCGTGGAACAGCCAGCGGATCGCGCCTAGGTACTTGCCGTAGAAGGGGACGGTGCCCCAGCCCTCCTTGAAGTTGACCATCACGCCGACGTAGCGGTGGTTGTCGTCGTCGACCGGGACGTAGAACTCGTAATGGATGAAGTTCGGGTACGCGATCCGCAGCACGCCCGGCATCGACAGCGATGCGAATCCGGGGAACTCCTGCGCCTCGATCGTCGGGTCGACCGCGTCCGCCTTGCCGGTGTTGCCGAGGTTGAACGTCTCCTTCGGCGGCTGCTTCTTCCACCAGCGCTTGTTGGACCAGCGGCCCACGCCCGGGAAGTCGGCCGCCCAGTGCACCTCGTCCTGCACCCGGTAGATCCAGCGGCCCTGCGGCACGATCCGGGTGATGTTCCACGTCGGCATCGGCTTGAACAGCCGCCAAAGGGCTGTGCGGTGCAAGTACTTGGCGTGGCCCTCGTCGAAGCCGTTCTCGCAGGCGAACCGCCAGTTGCCGCCGCGCGGCTCGATCCGTCCCCCCATCACGAAGGCGTTCGAGACCAGCTCCTCCGGCAGCTGCTCGTCGATCGGGTGCGGCTCCTCGTCGGCGACGGGGATGTACACCCACACCATGCCGAGGCGCTCCTCGACCTGGTACGTGCGCACGCCCAGCTTGCCGGTCAGGCGACAGCCAGGGCCGTCCGTGATGACCGCGGACAGATTTCCGGTGGGCAGGTCGAAGGTCCAGCCGTGGTACGGGCAGCTGACCGTGCCGGGGAACTGCTGGCTGCCCTCGGACAGCGGAACACCGCGGTGCGGGCAGCGGTTGTGCAGCGCGTACGCCGTGCCGTTGTCACGGATCAGCGTGATCTTCTCGCCGCAGATCGTGTACGGCTTGGGGTCGTCGGTGATGTGGCTCGACCAGGTGACCGGGTACCAGTAGCCGCGGAATCCGGACGCCGCCTTGTCGTAGTGCGGCCAGGACGACCAGTCCTGTCGGCCCATCTTGTCGCCGGCCGCGCGCCGCGGGCGGGCCGGCCGCTTGGGGGCGACCTCATTGCGGGCCGGCATTTCTTCGCTCGTCGTCATCCTGCCGTGGCCTCCTGCTCATGCACCGCTGATCGGTCTGTGGCTCGAGCATCCGGCGCGGCCCGTCCGCCGCCTATGGGACCGTTCCGCTGACCGGACCGGCGCAGCGGCGGACCGCTGAGCGAACCGGAGCGCTCACCTGACTGGACCGGACCGCTGAGCGAACCGGATCGATTGATCGGGGAGCCGGTGCGGGACAGCATCCGGCCATGAAGCGCATGACGATTCCCGGCCTCGTCGACGCCGCGGCCGAACACTTCGGCGACCGGCCCTTTCTGCGCACCGCGGACGGCGCTCGGCGTAGCTACGCGCAGACGCGGACGGCCGCGGCCACGATGGCCGGTGCGCTGTCGGAGCGGGGCTGCCGACCGGGGGACCGGGTCGCCGCGCTGCTGTCCAACCGGGTCGAACTCGTCGACCTGATCCTCGGCTGCGCCTGGCTCGGCGCGGTCGTCGTGCCGCTGAACACCGCCCTGCACGGGCGGCTGCTGCGGCATGCGTTGCGTGAGGCCGAGCCCCGATTCCTCTATGTCGCGGCCGAGTTGGCGGCGCGGGTGGCGGACACCGAATACCCGGGCCGCGTGTGGGTGGCCGGCGCGGACGACGCCCCCGTGGCCGGTACGGCGCAGGCGGCGGCCCCCTGCGCGGCGGAGCCCGGCGACACCGCGGCGATCCTCTTCACCTCCGGCACCACCGGACCCTCGCGCGGTGTGCGCTGCCCGCAGGCCCAATTCGCCTGGTGGGGGCGGAACGTGGCCGACGTCCTGCGCCTCACCGCCGACGACACCCTCTACACCTGTCTGCCGCTCTTCCACACCAACGCCATCAACGCGCTCGCGCAGGCCATGACGGTGGGGGCCGAGATCGTCGTCGACGGCCGGTTCTCCGCCTCGCGCTACTGGGCCCGTGCGGCGCAGACCGGTGCCACGTGTGTCTATCTCCTCGGCGCGATGGTGCCGATGCTGCTCGCGCAGCCGCCCGGGGAGGGCGACCGGGCGCACCGCGCCTGGCGCACCCTCGCGCCTGCCACCCCTGCTCCGCTGTGGGAGCCCTTCCGTGAACGGTTCGGCGTCGCCGTCGTCGACGGGTTCGGGTCCACGGAGACCAACCTCGTCATCGGGCACACCCCGGACCGGTATCGGCCGGGGTACATGGGGACGGTACGTGACGGCTTCCACGCGCAGGCCGTCGACGCGGAGCTCACCCCGGTCCCCGACGGGACCCCCGGTGAGCTCATGGTCCGTACCGATCGCCGATTCGCCTTCGCCTCCGGCTACTTGGGGCAACCGGAGGAAACGTCCGGAGGATGGCGCAGGACCGGCGACCGGGTGGTCCGCGAGCCCGACGGCTGGTTCCGCTTCGTCGACCGCGTCAAGGACTGCATCCGGCGCCGCGGCGAGAACATCTCCTCGTACGAGGTGGAGAGCGCTGTCCGCTCCCATCCGGCGGTCGCCCAGGCCGCGGCGTTCCCCGTCGCCTCCGAACTGGCGGAGGACGAGGTGATGGTGGCGGTCGTTCCGAGGGCCGGCTCGGCCGTGGACCCGGCGGAGCTGGCGCGGCACTGTGCGCGGGAGTTGCCCGGGTTCGCCGTGCCGCGGTACGTCGATGTGGTGGCGGAGCTGCCGCTCACGGAGACCGGGAAAGTGCGCAAGGGCGTGCTGCGGGATCGGGGTGTCACCGCTGTGACCTGGGACCGGTCCGGGTGAGGGATCCCCACGCCCGCGCGCGGGCGCGGGGATCACCTGTGCTCTACGAGGGCAGGACGACCGCGCGCCCCCGTACGCGGCCGTTCTTCAGCGCGTCCAGGGCCGACGGGATGTCCTCGAGGCCGAACTTTTCGACCGCCACGGTGAGTTCACCGGAAGAGAGCCGGCGTACGAGATCACCCGCGACCTCCCGTGCCCGGTGCTCCGCACGGATCATGTTGACCGGAAGAAGAGCGACCTCGTCGAGGAGCCAGCTGGGCAGGTCGAGTGCCACGTGCGGGCCCGCCACGTACCCGATGACGACCGCGCGCCCGCCCTGTCGCACCCACCGGCTGCGGCCGACGAGACCGTCGCCGCCGAGGGTGTCGACAAGGAGCGCGGCCGAGCGGTCCTGAGCGAGGCGCTCAAGGCTCTGCGTGTCGCCGAGCTGCACCGCCTCGACACCCTCCGGAACGTCGGCGAGCTGGTCGGCGCGGCCGACCACTCCGGTCACCCGCGCTCCCGCCGCGAGCGCCTGCTGGGCGACCATCGCGCCGACCGCGCCCGCCGCCCCGACGACGACGACCCCCTCACCCTTCTCGACCCTGCCGACGTCGTGCAACGCCACGTACGCCGTGGTCGCGGGGACGAAGAAGCTGGCCGCCACGGCCGGTTCGAGGGGGGCGTCGAGCGGCGTCACCGCCTTGCGCTTCACACTGACCCGTTCCGTCCAAGTACCGTCGCGGACGATGCCGAGGCCGCCGCCCCGCAGCACCACCTGTGTACCGGGCGCGAGGCCGGAGTCCGCGTCGGCCTCCAGGACGGTGCCCGCGCCCTCGACCCCACCGACGTACGGCGGGTTCGGCTTCAAGGCGAACTCGCCGGAGGCAACGGTCACATCGAGGTGGGCGACCGCGCCCGCCTCGACCCGGACCAGGACCTCGCCCTCCTTGCGCACCGGCTCGGGCACCTCGTCGACGACCGGCGCTGCGCCCCACGTGTGGAACCGGGCCGCCCGCATCAGCCGGCCGCCTTGGCGATGAACTCCAGGCTGAGGGCGTTGAAGCGCTCGGCCTGCTCATGCTGCGGCCAGTGCCCGCAGTTCTCGAAGAGCTCAAGGCGCGAGCCCGGGATCGCCTCGTGCATCGCCGTCGCCTCGGGCGTCTCGCCGAACGGGTTCTGCCGGCCCCACACCACGAGGGTCGGCTGGGTGATCCGGCCGAGCTCCTCGGGGCGCAGCAGATTGCGCTGCCTGCGCTCCATCTCCTGCAGGGAGAGCAGGTTGTCGACGCCCGCGACGAACTCCGGCGTGTGGTAAATGGCGTGCCGGGCCGCCACCAGCTCCTCGGTGGCGTCCGCGTCGTCCGCCATGAGCAGCCGCATGCGCTTGCGCGTCAGCTCGATGTCGTCACTGGTCACGGCCTTCCGGGTGGAGGTCCGGATGCGGTCCATCACCGTCGGGTTGGCGACCGTGCCGCCGGCGCACAGCAGCTGGAGGCTGAGCACCCGCTCCGGGTGCTCGACGGCGGCCCGCGCGCCTACCCAGCCGCCGAGCGACTCGCCGACGATGTGGGCGGCCCCGACACCGACGGCGTCCAGGTAGTCGACGAGGTGGGTGACGTAGTCCGCGATCTCGTACGGCTTGTCGGGCTTGCCGGTGTAGCCGTGGCCGAGCATGTCGACGGCGTGCAGGTCGTACGCGGCGTGCGCGCTGATGTTGCGGGCGAACGCCTCCAGGTGACCGCTCGTGCCGTGCAGGAAGACGACGGCCTGCGCGGTCGGGTCACCGGCCCGCAGGGTACGGGTGGGGACGCCGGCGGCGTCCGCGTACTCGACGCGGAAAGGGGTGGGGCTGATCTCGTTCCAGATGGTCACGAGGCGTACTCCGTCCGGGAGTTGGTGCGGTCAGGGCAGGTAGGGAAAGGGGCGGTCAGGAGAGGGAGTCGAGGAAGCCGCTGACCACCGAGTGGTACGCCTCGGGGCGCTCCTCCTGGAGGTGGTGCGAGGCGTGGTCCATCACGTGCAGGCTCCCGCCAGGCACCATGCGGGCCAGCATCAGCGGGTAGTCCGGGGTGAGGAACGCGTCCTGCATGCCCCACATGAACAGCGTGGGGGCCTGGATCCGCCCGAGTTGCGCCGTCAGGTCCTGCCAGTCGCCGCGCGGCGAGTCGGACATCGCGGCGAGTGCGCGCTCGCCCTCGTCGAGGCTCTGCTCGTAGCGCAGGGTGAGGGTCTCATCGGGGAGCTTCGCGCCGTCGTACCACTCCAGCTTGGTGATCAGCTGGCGCATCTTCTCGCGGGTCGGGCCCTCACCGCCGTAATAGATGTCGCGGGCCGTGCGGCCGCGGTGGCCGTTCTCGGGGAGCGGGGCGAGCGGACCGTAGAAGACCGGCATGCTGCCGGTGATGACGAGCGAGCGGACCCGTTCCGGGTACGTCGCGGCCAGGTTGAGGGCGATCGTGCCGCCCCACGAGTTGCACACGAAGTCGGCGCGGTCCACGCCGAGCGTGTCGAGCAGGCCGACGGTCCTGGCCGCGTGGTGGTCCCACATCGGCCCCTCGATGCGGGACTTCTCCGACTTGCCGTACTGCTGGATGTCGACGAGCAGACAGCGCCGGTCGGCCGCGAACAGCGGGGCCACGGGCCCGAAGTCGCTCCACGCGGTGCAGCCCGGGCCGCCGCCGTGCAGAAAGACCGTGTCCGGTCCCGAACCCAGGTCGTGGTAGTGGTAGTTGACCCCCGCGCCGTCGGCGTAATGGCTCTGTGGTGCTGCTGACATGCGAGTCCTTCCGTACGTTTCCGGGTGCTGCGGGGCCGAGCCCATCACCGCGTTGTCCCTCGGACCAGCGGGGCGGTCCGCTCAGCGAACCCGTACCGGAAGCGGGCCTGCCTCACTGCGCCGTATAGCCGCCGTCGACGTACACCACGGAGCCCGTCGTGAAGGCGGATCCGGGAGCGAGCAGCGGAAGGACGGCGTGGGCGACGTCCTCGGGACGGCCCCAGCGGCCGAGCGGGACCTTGGCGGTGAACGCTGCCTGAGCGGCGGCGTCGTCGTCCGTGTCGTTCTCGTTCATGGGGCTGCGGACCGGTCCTGGGGCGACGCAGTTGACCGTCACGCCGGTGCCCGCGAGTTCGAGCGCGGCCGACCGCGTGAGAGCGGCGACCGCGCCCTTGGTGGTGGCGTATCCGGCGCGCTCGGGGGCGCCCGTCGAGCCGAGCACGGAGCCGATCGTCACGACGCGCCCGTACCCGGCGTCGAGCATGCCCGGCAGGACGGCGCGCAGGGCCAGCCACGTGCCGACCACGTTGGTCTCCAGTGCGGCGCGCAGTTCGCCGATCGGCAGGTCGAGGACCGAACCGCGCGCGAGGCGCCCCGCCGAGGTGACGAGCCCGGTGACCGGCCCCCAGCGTTCGGCGGCCCGGGCGATCACGTCCGCCAGGGCGTCCGGGGCCGTGGTGTCCGCGACGGAGGCCAGATGTTCCCCGCCGATGTCCTTGAGGAGCCCATCGGCGTTCTGGCAACGCTCCGCCGAGCGCCCGGTCACCACGACGGGCCTCCCGGCGCGGGCCACGGCGCGGGCCACCGCGAGACCGATGCCGCTGGTGCCGCCGGTGACGAGGACGGGGCCGGTGGCAGCGGTGAGGGACCTGTCGGCGGCGGATGGTGTGAGTGTCATGCGGTGAGGGTGCGGATGCGGGGACAACCAGCCAACGGCAGCGGTCCGTTGACCGGAACGGGCGAAGGCGGCGCGACAGGTGCTTGGGGTCGGAGGACAGGTGTACGTACGTCGCCGCGCCTGGGCGCCCAGGGTGCGTGCACGCCGCCAACGGGACTGCGGGGGCAGCCCGTTCGTCGCGCCGCCCCCGCAGCCGTGCGCCCTCACCGGCCCATGAACACCGCGTCCCGCTTGTCCAGGAACGCCTGCAGCCCTTCGGCCGCGTCGGCGGTACGGGTCAGTTCCGCCACGCCCTTCTCCTCCCGCTCCAGGGCCTCCTCGACGGGTAGCCCGTAGCCCTCGTCCACGACCCGCTTGAGCAGCGCGATCGCTGCCGTGGGCTGCGCGGCGAGCGCGCGGGCCCGCTCGGCGACCACGACGTCGAACGCGTCCGGCGCCGCCACGAGGTCCACGAGCCCGAGCTCCAACGCCTTCTGTGCCGTGAGCCGTTCGCCCTCGATCATGAGGCGCTTCGCCAGGTGCGGTCCGACGAGTCGCGGCAGCCGCTGACTGCCGCCGGCCCCCGGGAACAGGCCGAGCCGGATCTCCGGGAACCCGAAGACGGCGTCGGCGGAGACGATCCGCAGATCGCAGGCGAGCGACAGTTCGGCGCCGCCGCCGAGCGCATGCCCGTTCATCGCCGCGACGACCGGCTTCGGCGCCCGCTCGATGACCCGCTGCACGTCGATCCAGCGGCGCATCCTGGCCTGGTTCTCCGCCGACAGGTCCCGCATCACCGCGATGTCGGCCCCGGCGATGAAGAACCGGCCGGTACCGGTCACGACGATGCAGCGCACCTCCGGGTCGGCCGCGAGGGGCGGCAGGACCGTGAGGAACTCCTCGATCATCGCCGGATCTACGGCGTTCGCCTTGGGCCGGTCGACCCGGATCGTTGCCACGGCACCGTCGCGGGTCACGTCGAGTACGGAGGGTGCGGTCATGGTGCTGTTCTCCTTGGTCGTTCGGTGACGTCTCCGTGGCCGGGACGCGTCATTCGGTGACGCCTTCGGCCGCCAGCGCGTCGAGTCGGTCGTCGTCGAGGCCGAGCACCTCGTGCAGCACCTCGCGGGTGTGCTGCCCGAGGAGCGGGGCCGGGTCGGTGAGCGCGCCGGGCGTCGCCGCGAGCCGGGCCACGACGCCCTCGTGCCGGACGGATCCGGCCAGGGGATGGTCCAGTACGGGATAGAAGCCGCGGGCGTCGAGGTGCTCGTCGGCCTCGACCAGATCCCGGCCGGTCGCCACGACCGCCGCCGGGACGCCTTCCGCCTGCAGCAGCGCGGCGAGCTTGTGCGCGTCATGGCCGCGCGTCCAGTCCGCCAGGGCCGCGTCGATCGCGTCCTCGCGGGCCCGGCGAGCCCCCAAGTCGCCGTTCTGGCAGGGGAGATCGACGAGGCGGGTGAGCGACCTCCACTGCGCCTCGTCGGTCACGGAAACGGCCACCCACCGGTCGTTCCCGGCCGCCGGATACACGCCGTGCGGCACGGCGTGAGGCGACCGGTTGGGGTGCTCGGCGGTCCGCGGATCCGGCCGGCCCTCGTCCAGCACCGGCTCCAGCGCGGCCGGACCCATCGTCGCGGCCATCGCCTCCAACTGGGACAGGTCCACGTGCCCGCCGCGCCCCCGCGCCAGCAGATCGAGCGTGGCGAGCACGGCGGCATTGGCCGCGACCATGTCGCCGAGCCCGAACGTCAGGCCCTGCGGCGGGCCGCCCGGATCCCGGGTCTCGCTCGACAGACCCGACATCGCGGCAAGCGTGTCGGCGAACGTCACGGCCTTGCGCCAGGGACCTGTCTGCCCGACCCCCGCCATCGACACCAGGACGACGTCCGGATTCAGCTCGCGCAGCGACGCGTAGTCCATGCCCCACCGGGCGAGCACCCCGGGGCTGAAGTTCTCCACGATCACGTCGCAGTGCGGCACCAACTCCCGGAGCAGGCGTTGCCCTTCACCGGTGCGCAGGTTCAGGGCGACGCTGCGCTTGTTCCGGTTGAAGTTGAGGAAGTAGCCGCTGTCGTCCGGGTCGGCGCCCGGCCGCAGATGCATCGAGGGGGCGAAGCGCGTGGGGTCCTGCCGGTGTTTCGACTCGACCTTGACGATGTCCGCACCGTGCTCGCCCAACTGCTTCGTGACGTACGGACCGGCGAGCACCCAGGTCAGATCGAGGACCCGAACCCCTTCCAGGGCACGGGACTTGGGCCTCCCGCGCAACCCTCGCCGCTCCGGCTCCCGCCACGGGGACTCCGACCGCGGCACCTCCCGTACCGCCTCCAGCGCGACCGGTCGGGGCAGCGCAGCCCACGGGAAACCGACGTCCTCCACCCCGCTCTCCGGCAGCCCCTCACCGGTGACGGTGACCAGCGCGCCCCGGTCGCGCAGCTGCGGGTTGACCGTCAGCCGCTCCGGCGCCACGACCTCCGCCCACGGCAGAGCGCGCGCCCGCGCCTCGTCGGCGAGTTCGGCGGCCGGCCACCGGGCCGCGAACCGCTGTACGAGCTCGTCGACGTGGGCCCGCCCCTTCCACCGGTAGGCGGCGTCGCTCCAGCAGGCGTCGGTCAGGTCGCCGGCCTCGCCCCGCTCCACCATCCACGCGAGCAGATCGGTCCACATGCGGTCGCTGCCCGAGTAACCACCGGCGACGTACCCGTCCGCCGCCGCGAAGATCCGATGTGCCACGTGCTCGTACACCCCGCCATTGCGCACCGGGAAACGACCTGCGTGGATCCAGGTGAGGGCGGCGGTCTCCAGGGTGGCGGCGACGGCCTCCTGTACGGAGACGTCGACCAGTTGGGGCCGGCCCGACACGACGCCGAGCAGCGCTCCGATCGCCGCGTGCGCACCGGCCGTCTGCACCGCCTGTTCGCGTGGCGGCGGCTTCGGCTGCGCGCCGGACCGTCCGCCCAGCCACGTCATGCCGCCTGCCGACGCGAGGACGAGGTCGTCGCCGACCCAGTCGCGCCGCGGACCGGTGAGCCCGAACGGCGTCACCACCACATGCACGGCATGCGGCCACCGCGACGTACCGTCGCCCTCCCGCAGCCCGCGCAACCGCGCGACGGGTCCGCTCTCCAGAACGATGTCGGCGCCCCGCGCCAGCTCATCGAGTTCGGCCGCCCCGCGCACCGGCACCCAGCGCTTCCCCGCGTGCCAGTGCGTTCGAGCCGCCGGGTCCAGGCCCGCGCCCGGCTCGATCCGTACGACGTCGGCGCCGATCCCCACGAGCAGCCGCGCACCCTGATACGCCAGTTCATCCGTCAGATCGAGCACGCGCAGCGGCGCCGGGTCTGCTTCTGCCGAGCGTCCCGGCCCGGCTCCTGTCAAGGCTCCTGCCACGGCTTCCACCAGGGCTCCTCCCCATCATCGCGAGCGGAGCCTCACGATCACCTCCCCGGGTCCTGGCAGCCAGGCAGGTGTTCCGTTCACCGGACCCGCGGTTGCGCAGAGTGCGTGAGCCCTCGCGTGATACCGGCCGCCGTGGACCGCAGGGCGGGCAGCAGCCGCTCCACCGAGACCTCGGACACGGGCGCGGTCGCCGACAGGGCCGCGCGCACGACGCCGTCGGGTCCCGCCACCGGCACGGCGAGACTGGCGAAACCGGCCCTGACCTCCCCGACCTCGTGGGCGAATCCCTGCCGCCGCACGGCTGCCAGCTGCCGTCCGAGGGCGGCTGTGGACACCACGGACCGCTCGGTGAGCGTCGCAAGCCCTGTCCCCGTGCCCTGAGCGAGGTGTCGGACGTGCCGGTGTCCGTCAGGAGACAGGGCGAGGAGCAGCTTCCCGGTCGCCGTGCACGACGCCGGCAGGCGGCCGCCGAGTTGCGAATGCGTGCGCACGCTCGCTTCCCCGCCGATCTTCTCGAGGAAGAGCACATGCGTCTCGTCGAGCACCGCGAGGTGGATCGCGGCACGGGTACGCGCGAACAGGTCGGTGAGCAGTGGCCGCGCGGCGGAACGCAACACCGCGGAGGCGGGCACGCGCTCGCCGAGCTGGAACAGGCGCATGCCGAGTTCGTACGTCTCGTCGTGCCGGTCGAGCAGTCCCCACTGCACCAGCTCCTGGGCGAGGCGGTACGCCGAGGCCTTCGGCACCCCCGACCTTCGGCTCAGCTCACTCAGACGCAGCCGGACCGCACCCGACTCGAACGCGCCGAGCAGCAGCTGCGCCTTGCCCAGGACGGAATTGGGCAGGGCGGTTTCCTCGGTGTCCGACTCCCGCAGATCCATCGGCGTCCTCGTGCTCCTTCACATGGCGGAAAGGCCATTTGAAGTGCATCAAGGGCATGTTGCATAGAGGGGCCCCGACGTGAACATCAGGCAACAGGCGCGCCGGTGTCCCTTTTTGCTGTGATTTCTCCATGGGTGTCGGTCTCGGTGCTGGTGTCGGAGGCGGATGGGGACGGGTCCTGCGCCACGTCCGCCGTCGCGGTCCGGTCCGCGAAGAAGACCAGCGCGACGGTCGCGACCAGTGCCATGGCGATCGTGAGCAGTGCGACCGGCAGGAAGTGTCCGGTCGCGGCGAGCAGCGCGGTCGCGGCCACGGGGGACAGACCGCCGGCCACGGCGGAGGAAAGCTCGTGACCGATCGCCATCCCGGAATACCGGGTCCGGGTGCTGAACAGCTCGGCGAAGTACGAGGGCTGTACGCCGATCATCGCGGCGATGGCGATGTGCCCGACGACGAACGCCAGCCACACCGCCGCGGTCTCCCCGGTGTCCATCAGCAGGAAGAACGGCACCGCCCACACGATGATGCCGATGGTTCCGCCGAGGTACACGGGCCGTCGCCCCACCCGGTCGGAGAGCCGGCCGAAGACGACCATCATCACCGAGTCCACCGTCATCCCGACGATCCCCGCCCACAGCAGCACGGTCGACGAGATCCCGACGTACGCCCCGTACACGAGCGAGAACGACATGAAGATGTAGCTCGCGCCGCTGTCTGCGAAGCGCAGGGCCATGGCGAACAGGATCTGGCGCGGATGGCGCCGCAGAACCTCGCGCAGGGGCGAACGCGCCTCGCTCGCGACCGCCTTGTCGGCGGCCTCCGCCCCCGTGACTGTCGTCTCCTCGAAGCTCTCCGTCTCGCCGAGGTTGCGGCGGATGTACAGGCCGACCGCGAAGATCACCGCACTCGCCAGGAACGGCAGGCGCCAGCCCCAGGCGGCGAAGGCATCGCCGCTCGCCTGCTGGGCCAGCCACAGAGCAAGGGACGAGAGCACGAAACCGATCCCCATGCCGCACGAACTGAACGAGGCAAGGAATCCACGGCGGTTGGGCGGAACGTTCTCCGTGATGATGAGCACACCGCCGCCCCACTCGCCGCCCGCTGCGGCACCTTGCAGGATGCGGAGCACCACGAGCAGCAGCGGCGAGACGATGCCCGCCGTCGAGTACGAGGGCAGCAGACCCATGCAGAAGGTCGCGCCGCCCATCAGCGAGATGGTCGCGAGCAGCGCCGTCTTGCGGCCCCGCCGGTCTCCGATGTGACCGAAGACGAGACCGCCGATGGGCCGGGCCGCGAAGCCGACGGCGTGCCCGGCCAGGGCGGCGATCGTGCCGAGCAGAGGATGTCCGCCGGAGGGGAAGAAGACCGAGCCGAGGACCATGGCGGCGGCCGTCGTGTAGAGGAAGAAGTCGTACCACTCCAGCATGTTGCCGGCGAGGGACGCGGTGACGACGCGTCGTACCGGAACAGCGTCCGAGGCCGCAGGCGACGGTGCGTCGCCGTTCGTGGACTGACGGGTCATGTGCACTCCTTGCCGATCGAGCTGGGGATCGCCGGAGCGTATGGACGGCCCGGTGGGGGCTCAAGGGTGTCGGTCCGCCTGGCGAGACGTCGGCCGCGCACGACGGGTCGAGACGCGTACGACGGGAAATGGCGCGCAAGACGGGAAGCGGCGCGCGCGACTCGACGGATCCCGGCTGAACCGGAGACATCCCGCTCAGCGGACCGTCGCCCGTGCGGCAGCGCGCCACGGCCGGTAGCGTGCGCCGCCTTGCGGGCCCGCACCCCGTCGACCTGCCGAAACGCGTCCCACTGTGAGGTGCCCATGTTGCCGGCGTCACGTCCGAGATACCCTCTGGCCCGCTCCGCCCTCCTCGCCACGGCGGCCCTGTTGTCATCGACCGCCTGCATGGCGGGCACCACCGACTCCGCTGGCGGCTCCGGAGGCGGGGCGGGACCCCAGGTCCGGATCGCCGTCGGAATCGATGCCTCGTTCGCGCCGTTCTTCCTGGCCGATGCGGAGGACCTGTGGGCGAAGCACGGCGTGAACGTCGACCTCGTGCAGTTCGCCAAGGGCGGCGAGGGAGTCGACGCGCTCAGCGCGGGGCAGGTGCAGATGGCGGGCAACTCGGACACCACCACTATCGGCGTGCTTGCGCAGAGCCCGAGCCTGCGCTCACTGCTCGTGTACGAGAGCTCGGGGAAGTACCTCAAGGTCGTCCTCCGCCCGGGCATCAAGTCCCCCTCGCAGATAGGGAAGATGGCCGTCGTCCCCGGCCTCTCCGAGCTCGCGGCCACTCGGTACCTGGAGTCGAAGGGCATCGGCGCAGGATCGGTCGACCTCGTCACCGCGGACCCGGCCGAGATCCCCGCCCTGACGAAGAAGGGTGACATCGACGGGTACGTCCTGTGGGAGCCGTGGCCGACGAAGGGCAAGGAGCTCGGCGCGAGGGTCGTGGCGACCACCGGCGACTATGGCGTCTCCTACCAGCAGTGGCTGCTGGCCACCTCATCCTGGCTGCGGGCCAACCCCGACACTGCCGCGAAGGTCGCCGCCGCCCTCGCGGAGGCGACCAAGAAGACCGAGAGCGACCCGGCCGCCGCGGCGAAGGCGACCAAGGACGCGGCCAAGGTTCCGGCCGAGCAGACCGTGAACGCCATCGAGGAAATCGACTTCGCCGTACGCGACTTCACCGCCGCCGACCTGGTGGCCTATCGGCGTACCGCCGAGTTCTACGCGAGCACCGGCAAGGTCAAGTCCGAGCCGGACGTGTCCAAGGCCGTACTGGACGGATGGCTGCGCGAGCACACGGAGGGATCGCGATGACGAAGAGCGTACATGCTCAACTCGCCTCAGATGCAGGCCAGTTGATTGAGGTGACGCGCGGTGCGGCGTTGCGCGCCGACGGCGTCGGCATTCACTTCGGCCCTTTCCAGGCCGTCAGCGGCATCGACCTCGACATCGCGGCGGGTGAGTTCCTCTGCCTGCTCGGCCCGAGCGGCTGCGGCAAGTCCACCCTCCTGTCCGCCATGGCGGGCTTCGTCGAGGTGAGCGAGGGCGGCCTCACCGCGGACGGCGCGGCGATCGCGGGGCCCGATCCCGAACGGGGCATGGTCTTCCAGAGCAGCGAGGCCCTCTTCGACTGGATGACCGTGCGCCAGAACGTGGCGTTCGGCCCGCGTATGCGTGGCGTGTCACGCGCCGAACAGGCCCGCCTCGCCGATGAGTTCCTCGGCCTGGTCGGCCTGCGCCACTGTGCGGAGCGCTTTCCGGGGCAGCTCAGCGGCGGCATGCGCCAGCGCGTCCAGATCGCCCGAGTCCTCGCCAATGAGCCGGGCGTGGTCCTCATGGACGAGCCGTTCGGCGCGCTCGACGCGCAGACCCGGCAAGTCCTGCAGCAGGAGACGGACAGGATCTGGCGGGCGTCGGGCTGCACGATCGTCTTCGTCACCCATGACATCGACGAGGCCATCCTGCTGGCGGACCGGATCGCTGTCATGACGGCGGGACCCGCGGCCTCGGTCAAGTCCGTCTACGACGTGCAACTGGCACGGCCGCGTGACGAGGACGACCCCGCTGCGATCGATCTACGGCGCAAGCTGCGCCAGGACATCGGGGAAGAGGTCCGCAAAACCCTGCGCGCTCAAGGCCTCGACCAACAGGTCGATCAGGGAGCCGGCTTCGAGGAGGACGCACGATGAGCTTCACCACGACGGACACCCCCACCCCCATGCCTGCCACCGGCTCGGGCCCAGAGGCGCGCCCCCGCCGCGCGGTCCGTGCGGGCACGCGACGGGGCCTGCGCACCGCCGGTGTCTACACCCTCTCCGTCCTCGTCGGCCTCGGCATCTGGCAGCTGCTCGCCACGAAGTACGGCTCGTCGCTGCTCGCTTCGCCGAAGGAGACCGTGTCGGCCGCGGGCGAACTCGCGGGCGACGGCACCCTCCTCAAGTCGGTCATCGCGTCCAGCCGCCGCATCCTGATCGGCTGGGGACTCGGGATCGTGGTCGGCGTTCCGATCGGCCTCCTCGTCGGGCAGATCAAGACGGTCCGCCAACTCCTGGAGCCCTATATCGAGTTCTTCCGCTTCATCCCGCCGGTCGCCTTCGTCACCCTGGCGGTGGTCTGGCTGGGCATCGGCGAGGCGTCGAAGGTGGTCCTGATCTTCTACACGGCCGTCTTCATCGTGACGCTCAACACCAGCGCGGGCGTGATGGCCGTCAACGAGTCCAAGCTGCGTGCGGCGGCCAGCCTGGGTGCGAACCGCCGCCAGATCCTGCAGCGGATCGTGCTGCCGTCCACCGTCCCGTACATCGTCACCGGCGCCCGCCTCGCCATGGGCAACAGCTTCCTCACCATCGTGTCGGCCGAGATCGTCGCGTCCCAGGTCGGTCTGGGCTCGCTGATCTGGACGTCCCGCAACTACGGGCGGATCGACTGGGTCTTCGTCGGCATCATCACGCTCGGGATCCTCGGCTTCGTCTATGACCGTGTGCTGCGCATCATCGCAGTACGTGTATTGCGCAACTACGGAGTCAAGGTGTAAAGGAAAGAGACGAACGGAGAACGTACGCGAGTCGTGCCGCCGCATCCGCATCTGATCCGAGTCGCGGGCCCTGGTCCTGCAGGAATTCGGCACCCGGCCGCTCCTGGTGAAGCGGCCGGTCCGGGTCCCGGAGCCGGCGCCTCTGCCCAGGTCGGGCCAGAGCGACGGGGCACCGGGTCGATTCCGGCCTTGTCCAGGATCGCCCATACCTTTGGGGCTCCGACCGGGCGGTCCAGGCCGGCCAGTTCGACCGCGATCCTGTGGTAGCCCTGGGTTGGGTTCTCCGCGGCCATTCTCAACGTCGGCTCCCGCGAGATGAGCCGGGTCGGCGGACGGCCGGGACCGGGGCGCTTGTCCATCCGGCGGCGCTTGACCAGGTCGGCGTGCCGGCGCGGCAGCGCGCCCGGGGTGACGCACACGTGCCCTCGCAGGGCCTTGGGCAGCAGCCGCGCCCCTCCCGCGACCAGCGCCCGGTCCGCCCATGAGAGCCGTGGTCGGGCGACCTGACGGCGGAGGACGGCGAGTTGGCGCCGAAGTACAAGAATCTCCGCCCTCTTCGACGCCGCCCCGCGGGCATGAGATCCGTCCGGTCAGGCAGTCACCGGCTGAGGCTGCCCCGCGGTGAGCCGCCCGGAACGGACGAGCGCGGCGAGTGCGGCGGCACAGCCGAGACCGGTCATGGTCAGGGCCGTCCAGGTCAGCCAGAGCACGTCGTGCCGCACGGCGAAGTCCCACAGGGCGCCCGTGGCGAGGTTGCCGAGGGTGATGCCCAGGCCCGAGACCGTGTTGTAGAGCCCGTAGTGCGTGGCGACCAGACGGTCTCCGGAGAGGGCCACGACGGTGTCCATCTCGAACGGGTAGACCACCGCGCTGCCCGCGGCGAGCAGGACGACCGCCACCGCGAGCGCGGCGATGACCGCCGTGGGCAGCGCCTGCGGCGCCAGTGCCGATGGCAGGAAGGCGAGGCCCATCGTGGCAAGGCCGCGGACCAGCGCCTCATGCGGTGACCATCGGCGCCTGGCCCATTGAGTGAGCCGCAGTTGGCCCGCGACGGCGACGGCCGCCGAGACCACGAACAGTCCACTGGTGACCACCGTGCCTCGCGCTCCCAGTGCGTTCGAGGCCGCCAGCGGGAGGGCGAGATAGACCTGGAACGTGAGGACGTACGAGCCGATCATGGCGACGGAGAAGAGGAGGAACGGCCGGTTCGCCACGACCGTGCGCCACTGCCTCAGCACACCCTCCGCATCCGTCGACGCTGACGCGGTACCTCCCCGCGCGGGCAGGGCGCGCCACTGGAGCACGCTGAGCGCGGTGAAGATCACGGCCGCGACCGTGCACACCAGACGGAAGTCGGCGGCCAGCAGGGCCAGTCCGACGAGAGGGCCGAGCAGCATGCCTGCCTGGTAGTAAACGTTGAAGGTGGCGAAGGCATCGACGCGGCGCTCGCCCGCCTCGGCCGCGAGGTAGGCGCGGACGGCCGGGTTGAACAGGGCGCCCGCGAAGCCGGTCGCGGCGGAGGCGGCGATCAGTGCGGGCAGGCTGTCGACCCAGCCGAGCAGCCCGAACCCGAACGTGCGCAGCAGGCAGCCGGCCATGATGGGGGCCTTGTATCCGTACCGGTCGGCGAGGGTGCCGCCGATGAGGAACATGCCCTGCTGGGAGAAGTTCCGTACGCCCAGGACGAGTCCGACGGCCCAGGCGGCGAGCCCGAGATCGCCGGACAGGTGCGCGGCGAGGTAGGGCATCAGCATGTAGAAGGCGAGATTGATGGCGAACTGGTTGGCCATCAACAGTCGTGCGGCGGGCGGGAAGGAGCGGGTCTGGCGCCACAGGTTCCTCATCGGGCGGCTCCCGCGAGGCGCTGCGGGGCACGCGTTCCGGCGAGGGGGTCGACGACACGGGTGCAGCGGGTCCAGCGGGTGACCACCCTGTCGCGCGGGTTGTCGATCTCGTCAGGGTTGTCGGCGGGCAGATGTCCCAGCAGGTCGTGGGCGCGGCAGTACGTGTCGTCGAAGACGGTGCCGACGTAGCGCTGTGGGCCGTCCGGGAAGATGGTCACGATCCGGTTCTCGGCGGGCAGAGTGCGGGCCAGCCAGCGGGAGACGAGCGCGACGGCGCCCACACTCCAGCCGCCGGTGGCGTAGTGGTGGCGGGCCAGGCGGCGCGCCGCCCAGACAGCCTCGGGGGCGGCGACCCAGTGCACCTCGTCGAACAGGTCGTAGGCGACATTGCCCGGGTAGATGCTGCTGCCCAGGCCGCGCATCAGCCGGGCCGACGCGGGCTGCCCGAAGATCGTGGAGCCGGTGGTGTCCACGCCGACGACACGCAGCCTGGGGAAGTAGGTGCGCAGGACAGAGGCGATGCCGGCCGAGTGGCCTCCGGTTCCGACGGAGACCACGAGTGTGTCGACGCGGCCGAGTTGCGCGACGATTTCGCGGGCGAGGGAGGCGTAGGCCGTCACGTTGTCGGGGTTGTGGTACTGGTCCGGGCACCAGGCGTCGGGGTACAGGGCGAGGAGTTCCTCCACCCGCTCCCGACGCGCCAGTTGCCAGCCGCCCTCGGGGTGCGGCGTGGTGACGAGGTCGACGTCCGCTCCGTACGCGGTCAGCAGACCGGTCATCAGCGGTTCCATGCCGGGGTCGGTGACCACCGTGACCGGATGGCCGTACACCGCGCCGGCCAGGGCGAGACCGAGGCCGAGGGTGCCGGAGGTGGACTCGACGATGCGGGCGCCGGACGGCAAATGACGGCGCTCGCGGGCGGCTTGGACCATGTGGAGGGCGGTGCGGTCCTTGATGCCGCCGGGGTTGTGGCCTTCGAGCTTGGCCCAGAATCCGCATCCCTCGGTGGTGAAGGGTTCGCCGATCCACAGGACGGGTGTGTCGCCGACGAGTCCGGCCGGGGTGTGCAACGGGTGTTTGGCGTCGGAGAGGAGCATGGCGGGGGAGGCGGGTGCGGAGGTGTGGGTGAGTTGGTCCATGGCGTGGTTCTCCCGCGGCCGGCGGCAGATGGGGAGCCGGGCCGCTTGGTCGACGGAGGGTGAGATGTGACCCGTTGCCGCGAGAGACGCGGGGGCGCTGGTGCCAGCCGCTCGTCGCGGTTCAGCGGACAATCACGTCCTCCACACGCCCAGGCCGGCTCGTGACCGGCCGGTATCGGGGCTGCCTGGGTCGGGAGCCGGGGGCAGGGGCGGCCTGCGCACATGGGGCGCGGCAGGGTTGGTCATCGGCTGCACGGTCAGGGCCGCTGTCGGTGCCGGGGTGACGATGTCGCGCGGTGGCTGAACCGAGGGCTCGTCACTCCCCTCGCATTCCACCGGTTCGTCTTCTGATGGAGTCCCGTGCTGCGTCGCCGGTTCGTCAGCCACTCCCGCAGAGGCAGGGCACGAAGTCGTCATGGTGAGCAGGCTGTCCGTCCGGACGGAATCCGCGAGTGCCGGGCCGTGGGCGCAGCCGAGGAGATGGACGAGCATGGCGAGCAGCACGACGAGAGCCGCCCCGGCGTGGGAGCCGGGGCGGGGTGAGCGATGTGCTGACCGAGCCGCCATGAGTGCAGAAAGTAATCGATCATGTGCATAAAGTTCATGTGAAGGGTGGCTGGGCATGGTGGTGCACGGTTGCCGACTCGTCGCGTCAGGGCGCGGCAGCGCCGTGCGCGTGCGCCCGTCCGCCGCGTCGTGGTCGGTTCGGTTGCGATCGCCGAAACGAGTGAATCCAGGCTCCAAGTGCCTACTTCCGCGTGAGGCGGGCCGTTCCCTCGCGGTTGTCTGGGCGGGAGACAGCCAGGAGGGTTCGATGCAGTACTCGCTCAGCAGGACCGGGTCGGCAGTTTGCCGTGGCCTGGGTGCTGTCGTGCCGCTGGTCCTCCTGGCGTTCCTGTACGCCAGGTTCAGCCCGGGCCCCCGCCGTCTGTCCGCCGTGGGCTTCGACGGCTGCCCGTAACGGCAGACCGCCACGAGCGTGGCGATCGACAACTGTCAGAACCCATAGTGCTTCAAAACTGCTTCGCACTCCTTGAGCTGGGGTGTTGCGGAGTGATCAGCTTGCGCGGTCGTACTCGTCGATGAGGCCGGCGACCGCTTGGTGGCGTTGCATTCCGGGTGCAGGTTCCTGGCGGCGTACCACCTGAGTGGGACCGAGGCCGGGCGGTGCGGCGGTGTCTCGCATCTGTGGCAGGTGTCCAAGCGTGCGTCTAGCGTGGTTCCTGGACACTCGCTGCGCTCCGTCACGGCGCGCAGGGGCGGAAGCCCGGTACCCCCGACGGTGGGTGCGGCGGAGCGCACGTCGTGTGGCGCTGTGCCGTAGGCGCGGCCTGCACCGTCATGGTCACTCGTCGACCATACCGACTCTCACTCGGGCCTCGCGGTGCTGGTGCGTCGGCCGCACGGACGAATCCATTCCCCTGTGACGCCACGCTGGCGGATCCCGCGCCGCCCGGAGACGCGAGGAGGACGATGATGCGAACGAACATTATCCGCAACGAGCGCATGACCGTCAGCTATGACGTGGTGAACGGCTGGACAGTGGTCGAGATCGACGGCGACGTGGACGCCCACACCTCTCCCCTGGTCCGTGAAGCGGTGATCAAGCTCGTCAACGAGGGACACCGCCACTTCGTCCTTGACCTGAGCTTCGTACCCTTCCTCGACTCGATGGGGCTGGGCGTGGTCGTGGCGGTCACGAAACGCATCCGTGAACACGATGGCTCACTGCGGATCGCGTCCGCCTCCGGCCGGATAGCCAAGGTCTTCGACATCAGCGGCCTGCGTGAGGCTTACGAGATTCACTCCACACCGGAGGAGGCAACGCGACACGCTCCCTCGACCGGCAGCCTTGCGCACTGGCCACACCCGTCAAGCTGAGGAACACTCACCGGCGTTGCACGTGCCGAGAACCTCGTCCGCACAGGTCACGCGGCATGTTCGCATGTGTGGAGGATGACGCCGAGGCGTTGGCGCTTCCGTATGTCGAGGCGGGCTGTCTGCTGCGGGTCAGCGAGAGGGACGGGCAGCCGCCGGAGCGGACGAGTGTTGGCGATGCCCTGGTGGGTCCTGATCGGCTGTATGGTCCGCGGCCGGTCCGGGCGTTCGGGCCGGGACGTGGCGGCGTGGCGGCGTACGACCAGGTCGCGGTGCCATCGCGACACCGCGGTCGGGTGCAGCAGCAGCCACAACCGCCGCAGCACATCCCGCGGGAGCACCGGACTCTGCGACACCGCCGTGTAGCGCATCAAGGTCGGCCGACGGCCGATTCGAACCGGTCGCCAAGGCCCGGGAGGTCGCTCCGGCAGAAGGAGACACGTGTGCTGCTCGGACCCGTATCGCACCGGCGCACACGGCCCGGGCTGACTACGCTCCCTTGTTCAGAGCCGCGTCCAAGGTGATGACTGCGTCAATGAGAGCCAGATGTGTGAACGCCTGGGGGAAGTTGCCCAGTTGACGGCCCGTCGGGTCGATCTCCTCCGAGTAGAGACCCAGGTGGTTGGCGTACCCCAGCATCTTCTCGAACACCAGCCTCGCCCGGTCGGTCCGTCCCGCGCGCGCCAGGGCGTCGACGTACATGAACGTGCACAGTGAGAAGGTGCCCTCCGAGCCGCGCAGGCCGTCGGGTGAGGCCTCGGGGTTGTAGCGGTAGACGAGGCTGTCGCTGACCAGTTCCTGTTCCATGGCGTCGAGGGTCGACGCCCACATCGGGTCCTGGGGGGTGAGGAACCCGACCGTCGCCATGCGCAGCAGCGAGGAGTCCAGTACGTCACTGCCGTAGTGCTGGACGAAGGCCTTGCGTTTCTCGTGCCACCCCTTGGCCATGACCTGCTGGTAGGTGGCGTCCCGCTCGGCCTGCCAGCGTGCGGCCGCGGAGGGCCAGCCGTTCGACTCGGCGAGCCGGACAGCGCGGTCGAACGCCACCCACGACATCACCCGGCCGTAGGTGAAGTCCTGGCGGCCGCCGCGGGTCTCCCACAGGCCCTCCTCCGCCTGGTCCCAGTGGTCGGCCAGCCAGTCCAGGTCCGTCAGCAGCGAGGTCCATCCCTTGTGCCCGAGGTGGAAGCCGTGCTGCTGCGCGAAGTAGATGCTGTCCAGCGCCTCGCCGTAGATGTCCAGTTGGAGCTGTGTGGCGGCGCCGTTGCCGACGCGTACCGGCGCGGAGCGGGCATAGCCCTCCCAGTGGTCGAGGACCTGCTCGTCCAGGTCGGAGGAGCCGTCGACCTTGTACATGATGTTGAGCGGGCCCGAGTCCCCGTCGTGGCCGGCCCGTTCCTGGACCCGGTCGCCCAGCCAGACGATGAACGCCCTGGCCTCTTCGGTGAACCCCAGTCCCAGCAGGGCGTAGACAGAGAAGGATGCGTCACGGATCCAGGTGAAGCGGTAGTCCCAGTTGCGCTCGCCGCCCAGTTGCTCCGGCAGAGCCGCCGTCGGGGCGGCCACCAGGGCGCCGCTCGGGGCGAAGGTCATGAGCTTCAGCGTGATGGCGGAACGCTCAACCGTCTCCCGCCAGCGCCCCGTATAGCGCGACTGGCTCAGCCAGGAGCGCCAGAAGGTGGCGGTCTCTTCGAAGAGCTGCCGGTGTTCGGCCTCGCGGACCTCGGCGGGCGGTCCTTCGGCGCCCGCCTCCAGGACCATGCCGCGCTGCTGGCCCGCCTCCAGGGTCATCGAGAAGTGCAGGTCGGACTCCCGGGCAGTGATGGCGTCCGTCAGCCGCGCGTCCTCCGGTTCGCGGATCGGGTGCACGGTGAGTTCCGTGCCGTCGTCCGCGGAGAACAGCGCTCCGTGCTCGGTGATGCGCAGGCCGTGGCCCGTGCGCCCGTAGTCGAACCGCGGGGCGATCTCCACCTCGAATGTCATGCTGCCGCGCACACAGCGGACCAGGCGGACCAGGCGGTGGCGGGACGTGACCGTCGTACCGGTCACGGGCATGAAGTCGATCATCTCTCCGGCGCCTGCCTCGGTCATGAACCGGGTCACCAGGATCGCCGTGTCGGGCAGGTACAACTGCTTGGTCGCGTACGTCACGTGAGCCGGTCGGACCGTGCAGTGCCCGCCCTTGTCCTTGTCTAGCAGAGCGCCGAACACGCTGGGGGAGTCGAAGCGTGGACAGCAGAACCAGTCGATCGTCCCGTCGGTGGTCACCAGCGCCGCGGTCTGCAGATCACCGATCAGACCGTGGTTCTCGATCAGCGGGTATTCATCCATCGGGGCGCCCCTTCCGGCATGCGTCGTCACCCGGATGCAGCCCCCCGACCAGCGTAAGCCGGGGACCCGGCCCTGGCCCGCCGACCCGGACCCGCGAGCACCTGCAAGCCGTCTGGCGCCGACGTGCCCCATTCGCCTCCTGCTGTTCGACCGCCTCTGCGGCGGCCCGGCGACTCGCCGCCAGAGCGTCGTTGCAAGCGAAGGGTGAGGGCGCCGACGCTGAGGTGTGCCTCGACCGCGGCCCACAGCGTTGTGGACGAGCGCGGTGGGCTGGTCGGCCTCGATCTGCTCCGTGCGCCGCGAGAACATCATCTCGACGTCGTCGACGGCGCTCGACCTCACGCGGTCGAGACACCCAATGAGCGCAGGCTGACCAGCGAACCCCCGTCCGCCTAGGACCCGAAGGAATCCCGGAGACCCCGACCGCTCGGAGCCGTTGCGTGCAGCTCCACAGGCACGTTCGCGGAGTCGTTCAGCTGTGCGGGGGCCGTGAAGTGTTGCGGTACGGCACCCGGGGAGGAGAGGTGGCTTGTCGGCGTCTGCAAGGGGGTGTCGACGTGGTCGGAGCGCGTCGTACGAGTGCATGGCCGTGGCGACGGCGGTGGAATTCTCTCCGGGGACGCAGCGACATCAGGGCAGTCGGCCCGCCGGTCAGGTCTCCATCACGGCATCGCAGTCGGGGCACACCGCGGATGCGTGTTCCTCGGGATACCACGGCCCCTCGGGGTGCTCGGAGGGCTTCCAGCTGGGCGTCTCCATGGCGAAGGTGTCTTTGCCGCAGAGGGTTCGCGGTCCCGTGGCGGTGGGCGTCCCTTCGGCGGCAGGCGCCGCGTGCACCCGGCGAACGACCCGGTCGCCATCACGCGGTACGCGCGGGGGAGGCGCCCGTGGCCACTGCCTTGTCGAGCGCGTACACGATGAGGACTTCGCCCATGTCTCCACGACAGGCGGCCGCACCACGGTCCGACTGCCGGGCCAGTTGCCGAAGTGGGCCGTGCAGGTGCCGACACATCATCCGCGCAGATGAAGGCCGTGATCACCGAATGGCTGTACACGGTCCCGCAGCTCACCCCGGCTGCTTTCAGGGTCGCCGACGGCAGCAGCACTTCACCGCACACGCGCCAGGCCTCGGACACGGACGAGAGCGGTCGCGGTCTGTTCGTGATCGCCCTGATGGCGGACCTCTGGGGCACCCGCTACTCCCCGAGCGGCAAGACCGTCTGGACCGAACGGTCGGGCTCGTGAGCCGACGAAGCGCTGCCGGGCACTTACGCGGTGGTGCGCGCGGCCATCACACCGAAGCCGGCGATGTACTCCTTGATCGGCTGGTAGAAGGAGTACGTCACGTCGTACGGGCCCGCCGCGCCGAGAGCTGCGAAGGCGGCGACCCAAGTGCGCACCTCGTGGGCGGAGTTGCCGCCGTCCTTGGCCATCTGTGCGGGTGTCATCGCGTCGATGGGGGAGAGGTCGCCCGAGGCGAGTGTCGTCATCAGGGCCCGGTCCCACTCGGGGTTGAGGTCCTGGATCGTGGCCGTGCCCGCCGCGAACGCCTTCGCCGCGTCGATGACCCGTTGCTGGCGGGCGTCGCGGGCCGCGGCCGTGGGGTGTCTGCCGTCGAGCAGCATGGCGCGGGCGGCGTCGTCGGCGGTGGCCCACTGGGGGACCGGCGGGTCGTGGGAGAGGCCGCCGGAGCCGATGACGAGGACGCGCTCGTTCTTGAGGGTGGCGAGGAAGCTGCCGATGGCCTCGCCGAGCCGCCGTACTCGCCGCATCGTGACGAAGGGCTTGGCCACGCCGTTGACGAAGATGGGGATTGTCGGCACCGTGTCGATGCCGCCGAAGAGGATCTCCAACGGCTGGATCGCGCCGTGGTCGACCTCCATCCGGCGGGAGATGGCCACGTCGATGTCGCGTTCCGCCACCCATTGGGCGAGTTCCTCGGCGCGCTCGGTCGGCACGCTGAGGGGGCCTTCGGTGGTGCCGTAGTCGCCGACGCCCATGGCCTCGTAGCCGATGCAGAACGGCGGCATCAGGTCGTAGAAGAAGCCGTTGTAGTGGTCGGGTGCGAAGGAGACGACCAGGGTGGGGTCGTACTTCTTGACGAAGGTCCGTGCGGACGAGAAGGCGCCCTGGACGGCGTCGACCATTTCGGCGGGCGGGTCGGCGAACTCCAGCAGCGGGCTGTGCGACATGGTGACCAGGGCGACGGTCATGACAGGGCTCCTTCCGTGGCGAGTTCCTCGACGGGCGCGTTGACGGACTCCTCGGCGGGTTGCCTGGAGAGCGAGGCCGCGTCGCGCAGGGCGGCGAGGGCCTGGGACGCCTGCCGTGTGAGGGAGGCCGCGGCCACGAAGTGGTCGGGGCGCAGGACGACCAGGCCGCAGGCCCGGACGTCGAACCAGTCCTTGAGAGCGCCGGTGCTGTCGCCGACCACAGTGACGGGTGCCGCGGAGCCCGCGTACTGCTGCTCGGCCCAGGAGCGCTGGGTCTCCGGCATGAAGGACACCAACTTGATCCGGTGGCGGCGGACGAGTGCGAGGTCGGCGTCGGTGAGGTACGCCGTCGGGTCGGTGCCCCAGGTGGCCAGCGTCCACCAGTCGCCGGTGACGTCGTCAAGGAGGACGTTCGTGGCGCCCGCGGTGTTGACCCGTGGCTGGATGAACTGCAGGCCGACCGGCGAGAGTTCACCGGGGGAGTCGATGAACGGGGCCAGCCTGCCGCCGTGTCTGAAGCCGGGCCGCGCCGTGCCCGGGGTAAGTGTGGCCTGGTCGACGACGACACCGGCGGCGTAGCGCGGCATGGGCTTGAACCGCAGCTCGGTGAAGTACGACTTCCACTTCGGCACGAGGTTGAGCACGGAGGCGGCGACGTCGCGCACTGTGCCGCCGAAACGGCCCATCTTCATGACCGTGCCGGCCGCCATGTTCACATCGATCATGTCGGAGGCGTGCTTGCGGCGTTCGTCGGTGTACGTGTCCAGGAGGGCGTCGGACGCGTCGCCGGCGAGGACGGCGCTGAGCTTCCAGGCCAGGTTCGTCGCGTCGCGTATGCCGGAGTTCCAGCCCTGGCCGAGCCAGACCGGCATCAGGTGTGCGGCGTCGCCGGCGACGAAGACCCGGCCCTTGCGGAAGTCGGAGGCCACGCGACCGTGGTGGGTGAAGGTGCGCTGGTTGATGACCTTCAGTGCCGACGGGTCGGGGACATGGCGCTTGAGCAGGGAGTGCATGAACGCGGGGTCGTCGCACAGCTCGGTCGGCTCGTCGTCGTGGAGCATGAACTCCCAGCGGCGGATGCCCTGCGGCAGACCGATGGACACGTACGGGCGGCGTGGGTCGGCGCCGAGATAGACCGACGGGGTGCCGATCGGGTCGTTGGCCACGTCGACGACCACCCAGCGGGTCGAGGGCGACTTTCCCTCGAACTCCACGCCCATCCACTTGCGGGTGAAGGAGCTGCCGCCCTCGCAGCCGACGGCGTACCGGGCGGTGACGGTGACCGTGCCGGTGACCTCGCCGTCGGTGTCGATCTGCTCGGCGGTGACCTCGACGTGGTCGCCGCGGTCCTCCAGGCCCACGACCTTGTGGCTCAAGCGCAGTTCGGTGCCGGGGAACCGGTCGAGGCCGGAGGCGAGCTCCTTGTCGACGAGGGGCTGGACGAAGCCGTGCTTGCGCGGGTAGCCGAACTCCTGCGTCTTCGGGTTGTTGGTGGCGAGGACCTGGCCGCTTCCGTTGACCAGCCGCACCACATGGTGCGGGACCGTGAACGGCTGGATCTGCTCCCACAGGCCTGCCGTGTGCAGGGTGCGGATCGACTCGTCGTCGAGGCCGACGCCGCGGGGGTAGTCGATCAGCTGGTGGCGGGCTTCCAGGACGGTGGCCCGGTGGCCGCGTACGCCGATCAGATTGGCGAGGGTGAGGCCGACGGGCCCGGCTCCGATGACAACGACGTCGGTGTCGAAGGTGGTCATGGGGGTGTTCCGATCGATTCAGTGCCGGTGCGGTTGCCGGTCAGGTGCCGGTTCAGTTGTGCGACAGGAAGTCGATGACGAGGCGGTTGAACTCGGCGGCGTGCTCGATCATCGCCCAGTGCCCGCACCGATTGAGCAGCACGAGACGGGAGTTGGGGATGTTGGCCAGGAGCCACAGGCTGGTCTCGTAGTGCAGTACGCGGTCGTCCTTGCCGTGGATGAGCAGCGTCGGCGTCTGGATGCCGGGGATCCTGTCGCGGTCGACCTTGATCGGGATGGGGGCGCCGTGGGCGAGGCCCTCGACGTAGTTCTTCAGGTGGTCGGGGCGGGTGAGCGCCGCCTCGGAGCGGGCCAGGGTGAGCTCCGGCGTCGCGAAGCGCGCCTTGTCGTAGGTCATGATCTCGACGAGCGCCTTCATGTTCTGCGGGCTCGCTTCCTTGTAGGCCTTGACCAGGACTTTCAGACCCTCGCTCGGGCCGTCGCCCGCACCGAACAGGGACGCCGGGCCGCGGCCGAGCGAGGCGCCCATCGTCACCAGGTGTGTGATGCGCTCCGGGTGCAGCGTGGCGAAGCGGACCGCGGTGTGGGCGCCCATGGAATTGCCGACGAGGGCGGCCTTCGCGAGGCCCAGCGCGTCGAGGAACTCCACGAGCGTCGCGTCGTGGTCCATGTCCTTGGTCGCCTGGGCGTCGGAGTCGCCCCAGCCCGGCATGTCGGGGGCGATGACGTGGAATCCGGCGTCGGCGATCGGGCCGATGTTGCCCGCGAAGTTCGACCACCCCGTCGCGCCGGGGCCGGAGCCGTGCAGCAGGACGACGGGTGTGGCCCCGGCCTCTCCGGCCTCGTAGTAGCGCATGCGCAGGCCCGACGGAAGGGCGATGTCGTGCGACGCGGCTTCCTTGGTGAGGGACATGACCCGACTCCTCGTTCTTTATCTGCACGCTTACGAGCGTTATTTGCACGCTCGATTCGATGGAACGCGTGCTCGGCAGGAATGTCAAGGGGTGCTTGATCACTGCGCCGGGAGCCGAGAGGTGCCGTGCGGCCGGCGCCGAAGCGGCTGCGTCGGCATGCCGAGGAGGGCCGGGAGATCTTGCCCTCCCGGCCCTGTCCCGTAGGTGGTGTCAGCTCGCCTGCGCGAGTCCCAGCGCCACGTCCACGATCATGTCCTCCTGGCCGCCGACGAGGCCTCGCTTGCCGACCTCGACCAGGATCGTCCGGACGTCGACGCCGTAGCGTTCGGCCGCCGCCTCGGCGTGGCGCAGGAAGGAGCCGTAGACCCCGGCGTAGCCGAGGGTGAGGGTCTCGCGGTCCACGCGGACCGGGCGGTCCTGCAGCGGTCGCACCAGGTCCTCGGCCGCGTCCTGCAGGGCGAAGAGATCGCAGCCGTGGTCCCAGCCGTTCAGGTCGGCGACCGCGATGAACGGTTCGATGGGACAGTTGCCGGCGCCCGCGCCCTGGCCGGCCAGGGAGGCGTCCACGCGGGTCACGCCTTCCTCGACCGCGACCATGGAGTTGGCGACGGCGAGGGAAAGGTTCTCGTGGGCGTGGATGCCGATCTCCGTGGCGGGGTCCAGCACGTCGCGGTAGGCACGCATCCGCTCGCGCACCCCGTCCATCATGAGGCGGCCGCCGGAGTCTGTGACGTAGACGCAGTGGGCGCCGTAGGACTCCATCAGCTTGGCCTGCCGGGCCAGCGTCCCGGCGTCGGCCATGTGACTCATCATCAGGAAGCCGGAGACGTCCATGCCCAACTCGCGTGCCGTGGCGATGTGCTGGGCCGATACGTCGGCCTCGGTGCAGTGTGTGGCAACCCGCACCGAACGCACGCCGAGCGCGTACGCCCGCTTGAGCTCCTCGACGGTGCCGATGCCGGGCAGCAGGAGGGTGGTGAGACGGGCGTTCTCGATGTGGGCGGCCGCCGCCTCGATCCACTCCCAGTCGGTGTTGCTGCCGGGACCGTAGTTGAGGGACCCGCCGGCGAGCCCGTCGCCGTGGGACACCTCGATCCCGTCGACGCCTGCCGCGTCGAGGGCGGCCACGATCCGGCCGACCTGCTCGGGCTCGATACGGTGCCTGATGGCGTGCATGCCGTCGCGCAGGGTGACGTCCTGGATGAACAGCTTGGCGACGGTCATACGCCGGCTCCCTGGAGTTCGATGGCGCGGGCGGCCATGGCCTCGGCCATCCGCAGGGCCGCGCTGGTCATGATGTCGAGGTTCCCGGCGTACGCCGGAAGGTAGTGGGCGGCTCCCTCGACCTCGAGGAAGACGGAGACCTGGTGGGTGACCGGGGCCGTGGTCAGGGTGCGGACGGGCTGGTCGGCGGGGACCGGCGTGATCTGCACCTGCTGCTTGAGCCGGTAGCCCGGCACATACGCCGACACCTCGTCGACCCGCTTCGCGACGGCCGCGCGGATCGCGTCGTGCGTGGCCTCGTCGGGCGCGTTCACCAGCGCGAGCACGGTGTCGCGCATGATCAGCGGCGGCTCCGCCGGGTTCAGGATGATGACCGCCTTGCCGCGGTCGGCGCCGCCGACCGCCTCGATGGCATGGCTGGTCGTCTCGGTGAACTCGTCGATGTTCGCGCGGGTGCCGGGACCGGCGCTCTTCGACGCGATCGAGGCGACGATCTCCGCGTACGGGACGGGTGCCACTGAGGAGACCGCCGCGACGATCGGGATGGTGGCCTGGCCACCGCACGTCACCATGTTGACGTTGTCCGCCGCGACGTGGTCGGTCAGATTGACCGCCGGGACCACCATCGGGCCGATGGCGGCGGGGGTCAGGTCGATGAGCTGCTTGCCGTACGGGGCGAGCGTCGCGGCGTTGGCGACATGAGCCTTCGCGGACGTCGCGTCGAAGACGATCTTGATGTCCTCGAAGCCTTCCATCGCGATCAGGCCCTGGACGCCTTCGGCGGTCACCGGAACGCCGAGCCGCCCGGCTCGCGCGAGCCCGTCGGACGCGGGATCGATGCCGACCATCGCCCCCATCTCGAGGGTGTCCGACAGCCGGAGCACCTTGATCATCAGGTCGGTGCCGATGTTGCCCGAGCCGATGACGGCCACCTTGGTCTTCATGCGGAGGTTCCTTCGCCGGAGGAGTCGGAGACGCCGGACGCGTCGTGGAAGCGGACGGAGACGGACCCGAGGCCGGTGATGTCGGCGGTGAACGCGTCCCCGGCCGCGGCGGGCACCATAGGGCCGAGGGCACCGGACAGCACGACCTGGCCCGCGCGCAGCGGGTCGCCGACGTCGAGCGCGGTCCGGGCCAGCCAGGCGAGCGCGGCGAGCGGATCGCCCAGGCAGGCGGCGCCGTCACCGCTGGAGACGGTCTCGCCGTGCCGCTTCAAGGTCATGACGGCCTCGACCGGCTCGAACTCGGCGAGCGGCTTGACGGGGGCCCCGAGGACGTAGAGCGCGGAGGAGCCGTTGTCGGCGACCGTGTCACCGAAGGTGATGTCCCAGTCGGCGATCCGGCTGTCCACGATCTCCAGCGCGGGGACCGCGTGCGCCACGGCGGCCCGGACCTGGGCGTCGTCCAACGGCCCGGACGCGAGGTCCGCGCCCAGGACGAACGCGATCTCCGCCTCGACCTTGGGCTGGAGCAGCTCCCCGACCGGCACGGACGCCCCGTCCTCGACGCTCATGTCGGCGAACAGCACACCGAAGTCCGGCTGGTCCACGCCCAGTTGCCGCTGCACGGCGGGGGAGGTGAGGCCGATCTTACGGCCGGCGATACGGCCGCCCGCTTCGAGGCGGCGTGCGGTGAGCAGCTCCTGGACGGCGTACGCCGCCCTCACGTCGTCGCTGCCGATCAGATCGCGCACCGGGGGGCAGGGCACGCGGCCGGCGGCCGCGCGCAGCAGCCGCTGCGCCGCCTGCGTCACGGCGTCGGTGTCGGTGTCGAGGGAAATCTCGTTCATGCCGTCAGCTTGGACAACAAGGGCTCCTCACGCCCAGGAAAGAGTTCCGCCACGCGGAACTCTTTCCCGACGCGATTCCCGGTCAGTGGTTGTTGCGCAGCGCGGCGCGGCGGCCGAGCGTCGCGGAGATCCCTGCCGCGGCCGCGCGCACGCTGTTGGCGTGCCGTGCGGGCTGGAACCGGTGCACCGGGCCCGTCACGCTGACCGCGGCCACGATCTCGTCCGACGGGCCGAAGATCCCGGCCGCGACGCAGACGATGCCGACCGCCGACTCCTCGTACTCGAAGGCGACGCCCTTCGTGACCACATCGGACAGCTGCCGCGCCAGGACGTCGACGTTGGTGATCGTCCGGGGTGCCTTGCGCTCCAGGGGGCCGCGCAGTGAGGTCTCGCGCACCTCGGCCGGGGCGTGGGCCAGCAGCACCTTCCCGAGTGCCGTCGCGTGCAACGGCATCCGTCCGCCGAGCCTCGACGGCGAGTCCGCCTGCTGGTGGCCGCCCATCTTGGCGACGTAGACGACCTCCGACCCCTCGCGTGTGCCCAGGTGGACGAGCTCATGGGTGCGTACGTAGAGGTCCTCGAGGAAGGGTGTGGCCACTTCGAGCAGGCCGCGCTCGACCGACGCGCGCATCCCCAGCTCGAAGACGAGCCCGGACAGCCGGTAGCGCCCCTGCACGCGGTCGAGAAGCCTGGCGGCCACCAGATCGCCGAGGACCCGGTGCAGTGTGCTCTTCGCGAAGTCCGTACGCCGCTGCAGTTCGGCGAACCCCAGGGTGGTGTCCTCGACGGTGAAGGCCTGCAGCACGGTGAGGGCCTTGCCCAGCACGCCGCTCGGCGCGTCGTCGCTCAACGGGTTCTTCCTTCCGGGGAGTCCGGTGTGCTCCGGCGGGCGACGTCACGGTCGTCTCGCCGGGCGGGGCAGACGTGATGCCCTGTGCGACATTCCGACTGTACGGGACCGCACCCGCACCCTCGGGGGTGACGGTGTGTCACCACCAAGCCCGTAGACTGAGCGGATGAGCGACAACCAGGCGGGGGCGGACGCACAGGGTGCGCGGAGCGGCGGATCCGAGCGCGCCGAGGGGCGGGGGAACGGGGCGGCGGGCAAGGCCGTCGGCTCCCAGACCCTCGCGCGTGGGCTGCTCGCCCTCGAACTCGTCGCCGCGCAACCGCAGGGACTCGCCGTGCAGGACGTGGCGCAGCGCTTGGGCGTCCACCGCACCATCGCGTACCGGATCCTGGTCACGCTCGCCGAGCGCCACCTGGTCGTGCGCACATCCGACGGCCGTTACCGGGCCGGTTCCGGCACGGTCACGCTGGCGCGCGGATACGCGGCCGGTGTCCGCGAGGCCGCCCTGCCCGTGCTGCGCCGCACGGCCGACGAACTCGGCGCCACGGTGGCGCTGATCGCGGCCGAGGGGGACGAAGCCGTCGCCGTCGCGGTGGTCGAACCGTGGTCCGTGGACTACCACCTCAGCTACCGGGTCGGCAGTCGCCATCCCGTCGGGGTCGGTGCCGCCGGCCTGGCGCTCGCGACACTGCGCCTGCCCGCGCCGGGGGAGGCGCCCGACGTCACGAAGGCCCGTGATCAGGGGTATGCCCAGACCTTCGGGCAGGTCGAACCCGGCGCGTACGGCGTCGCCGTGCCGTTGCGCATGGCCGATCCGGCGCTGCACATGTGCGTCAACCTCATCACGGCGCGCGAGGACGTGGCTGACGCGTCCGTACCCGCGATGCGGGCGGTCGCCAAGGAGATCTCGGCCCTGGGCTGAGCCGCGCCACTGCTCCTCCCCACACTGCCCTTCAGGCCCCCACGCCGGCGTGGGGGCCTGCTTCGTCTGCGTCGGGGCCTGTTTGATCGATCATTCGGGCGGCTCTTGACACCCTCCCGGGCTGCCCGCAGGGTGTTCGCTATCTACATGCGCTTGTGCGGAAAATGCACACCACTCGCGTGGTGGCCGTGGACGATCCGGCTGCCACCCCGGTGCCCCACCGTCCGCAGCGCACCCAACCCCCGGAGCCGCAGATGCCCCTCAACGACGCTGCGCGTCGCGCCGAGTCACGACGAATCGCCCTGTCCAGCTTTGTCGGCAGCGCCATCGAGTTCTACGACTTCCTGCTCTACGGTGCCGCCGCCTCACTCGTCTTCAACGAGCTGTTCTTCACCGATCTGAACGCACTCGCCGGCACGATCGCCGCCTTTGGCACCCTCGCCGTCGGCTACGTCGCACGTCCTCTGGGCGGCATCGTCTTCGGCCATTTCGGCGACCGCGTCGGCCGTAAGTCGATGCTGGTGCTGACCATGACCCTGATGGCGCTCGCCAGCTTCGCCATCGGCCTGCTGCCCACCTACGGCACCGTCGGCATCTGGGCGCCGATCCTGCTCGTCGTCTGCCGACTGGTCCAGGGCGTCGCGGTCGGCGGCGAGTGGGGCGGCGCCGCCCTCATGGCCATGGAACACGCGAGTGCCGGGCACCGTGGTCTGATGGCGTCGTTCGCGAACATGGGCGGACCCGCGGGCGCCGTGCTCGCCACCGCCGTCTTCGCCGCCTTCTCCGCGCTGCCCGAGGACGACTTTCTGGCCTGGGGCTGGCGGGTGCCGTTCCTGCTCAGCCTGCTGCTCATGGCGATCGGCCTGTTCATCCGGCTCAAGGTCACCGAGAGCCCGGTCTTCACCGAAGCGCAGCGCCGGGCCGCGCTGGAGACGCCCAATCAGGAAGCGCCCCTGCTCACCGTCCTGCGCCGCTACCGCAAGAACATCGTCCTGTCCTGCCTCGGAGGCTGCGCGGCCCTCGTCCTCCAGTCGCTGCTCGCCACCTTCATGCTCACGTACGCCACCGGTGTCGGCTTCGAACGCTCGACCGTGCTGCTCGCGCAGACGGTCTCCTCGGCGCTGCACATCTTCACCATCCCCGCGTTCGCGATGCTCTCGGACCGGGTGGGCCGCCGCCCCGTCATGATCACTGGCGCGCTGGTCACCGCCGCGGCCGCGTTCCCACTGTTCGCGCTCGTCAACAGCGGCTCGGCGACGCTCCTGTTCGTCGCGTACATCATCGGCAACCCGATCCTGCAGGCCTCCATGTACGGGCCGATGGCGGCCTTCGTCAGCGAGATGTTCGGCACGCGCGCCCGGTACACCGGCGCCTCGCTCGGCTACCAGCTTTCCTCCACGCTGGGCGCGGGCACGGCGCCGCTGGTCGCCAGCAGCCTGCTCGCCGGGGCGGGCGGGGACACCAACTCCGCGTCGGTCAGCGTCTATCTGATCGCTGTCTGTCTGGTCAGCGCAACGGCGATCGCGCTGACGCGGGAGTCGCACCGCGCTGACATCACCGACGCAGGCACGATCGCCTCGGCGGCGGGCGGAGCGCCGGGGCGGCAGGGAGCGGACGCGGTGATGCGGGGCTCGTCGGTGGAGTGAGGCGAGGGACGAGCACGGCGGCAGCCGCCCCGCTGGACTGTCATAGGTACCTCACAGCGTGATGCCGTTACTACGTTCTTCCGGCACTCCCGGTCCAAGGAAGCGGTCATGTTCCCTGACCCACGACCGGCTCCTGGAGCCGATCAGGGACCGGCTGGCGTCGTCCAGACACAGCATTGCGCTCGTCGCCGTCGGCAGTGACCTACCGCGGCCCCCGGCTCCGGCCCGTGCACCCGGGGCGGCCCACCGGGCCGCGAGCGGCCATCAGTGCTGCGACGGCCCATGGTGCCCAGGTCATGGTCCGGAACGGCGCAGCGGACAGGGTGCCTCCTCGACCAGCTACGGCCAACAGGATGTACGGCAGGCTCCCCGTCCAGACGGATCCCCGTGCTCGGTTCCGTCACCGACGCGGCTACCGGTTTATCCGGCCGAGGTGTCCACAGCCCGCGCACTGGCACGAGGGAAGCTGGAGGAGTGGGGGCTGGACGACGCGACGTTCGTCGCAGAACTCGTCGTGAGCGAACTCGTCACCGACGCGATCCGATACGGCGGCCCCCCGGTCTCCCTGCGCCTGCTCCGTGACGTCGACCGCACACTGATCTGCGAGGTTTCGGACGGGGGACACACTTCCCCGCACCTACGTCGCGCCGGCGACGAGGACGAAGGAGGCCGAGGCCTTTTCCTCGTGGCCCAACTCACCGACATGTGGGGCACACGCTATGGCCGCCAGGGCAAGACGATCTGGGCCGAGATCGGACGAGGTCAGGAAATGCCGCTGGATCTGTTTCCGTCTCTGGACTCTGTTGGTGATCTGTAGGCCGTCAGCCTTGGCTGAGCTGCTGTACGCGGCCGAACAGTTTTGGGGAAGACGTCGGTGCAGTGCTGGGCGGGAAACATTCGCTGAACCGGCCGATGTTGGCTCCGGCGACGGCGAGTACGCGCTTGCGGGACCCGAAGCGGCCGCAGGTGGTTCCCCCCCGTCGACGACGTGTTCCACCGAGCATGGCAAGAACGTATCGAAGCCTGACTTTTGCGTCATCGCCCCGGGGCGGCTCGAATGGCCAGGATCGAGGCATGACGTCGACGGAAGCGCATGAAGACCTCAACTCGCCGGATCCGGCGGCCGCCTCGGACTCTTCGAATCCTGCTGCCCGGCAGGGTTCCCCATGGATGGTCGCCCCGCACCGGACGGCGGTTGTTGCCGGCGCCGTGGAAGACGCCGTGCGCCGCGCCCTGGCCGAAGACCGCGCCGAGGACGACGTCACCACCCGCTGGGCGGTGCCGGACGGCACCCGTGCCCAGGCGCGTGTCGTTGCCTGCCAAGGCGGCGTGATCGCCGGCACGGCGATCCCTGCCGAGGTGTACCGGCAGCTCGGCGACGTCGTCGTCACCGGGCACGTCCAGGACGGCGACCGCGTCCGCGCCGGGCAGGACCTGCTCACCCTGGCGGGACCCGCACGAGAGATCATCACCGGCGAGCGTACAGCTCTGAACTTCCTGCAACGCATGTCGGGCATCGCCACCGCCGCCGCGGCCTTCGCGCAGGCGGTGGCCGGGCTTCCGGTCCGGATCCTGGACACCCGCAAAACCGCTCCCGGACTCCGAGCGCTCGACAAGGCCGCGGTCGGCGCCGGCGGGGTGCGCAACCACCGGCTCGACCTCGCGGCGATGGTCCTGCTCAAGGAGAACCACATCGCCGCGGCGGGCGGGGTGAGCGCCGCGATCGCGGCAGTGCGCGCACGCAACACGCAGGGTATTGCTGTCGAGGTGGAGGTCGAGTCGACGGCCCAGGCAATCGAAGCCCTGCACGCGGAAGTCGAGTGGATCATGCTGGACAACATGTCCATCGAAGAAATGCGGTACATCGTCGCACTGCGCGGGACGGAAGGGCCCCGACTCGAGGCATCCGGAAACATCACGTTGTCCACGGTCAGGTCCGTCGCGCAGACCGGGGTCGACGCGATATCCGTCGGTGGCATCACGCACAGCGCGCCGGCCTTCGACCTCAGTCTGCTGCTGACACCGACGACGCTCGCGGGCGAATCGCCGCGCGCCGCGGCCGATGGGCGCCCGGCGCAGAGGTTCGGATGAACCACCGGGAGGCGTACGGTGCGTCGTGGCTAGGCGGGAATGGAGCCCGCATCGCCGACGGCCGGATCCGGGGCACGGAAGGTGCGACGGTACGCAGACGGGGCGACTCCGGCCTCCGCCGCGAGGTGCCGCCGCAGCGAGGTGGCGGTGGCGAATCCGACCTCGTGGGCGACGCGTTCCACCGGCAGATCGCTGGACTCCAGCAGGTGCCGGGCCCGCCGCAGCCGCTGCGAGGTCAGCCAGCGGCCGGGGCTCAGACCGGTCTCCTCCTTGAAGCGCCGGGCGAAGGTACGGGGGCTCATCGCCGCGTGCGCGGCCAACTCGTCCAGCGACAGCGGCAGTTCAAGCCGCTGCAATGCCCAGTCGCGGGTCGGCCCGGTGCCGGTTGCGCCCGTCGGCGGCAGTGGCCGCTCGAAGTACTGTGCCTGCCCTCCGTCCCGGTACGGCGGCACGACGCAGAGGCGGGCGACCTGGTTGGCGACCTCGGTGCCGTGGTCCCGGCGCAGCAGGTGCAGGCAGACGTCGACGCCGCTGGCCGCCCCCGCTGAGGTCAACACGTCACCGTGGTCGACGAAAAGAACGCCGGCGTCGAGCTCGACCCGGGGGAACAGTTCCCGGAAGTGGTCGCTGAGCGCCCAGTGGGTGGTGGCCCGGCGCCCATCGAGGAGACCGGCGCCGGCCAGCAGGAAGGCACCGCTGCAGATCGACACCAGACGGGTACCGGGCCGGACTCTGGAAAGCGCGTCCAGGGCCTTCGAGTCCGTGGCGGCGGCCGAGGCCTGGGTGATCGCGTACGGAGGGATGATCACGGTGTCCGCCTCGGCCAGCACCTCAGGGCCGTGCCCGGGGGTGACGGTCAGGTCCGAGTCGGTGCGCACGGGCTTCCCGTCCACGCCCGCGGTCACCACCTCGTAGCGGCCGCCGGCGGAGCCCAGGACCCGTTGAGGTATGCCGAGTTCGAAGGGGTAGATCCCGTCGAGTACCAGGACGACCACCTTGTGGGCGCCAGGCCGCGGTTCCGGGCGCATCGCGCGATCCAGTGCGGCGGTGCGACCGGCTAGGTCGCGGGCGCCGGGTGTACCGGGGGCGGCATGGTGGAAGGGCATGGCGAGAATGTATCGGAGGCTGACCTTTCCGCCATGGCCGATGCCGGCTCGAACGGCAAGGATCGAGGCATGACCTTGACGCAGACATTTGAGAACCTCGGCCCCCTGGGCCGTCGCCGGGATCGAGCAATCTGAGCGTCAATTCGAAGTCGGACATGTCCGGCCGAACACAGGAGGTTTCCATGGCTAAGGGCTACTGGGTCAGTGTCTACCGCGCCATTTCCGACCCTGAGAGGCTGACTGCCTACGACAAGCTGGCCGGTCCGGCCGTCAAAGCTGGGGGCGGGCGGCTCCTGTCCCGTGGCGGCCGAGTCGTCGCCCACGAAGCCGGAAACACGCAACGCGTCGTTCTGATCGAGTTCGACAGCTTCGAACAGGCCGTCGCGGCACACGAGAGCGAGGCGTACCAGAAGGCGCTGGTGGTCCTCTCCGACGGCGTCGAGCGCGACTTCCGCATCATCGAAGGCATCGACTGACCGACGGGCTCAGCCATCGCTGAGCATCCGTCACCTGATACGCACACGGTGCTGAACGACGACTCTCGCCGTTATCTTTGGGTTGTGCAGTGTTTGCGCAGGTCAGCGGCTTGGATGAGGTTAAGGCAAGTTAGGCAAGTGGTGAAGGCGTGATCGGTCGGGCCTGGTGGGAGTCGTTGTCCCACACCGACGGTGTCGATGTGGGGATCATCGATGGGCTACGCCACCGGCGGTGCGGTCATCATCCACTATCCGGTGCAGGACGGCACCGGCTGAGGCAGGCCGGTACGCTCCGGGACGCGTTCGGTCGGCCGTTGCGGCCAGGCCCGGCGGACGCCGTTCGCGGTTGCCGGTTCGTTGAGCGTCAAAGGTGGGCCGATGTCCTGGCCGGATGTCACGGTGGTTGATGCGTGCGTGCGGCGCGACGGCCGGGGCGGTAGCCCCACCGCCGTCACCGACGACGACCCGGCGGCGACGGACGCGGACCGGCGTGCGGTCGCTGCTGCGGCCGGCACCTCGCACGCGGCGTTCCTCGGCCCAGGGCGGACGCCGGACGGTGGCCGGCCGGTCCGGTTCTTCACCGCCACCGCCGAACTGTCCGGCTGCGGCCACGGCACCGTTGCCGCGCAGGCCGTCCGGTTGACCCGCACCGCGCGGGGCGAGCTGAACGACCGCCAACACACCGGCGGGCGCACGTTCGACACCGTCGCGATCCGCCGCCCCGCCGGCATCGAGGTGTGGTTCGACCAGGGCCTCGTCGCGCTGCGTCACCCGGCACCGGACGAGCGCGCCGCGATCGTCGCCGCGCTCGGGCTCACCGCGGACGATCCGCATCCGACCGACGCGCCACGGATCGCCGCGCCCGGCGCACCACGCATGCTGGTACCGGTCCACGACCGGTCGGCGCTGCTCCGAGTCTGCCCACACCTCGGCAGGCTGACAGCGGCGTGCCAGCGGTACGGGCTCCTCGGCTGTTTCGTGTACGTACCGCCGGTGGGCGACCGACCGGGTGCGGCGCGGATGTTCGCGCCGGCGATCGGTGTCGACGAGGACGTCGCCAACGCCAACAGCACCGGCTGCCTGGCCGCCCACCTGCTCGACACGACAGGGGCGCAGACGGTCGCGATCGAGGTGGAGCAGGGTGACACCCTCGGTCGACCGGCCAGCGTGCTCGCTTCGGCCCGACGCGGGCCGAAGGGCATCACGACCCGGGTCGGCGGGTTAGCGGTGGTCCGCGGCGGACACTGAGGCGACGACTGGATGTTGCGGGTCATGACGTTGTTGACGTGGCGTCAGTCACTGGCTTCGGGGGTTAGGCGCGGAGCGCGAGTGACGTGGTGACAGGGCCGTAACGGGCAAGGGCGTCGACAACTTCTTCGAGTCGTCCTGCCTGCGGGCAGTGGACGTTGAAGATGAGGCAGTCTTCCCCGGTGACTCTCAGAGTGGAGACGACCTCGGGGGTCCGGGAAGCGAAGTCCAGGGCGCTGAGGGCTTGGCTGCGCAGTCGCCGGAACAGCTCCGCGGCGACAGGGCTGTTGGCGGAGAAACTCGTGAACTATGCCTGGTCGGCATGCCGTTCGCCGCATATTCTCCGACGGGTCGCCCCCTCGACCCTGGTCTTTACCACTTACTTCGGAGTCCCCATGGTGATGCACGAGCACGAAGTCGATCGACGCACCCTGTTCCGGGTCGGCCTCGGCACGGCAGTCGCCGCTGTCGTCGGTACGGAGGTGGCGTTCCCCGCCGCTGCCGGTGCGACCCCCTTGCCGCAGTTCCCCTGGATCATCGACTGCGACACCTGGGGTGCGCGGCCGCCGGCCAGCCCGATCCAGATCACCGGCAACACCACCAACAAGATCATCCTGCATCACATGGATTTCCCTAACGTCACGGACTACTCCCGTGAGCACGCCATGCAGTTGGCGCGTGACTGCCAGGACCTGCACATGGACACGAACGGCTGGGCGGACACCGGCCAGCACTTCACCGTCAGCCGCGGTGGCTACGTCCTGGAGGGCCGCCACCGCACCCTGGAGACCCTCGCCGCCGGCGAGCACCAAGTGACGGCCGCCCACTGCCCCGGGGAGAACGGCAACGCCATCGGGATCGAGAACGAGGGCACATACATAACCGAGACCCCGCCCCCGGCACTGCTGCACTCGCTGGTGAAGTTGTGCACCACGGTGTGCCGGCAGTTCCACCTGAACGCGTGGGACATCTTCGGTCACTGGGACTTCCGCCTGGGCACCGACTGCCCCGGCATCGCCTTCTACCGACTCTTTCCCCAGATTCGCAAGGGGGTACTGCATTCCATGGGCGTGTCGCCGGCCGTGGCACCGGCACGGCGCTGGCCGGACATCTGGCGGTTCGTCAACAGCCAGGTGGTACAGGTCGCCCAGTACCTGCTGGTGAACGCCGGCTACAGCGACCTTTCCATCGACGGCGTGTTCAGCACCAAGATGAACACCGTCGTCGCCGACTTCCAGACCAGCCACGGTCTCGCCGTCACCCCCGACGCCACATTCGACACGGCCACCTGGGAAGCACTCGCGCCCTCCCTGGACAAGGACGCCTCCGGGCTGCCTGTCCAGGCCGTGCAGTATCTGCTCACCATCAAGGGCTACGCCGACACCGTCAGCATCACCGGCACCTATGACCACAGCACCATGAAGGCGATCCAGGACATGCAGCGCCTGCACAGCCTCCACCCCGACGGCAAGGTCGACCTCAGCACGTGGTGTGCGCTGACCGGCGGCACCGTCCGTGAGGCTCTCACCCACTGAGTCATCTCCAGCTGACTGCCGACAACCGCACCCTCGATGAGCGGCCGCAAGGCCGCCTGCCCCAACCTTCGCTTCCACGGCCATCACAGCGTCGACCTCGAAGCTGAGAACGCGGGCACCTGAACACCGGGGGAATTCCGCTCAGTCCGGTCCGGTGACCAGGGGAAACCTGTGGTCACCGGACCGCGACGGTGTCCCGCCGAGTCGTGTGACAGATCTCCGCGTAGCCCCTGGTCACGGGGTCGCCACCGTGCAGGGTGGACCGGTTCCGGTTCTTCCTGCGGGACCGGGTCGGGAAGTTCTCCGACTCGTTCGACGCTGTCCTGGGCGGCGCGGGCGTGCAGGTCCTGCTCTCCCCGCCACGATCACCGAAGGCGAACGCGTTCGCGGAGTGCTGGGTGGGCAGCGTTCGTCGCGGGTGCACCGATCGGATGCTCATCCTCAACGAGCGGCACCTGCGGACCGTGCTGGACGCCCATGCAGATCACTGCAACCGGCATCGGCCCCCCAGTCTCTCCAGCAACGACCTCCCCAGGCCGTAGAGGCAGGAGAGCGGGTCCCAGTGATCCCGCTGGCCGGTCGCATCCGTCGTACTCAGCGGCTCGGCGGCTTGATCAATGAGTACCAGCAGTCCGCGTGACCGCGACGCCCGTCAGAGCCGAGGCGAGACGTACCTGATCGGCTACCCGAACCCCGGTTCACGCGGACAGGCTGCTGACCTCCGTGCCCGACCTCGATGCTCGCGGGGCCGCGACCGGAACCGGGGACCCGTGCTGCCGGGGCTCAGGCGTCGATGATGACGGGGATGATGAGGGGCTTGCGGCGGTGGGTGCGGAACGCCCAGTTCGCCACGGCGCGGGCGAGGAGCTGTTCGAGTTGGCGCGCGTCCCCGACGCCTTCCTCAGCCGCGGTGGACAGCGTCTTCTCGATGACAGGGATGACCGGCTCGAAGGTGGTGTCGTCGTGGACGAAGCCGCGGGCCAGGAAGTCGGGGGGCTCGGCGAGGGCGCCGGTGTCTGCGTCGACGATCGCCACCACCGTGACCACGCCTTCGGCTGCGAGGGTGAGGCGGTCCTTGAGGGACGCTTCGGTGGCGCCGCCGACTTCCATGCCGTCCACGTAGACGTTGCCGGCGGGGACCTTGCCGGTGATGGACGCGCGCCCGTCGACGAGGTCGACGACGACGCCGTCCTCGGCGATGACGACCCGGTCCGGGTCGACACCGGTACGGATGGCGAGGTCGCCGTTGGCCCGCAGGTGGCGCCATTCGCCGTGCACGGGCATGACATTGCGGGGTTTGACGATGTTGTAGCAGTAGACGAGTTCGCCGGCGCTGGCGTGCCCGGAGACGTGGACCTTGGCGTTGCCCTTGTGGACCACGTGGGCGCCCCACCGGGTAAGTCCGTTGATGACGCGGTAGATGGCGCTCTCGTTGCCGGGGATGAGGGAGCTGGCGAGCAGGACGGTGTCGCCCTTGCCGATGCGGATCTGGTGGTCGCGGTTGGCCATCCGTGACAGCGCGGCCATCGGTTCGCCCTGGGAGCCGGTGCACACCAGAGTGATCTTGTGGTCCGGGAGCTTCTCCAGCTCCTTCGTGCTCACGACCAGACCGGACGGGACCTTCAAATAGCCCAGTTCACGGGCGATGCCCATGTTGCGGACCATCGACCGGCCGACGAAGGCGACCTTGCGGCCGTGCTGGTGGGCGGCGTCCAGGACCTGTTGGATGCGGTGCACATGGCTGGCGAAGCTGGAGACGATGACCCGGCGCGGCGCGGTGCGCATCACCTGCTCGATCGCCGGGTTCAGCTCACGCTCGGAGGTGGTGAAGCCGGGTACTTCGGCGTTGGTGGAGTCGGTGAGGAACAGGTCCACGCCCTCCTCGCCGAGGCGGGCGAAGGCGCGCAGATCGGTGATGCGGTCGTCGAGAGGGAACTGGTCCATCTTGAAGTCGCCGGTGTGCAGCACCATCCCGGCGCCGGTGCGGATCGCGACCGCGAGGCTGTCCGGGATGGAGTGGTTGACCGCAACGAACTCGCAGTCGAAGGGCCCGAAGCCGCGCCGGTCGCCTTCCCGTACCCGCACCGTGCGCGGCCGGATGCCGTGTTCCTTGAGCTTGGCCTCCAGGAACGCCAGCGTCAGCTTGGAGCCGACGACGGGAATGTCGGACCGCTCGCGCAGCAGGTACGGCACGCCGCCGATGTGGTCCTCGTGGCCGTGGGTGAGTACCACGGCCACGACGTCGTCCAGCCGGTCCCGGATCGAGG
Source organism: Streptomyces sp. NBC_00569 (assembly GCF_036345255.1). Classification (NCBI taxonomy): domain Bacteria; kingdom Bacillati; phylum Actinomycetota; class Actinomycetes; order Kitasatosporales; family Streptomycetaceae; genus Streptomyces; species Streptomyces sp. NBC_00569. The sequence continues at coordinate 2,245,338 of NZ_CP107783.1, read as the reverse complement.
TGAAGTCCGGCAGGATCACGTCCACGCCGGGCTGGGTCTCCTCGGGAAACAGCACGCCGCAGTCGACGATGAGCAGCTTGCCGGCGTGCTCGAGGACGGTCATATTGCGGCCGATCTCACCTAGGCCGCCCAGGGGGATGACCCGCAGCCCTCCTTCGGGAAGGGGCGGGGCGGCTTTCAGCTCGGGGTGCGGATGACTCATACCTTGACGTTACCCGGGGACGGGGTGATCCACTGCCTGTGTGATCTCTTCTTCCCGACGGAGCGCGGCAGCCGCAGCGGCTGCCGCGGGTCAATCGGATTACGCGGTCTCGACGTGCCACTGCCAACCATGCACGAGCTCGTTAGTTCCGCGGGGCGCCGAACCACATCGTGGCGGCCTGCTCGAACGCCTCAAGGGCCAGGTCCTCTCCGCCCGCCCAGGCCACAACACCGTCCGGGCGCACGAGCACGGCGGTGAAGCCGAGGTCGTCGCGGGCCTGGCCGGTCGCGTACTGGATGTGGTCCTGCCGGGTCTTGACCGCGCGCCGCAGGGCTTGGTCGCCGCGGAAGTCCAGGAGCACGCCGTGGCCCTGGCGCAGCAGGTCGCCCAGGCGGGTGCCGTCCTCGAAGTGGAAGTCGGGGGCGGAGGTGCCGACGAGCGGGTGAGGGCTGTTCAGGTCGTAGCGGTTGAACAGCCCTGTTGTCTGCCGGTAGGCGAAGGTCGTTCCGTCCGTGGTGCTCAGCAGCTGGTGGACCAACTGCCGCAGCGCGGGGGCGTTGGGGCCCGGCTTCATGGTCGCCACCTGGGCGCGTGACCAGTCCAGCACGGCGGCGCCGACGGGGTGGCGTTCACTGGTGTAGGTGTCGAGCAGCCCCTCGGGCGCAGTGCCGCGCACGGTCGAGGCGAGCTTCCAGCCGAGATTGGCGGCGTCGCCGAGGCCGAGGTTGAGCCCCTGGCCGCCCAGCGGGGAGTGAATGTGGGCGGCGTCACCGGCGAGCAGGACACGTCCCTTGCGGTACGTCGTCACCTGCCTCGCACGGTCGGTGAAGCTGGATGCCCGATGCACCTCGGTCAGCGCAATATCAGTGCCCGTGATGCGACGCAGGACGTCCTGGAGGTGCTCGCGGGTCAGCGGTTGTGACCGGTCGAAGGTGCCGCCGTCGAAGTCCATCATGCCCAGGTGCCCCTCGAAGGGCGTGCGCAGGTACATTCCGTGCGGCGTCGGGTTGAAGCCGAGCTGGAGCTGTTCGGGGTCGGCGAAGGCGACCTGGGCGACGTATCCGGTGAACAGCGGCTCCGTGCCCACGAAGTCGAAGCCCGCGAGACCGCGCACCGTACTGCGCCCGCCGTCGCAGCCCACCAGAAGGCGCGCCTGGTGTTCTTGGCCGCCGGCGGTGACGGTGACGCACTGGTCGTCCTGCTTGACGGCCGTGACGGGTGTGCCTCGCCGGAGGTCCACGCCGAGCGCGATGGCCCGCTCGTTCAAGACCGAGGTGACGGCTGCGAGGCTGGTCATGAAGCCTTCCATCGCCGGGCTGGGCAGCCGGAAGGGGAGTGCCGTCATGTCGATGTCGGCCGCATCCAGGCCCATGCCCGCGAAGTGGCTCACATCCCGGGGGGCCGGCGCGTCGACGGCATCGGCAGGCGCACCGACCTTCGCAGGATCAGCGTGCGAAGCGTTGATCACCGCTTCGAGCAGACCGCGGCGGTAGAACACCTCGGCCGATCCGGCGCTCAGCCCCCGCAGACCGAGGGGAAGCTCCTTCCACGGAGAGGTGACCTCCTCGTCCTGCTCCAGGACCAGGACGGAACAGCCGCCCAGGGCGAGCTCCGTGGCCAGTAACAGGCCGACCGGGCCGCCGCCCGCGACAACTACGTCATGCATGAGAAACGCCTTTCTGGAACACATGCCGGAAGGGCCCGGTCTGTCGGGACGGTCAGCGGAGCCGGGTGAGGCCGTCGATGACGACAGCGATGCCGGTGAGGAACTGCTCTCGGTCGTCGTGCTCGCTCATCTGGCCGGCGATGGCGTGCATGAACGGGTAGTCCTCGGGGGCGAGGGCCTGCCAGGCCGCCGCGGTCGCGTCGAGGAACTCGGCACTGTCGGGCTCGGCTCTCGAGGTGTCACCGTCGATCCGGGCGTTCTGGCTGACAGCCCCGAGGATGTAGTGCACGAGCGTCGAGGCGGCGTCGAACCAGGACTCCTGTCGCACCCCCAGAGCACCGATCTGCCGGCCGATCCTCTCGAAGATCCCCACCGTCACCGGTCCGAACGGCTGCCGGACCACATGCAATGTCAGCCGCGTCGCCAGCCACCGGTGCTCGGCGATCGCATCGAACAAGGCCATCGCTACTGTGCGGATCTCGCCCTCGGGCGTGGCAGCGCCCTGTATGGGCCTGGCCGCCAGGGCGTCGGTGACGATCGTCTCCGTCGCCGTGTCCAGAAGCTCGTCCCGACTGCCGACCCGGTAGTAGATCGCCCCGGAACCAGTGGACAGACGCCCGGTCAGTGCCCGAGTGGTCAGCGCACCCTCACCACCCGCATCGAGCAACTCGATCGCCGTGTCGATGATCCGCTCCCGGGAGAGCACCTGGTTCCGCCGCTGAGGCTTAGGGGTTCTCGTTGCCATGCCTCCACTGTGACACATTTGGATCGCTGAACTAAATTGGTTTACTGCTCCAAAATAATCCGCCGAAGGGGGATGGCGAGCGTCTAGGTGGGGGAGGGCGTGCCTGGTGGACCGTCACGTGTCGAGACCGAGGACGTGGTGCGGCCTGGCCCCTGCTGGAAGGACGGGCCGCGCACCGCGGAGGGGGAGATTCTCGGCGCTGGTGAGGGTGCGTTCGATGGAGTCGACAGCTTCGCGGGCCTCGCCCTGTGTGCCGCGGTCGGTACGTATGCAGACGGCCGGACCGCGGACGGGCGGTTCGAAAGGGACTGACAGATGGTCTTCGGTGTGGTTACGATGCCCGCGATGAACACCTTCCTCTCTTTGGGATCGGAGGAATCGTCCGCGCAAGGTGAGTGCTGATGGCACATCACTTCACGCAGGAGATTCCCGCCCACCTGTTGATGTGGCAGCGCGTACGCGAGTACGCCGTGCCACCGTCCATGATCGAGACCGCGACCGCGCGCCGTGCGGCCGGTGACTGGGCGGGGGCCTGTGCCGCCGCCCGGATCGACGTAGACCTCGATCTGCGCGCCGTGCGCGACCGCCACGGCACCGATATCGCCACCCGTATCCGTGCAGATCTGCGCAGACTCGCGCCCGATCTGCTCCGCTGGCACATGCCCAGGATCGCCCCCGACGGGCGCCTGAGGCCCGGCCTCACCATCTCCTTGGCCCGTTACGGGAGATGTGGCGGCACGTCGCTGCACCTCGTGGTGAGGACACCGCCCGCCCAGGCGGACGCCGGACAGCGGATGTCGCTGGACGTGTGGGAGGGGTCGGCGAACGACCGTCCCGCGAACCGTCCGTATCTCCATCCGCATCCGCATCCCGACCGGCGCTTCCGGCTCGATCTGCACCGGCATCTCTGGGATTCGGGGCGGAGCGGCGAACTGGCGCGGCGCGGAGGTGCGCCGTCCGTGGAACCCCCCGGCCGGCCCGCCCTTCACGACTCGCCCTGGGCAGTGGCCAGCTGGGCCGCCGAGGCGGAGTTGCTGCTGCAGGCCGAGGGGCGCTCTCGTGGGGCCTTCACCGTACGGCTCGGAGCGCGCAGTCGAGCCGCGCTCGAACTCGTCGCCCCCGACGACAGCCACGCGCCGACGTTCCGGCCGCTGCGGGAGACACTGCCCCCGCAGGAAGTCGCGGTACTCCCCGTGCTGCCTGAGGCGGCGGCACGGATTCTTCCGGATCTGGAACTGCTACGGGCCGGGCTGATCACGGTCGGGCGGCTGCATCCCCTCGTGGCCCCGGCGGTGCAGGGAGACGGCCCGAAGCCCGTGGCCGGCCGCGCCCCCGAGCCCGGCGACCCGCACCGGGTGGAGTGCCGGGGCGAGGTCCATCGCATCGCGCTGCGCGACGGGGTGCTGAGCGCGGTCGATCACGACCCGGACCAACTCCGCCGAGAGGAGCTGCTGGTGGCGCTCGGGGGTCCGGCGCTGCCCTGCCTGCGGGCGATCGACGCGGTGCACCGCAGCCCTGAGGCGCTTCCCGCCGTACGGGAACGGCTCCGCCACGGTGACGTCACCGGTGCGCTCGCCGTGGTCGAGGGGCTGCTCGGTCCCGGTGCGATGCTGCGCGACGGGCCGCTCAGGGAGGAACTGGAGTCGGCCGCGGTCCGCCACATCGATCACGGGCTCTTCCGCGCGGGGCTGACCGACGTACCCGCCGGCCCCGGCACGTCACGGGGCGGGGACGCTTCGGGCGCGCGGCACACGGAAGCGGGCCACCGACCCCGGCTCCGCCGCGACACGTCCCTTGCAGTGCGCCGCAAGCGCGGCAGCAGGGGCCGGCCTCGTACCGGTCAGATCTGATCCGCCCTCGCTCACTGATCGGCTGATTCGCCGAAGTCCTTTTCACGCACGGCACGTTGCGCGCCGCAGGCCCTCACGCCCTCAGGAACGGCACGCCCCGTTCCCCTCTCCCACTCCAGGTGATGCCCCATGACTTCCAGCACCGTCCTGCCCGTCCTTGCCCTCGCCCCTGCCACCTCCGAGACCGATACGGACCTGGCCCTCGCCGGCCGTCTCCTCTCCCTCCTGCGGACGACCACCACCGAGCCGCGCCCCGACGAACAGCTCGAAGCGCTCACCCTGGCCGTCGCCGCCGACCTGCCCGTGCTGCTCTGGGGCGAGCCGGGCATCGGCAAGACCGCCGCCCTGACGCAGCTCGCCACCTCGCTCGACCTGCCGCTGACGACGGTGATCGCCAGCGTCCACGAGCCGTCCGACTTCTCCGGGCTGCCCATCGTCGGCGACGACCCGGCCGTGCAGGGCGTGCCGATGGCGCCGCCGCAGTGGGCCGTCGAACTCGTACGCGCCGGCCGGGGGCTGCTCTTCCTGGACGAACTCTCCACCGCCACCCCAGCCGTCCAGGCCGCACTGCTTCGCGTAGTCCTGGAACGGCGGGTCGGAGCGCTCCAACTCCCGCCCGACGTAAGGATCGTGGCCGCCGCCAACCCGCGCGCCTCGGCAGCGGACGGTTGGGAGCTGAGCCCGCCGCTCGCCAACCGCTTCGTGCACCTGCACTGGGTGCACGACCGCGACGTCGTGGTACGCGGCCTCGGCGGCGTCTGGCCCCGGGCGGAGCTGCCCCGGCTCGCACCGGAACGGCTGGCAGAGGCGGTGACGTTCGCCCGGCACGCGGTCTGCGGATTTCTGACGGCCCGGCCGACGCTGATCCACCGACTGCCGACCTCCGAGACGCGGCGCGGCGGTGCGTGGCCGTCGCCCCGGAGCTGGGAGGCCGCGCTGACCCTGCTCGCCTTCGGCACGGCGGCCTCCGTCTCCCGGGACGTCCTCGCGCTGCTGGTGCGGGGCGCGGTGGGGGACGGGCCGGGGCTCGAACTCCTCGCCCACCTCGACCGGATGGACCTGCCGGACCCGGAATCGCTGCTCGCCGACCCGGCCGCCGCCGAGCTGCCGGACCGCGGCGATCTGCGGCAGGCGGCGCTGGAGGCGGTGGTGGCCGCCGTCGGCGCACGGCCGGAGCGGCACCGGTGGGAGGCGGGCTGGGCCGTGCTGGTCAGGGCCATGGAGACCGGAACGCCGGACCTCCTGGTCGCCCCGGCGACGGCGCTGGCCGGGCTGCGACGAGACGACTGGGAGGTGCCGGTAGCGGTGGAACGGCTGGCCGGCGTTGTCGGGCTCGCCCGCACTGCGGACCGGTCGGTGGAACGGGTCGCGGCAGCGGCCGACGCCCGTCGCGTGACGGGGGCACGCCGATGACGGCACCCGCAAACCACCCCGGACCACGCCCGCTCCCGCGATCGACGACGGCTGCCGTGAAGCGCCCGGGAGCACGCCCGCTGCCGCGCCCCATGTCCCGGCCCACGCCGCCGCGCCCGGTCCGGGCGACACCGCCGGAGCGGCCGGACCGCTCCGCAGGGCCCGGCGACCGGTCCGGACTCCCGCTGAACTGGGAGAAGTTGCTGGCCGCGCGGCTGCACGCGGTGAAGGTCCGCCCCTACCTGGCCGACGCGCTCTTCGCGCTGCATGTGGTGGAGGACCGTGCGGTGCCGACGATGGCGGTCGACGCGCACTGGCGCTGCTACGTGTCGCCCGGATTCGTGGCCCGCACACCGCTGGAGGAACTGGCGGGCGTCTGGGTGCACGAGGTCTCCCATCTGCTGCGTGACCATCACGGGCGCGGCGAGCGGTATGCGCGGGAGAACGAGGAGTCCGGGCCGGGCGAGCGGCTGCGTCGGAACATCGCCGCCGACTTCGAGATCAACGACGACATCTACGGTGACGGACTGCCCCGGCCCTTCGGGGCGGTCGTGCCGTCGCTGCTGCGACTGCCCGACGGCCTGCTGATGGAGGAGTACCTGCGGACGGCCTCGATGTCCGGGCTCGCCGCGGAACTGGCCTGGCTGGACTGCGGAAGTGGTGCCGACGGGCACGACCGGACATGGGAGCTGGGGCCCGACGGGGCGAACGGACTCACCCGCCAGCAGCGGGACGCGGTTCGCTTCCGGGTCGCGGAGGGCATCAAGGGCCGGCCCGGCGACGCACCGGAAGGGTGGCGGCGGTGGGCCGACGAGGCGTTCCAACCGCCGCAGCCGTGGCGGCAGTTGCTGGGCGCGGCGGTCCGCTCGGCGGCGGGTGCGCCCGGAGTGGGGGAGAACCACACCTACCGGCGTCCGTCCCGCCGCTCGTCGAGCGTCTCTGGAGTGGTGCTGCCGAGCCTTCGCCGTACGCCGCCCCGCGTTTGCGTCGTCATCGACACCTCCGGCTCGGTGAGCGACGCTGAGCTGGGCAGCGCACTCCTCGAGGTCGCGGCGATCTCGCGGGCCGTCGGCGGGCGGCGCGATCTGGTCTCGGTGATCTCCTGTGACGCGGCGGCCGGCGTCGCCGTCCCGCTCTGCCGTGCCGAGAGCCTCGAGCTGCTCGGCGGCGGCGGTACCGATCTGCGCTCCGGTTTCGCCCGGGCGCTGCGTTCCCGGCCCCGCCCCGACGTGATCGTCGCCCTGACCGACGGGCAGACGCCGTGGCCCTCCGGGCAGCCGCCCTGCCGTACCGTCGTCGGCCTGTTCTCGCGACCCGCCCGCGCCACGGACGAGGACGACCCCGACTACGTCCCGGACACCCCGCCGTCCTGGGCGCGCGTCGTCACCATCGGTTGAGGAAGGCGCAGGCGCCCGTCGCTCAGTGCGAGGAATTGCCAGCGGTGATCGGCCCGTCCGGCCGGGGAGAGAAGGCTAAGGCTTGAGACCTGCCAGTTTCTCGATCGGCACGGTTCACGAGGTCGTCGAAAAACCCCTCGGCCCAGGCGCCGGCAGGACACCCCGGCCCAGCGGATCCGCGCGGCCGGTGCCGGGATCGGCGCCTTCTACGGCCCGGCCGACGTCTCGTCACCGGGGTGATCGCGGTCGGGTCCCCGGGTCGCGCATCCCTTGCGCCGGCCAGACGTCGCCGCGGCGTGCTCACTGCCGAGGAGTGCGGCAGAACTGGCGGGATCGTCGTACTTCCACCATGCAGACGCCTTCGCCGACGATGCGGGGCGGCCACTTCGACGTGTGCGGGAGGGGCGCGTTTCGCGTTTCCTCGACGGGCGACCTCGCCGAGGGTGTCCCGCGTGAAAATCCGGGTTCTGGCTCTTGGGCTGAGTGTTCGGCTGGGCAGGATCAGGCTGCCTGGTGGTACTGGTTGTTGAGACCGCCGAGCACTTGGGTTACCGCCATGGGGTGAGGGTGCGCTGGAGCGCGACGACTTCGTGGGCCATGGCCAGGACGATGACATCGCCGTGCGCCGAGACGGTTTGTGCAGGCAGGGGGAGCGCGAGCGCCGCCACCACGCGGGTCGCGAGCAGGTCCCATACCCGCACCGAACCGTCGTCGCTGGTGGTGATGGCATGAGGGCGACGGTCGATCTCCGTTACCGCCACCGCCTTCACCTCGTCGGTATGGCCGGTGAGGACGGCACGTTCCGTGCCGGAGACCAGATCCCACAGCCGCACCGTCCGGTCCTTGCCCGTGGTGACGGCGAAGGGAAGGCCGTGGAGCTGTGTCACCGCCACAGCGTTCACGCGACCACGGTGGCCGGTAAGGGCAGTGCGTTCGGTGTCGGCAGACACATCCCACACCCGCACCGTCTCGCCGTCGGCGAAGAGGGCGTAGGGGCGGTGGCCGATCTCCGTCACCGCGACCGAACCCACCCAACCCGATTGACTGCTGAGGGCGGCGCGTTCGGTGCCTGACGCCAGATCCCACACCTGCACCGTCCCGAGATGGCTGGCGGTGACGGAGTGGGGGCGGTTGTCGATCTCCATCACCACCAGCGCGGTCGCCAAGCCGGTGCGGTCGGTGAGGGCGGCCCGTTCAGTGCCGGTGGCCAGGTCCCACACCTGCACCATCTCGTTCCCGCCGATGAGCACGTTGGGACGGTTGTCGGCCTCCGTCATAGCGAATGCGCTCACCCAGCCGCTGTGGTCGGTGAGGGCGGCCCGTTCAGTGCCGGTGGCCAGTTCGCGCACCCGCACCGTCCCGCCGTCGCCGGTGAGGACGTAGGGGGAGTCGTAGATCTCCGCCGTCGCCAGCGCGCTCACCCAACGGGTGTGGTTGCTGAGTGCGTCATGTTCGGTGCCTGAAGCCAGATCCCACACCCGCACCGTCTCGTCATCGCTGGAGGTGACGGCGTGGGGGCGGTTGTCGAGCACGGTCACCGCCACCGCCGTCACACGGTCTGTGTGGCCAGTGAGGACAGTACGTTCAGAGCCAGAAACCAGATCCCATACCCGCACCGTCCTGTCCTCGCTGGCGGTGACGGCGTGGGGTCGGTTGTCGATCTCCACCACCGCCACCGCGTTCACGCCGGCGAAGTGGCCGGTGAGGACGGCGCGTTCGGAGCCGGAGACGAGATCCCACACGCGTGCCGTCCCGTCGCCACCGGCGGTGAGAGCGTGCGGACGGTTATCGATCTCCGTCACCACTACTGCGTTCACGCCGTGGATGTGGCCGGTGAGGGCAATGCGTTCAAAGCCAGGGACCAAATCCCACACCCGCACCGTCCCGTCATCATGAGCGGTGAGAGCGTGAGGACGGTCGTCGATCTCGGCCATCGCCACTGCTTTCACCCTGTCGGTGTGACCGGCGAGGACAGCACGTTCGGTGTCGGAGGCCAGGTCACGCACCCGCACCGTCCCGTCGATGCTGGCAGTGAGGACGTGGGAATGGCCCCCGATCTTCGACACCGCCAGCGCAGTGACCCAATCGGTGTGGCCGGTGAACGCGGAGTGTTCGGAACCAGAGAGCAGATCCCACACCCGCACCGTCCCGTCTCCGTGGGTGGTGAGGACATGTGGACGGTTGTCGATCTCGGACGCCGCCACTGCGATCACGCTGCCGGTGTGACCGGCGAGGACGGCACGTTCGGTGCCAGAGGCCACATCCCACACGCGCACCGTCCCGTCGATGCCGGCGGTGACAGCGTGGGGGCGGTTGTCGATCTCCACCACTGCTACCGCGCTGACCCCGCCTGTGTGGCCGGTGAGAGTGGCCCGGTGCGCAGGGTGAACAAGGCTGCCCGTAGCCCAGCGTGGTGCCCATGGGCGGGTCCGAGCGAGTTTGGCGGCGAGCTGAGGGTACTCGTAGCGGGCCGCGTCGATCGCCAGGATGTCGCGGCGGGCGTCCGCGGGGAGCGGGGCGTGAGCGGCGGCCGAGGCGCGGTAGATGTCGGCGACGATGCGGTGCGCCGGCGCAGTAACTGTGTCCAGGGCGCGCAGCAGCGAGGCAGGGGCGGCGTGGACGAGGTACTCGGGGTCGGACAGCAACCCGACCAGGACGCCCCCCGCCGCCGCATGCGTAGCCGCGTGGTGGCGGATGTACGGGTGGGCCGCGGGCCAGTCGTTCACGCCGCTGGCAGGGTCTTTGTGGACCAGGGCGGTGAGGGTGTGGGCGATGGTGGCGTGGTCGTCGTGTTCGTGGCCGGTACGGCGCAGGTGTTCGGCCATGGTCTCGTGGAAGAGACGGTAGGCGGATCCGTCGGGGGTGGGGGTCTCGACGATGTAGACCCCTGCGTGCCGGTGGAGCCAGTCGAGGTCGTTCTGGGAGCAGGACAGGCCGGACAGGGCCTCGGCGAGGGGGGCCCAGAGGGTGGACCAGGGCAGGCCGGCGCCTTGGGCGTAGGCGAGGGGGCGCAGGAGACGTTCGGCCTTCGGGCGGTCGGAGCCGAAGCGGTCGAGGTAGGTGGCGAAGGCTTCCTTCGCGTCGCTGGGGAGGTGCTCGCGCCAGTCGGGCCGGCTGGTGTCGATGCTGATCTGGCCGTGGACGAGGGCGCGTGCCGTCATGCGGGCGACGAGGTAGGAGAAGCGGGCTCGTTCGGCGATGCCGTCGGCGATCGTGGCGGCGAGGGCGGGGTCGTGACGGTAGGGAGAGCGGCTGTCGGGGTCCTGGGCGTCTTCGAGGACGGCGCGGGCGTATGTGGTGATGTCGGCGCGGGTGATGTGTTCCGGCGCGTCGAGGTCGAGGACGTGCACGGCGTGGCCGAGGGAGGGGACCTGGGGGCGACGGGTGCCGACGACGAGCCGTACGGCGGGGAGGGTGGAGAGGGGCTGGAGGAGTTCGCGGGCGATGCGGCGGCTCTCCTGGGCGTCACCCGCGGCTCCGGCCTCGTCGAGGGAGTCCACCACGACGGCGACCGGCGCGGTGCGGCCGGACAGCGCGGCCAGCACGCAGTCGCGGTCGGCGGGGGCGGGCAGGTGCAGGGCCGCGGCGAGGTCGGCCACCAGGGCGGCCAGGGAGGCCCGGCGCGCGTGCGGGGCGATCACGGAGGGATAGGCCCGCAGCCTCTGTTCGCTCCCGGATGTGTCCCCGTCCCTGCGCGTCCTCGGGGCGTCCGGGCCGGCGAGGGCGAGGAGGCGTCCGAGCAGGGCCGACTTGCCCGAGCCGGGGTCACCGGTGACGACGCGGGCCTTGCGGTCGTGGTCCCCGCCCGGGGTGGTGAGGAATGCGGTGAGTTCGTCCAGGGCGCGGGCGCGGCCGGTGAAGTAGTCGCCGCGTTCGCCAGTGTGTTCCAGCCCGCGGCTGCGGGGGCCGTAGTGCGGGTCGTAACGGCGGCGCAGCAGGGCGAGGCCTGCCAGATCGATACCGTCGGCGGGCAGGCCGGGCAGGAAGACAGGGCTGGGGAAGAAGGGGTCCTGGCCGTCGGTCTCGGTGGTGGTCAACCGGGCCTGCTGGCTGGGGCGGTGGGTTCTGAAATGGGCGTTGACGCGTTCGGTGACCTCACGCACGCTCACGTACCGCTGGGTCGCGCCGTGCCGAGGGTGGGCGAAGACGTCGGCGAGCGCGTCCACGAACACGTTCTCCTTCGCGCGGTCCCGGGCGCGGGCGGCAGCCAGGTGCCAGCGATTGGCCCGCCCGCGGTGCAGGTCCGCCAGATCGGCGGCGAGCCGACTGACATCCGCCGTACCGGCCCCCGCGTAGCAGGTGTCGAGTATGACCAGCAGATGCCCCACCGCGCTCTTCACCAGCGGCCGGGCCAGGTCCTCGGCCGCCAGCGCCCGGGTCCACCGGCCGGGCCTGCTGTCGGCACACAGCAGGTAGTGGCGGTCCTCCTCGCAGACACCGTGTCCAGCGAAGTACACCACCACCATGTCTTCCGGCCCCAGAGAAGCCTCCAGGGTCCAGTCCTCGATGCCTTCGGCGAGCGCGTCCCGGGGCGGATCGTCGGCCAGGTCGGTGAGGACGCACGTGTAGCCCATGGGCTCCAGCAGTTCCCGAACCCTGCGCACGTCCGCCGCGACACCGGGCAGGCCGTCGATGCCCGGGTTCCGGAAGACGCCGACACCGGCCGCGATCAGGAACCGGCGCCCCGCCACGACGTGTTCGGCGTCTTCGCAGGTTGTCATGCGTGCGGCGCCCGGAGAGCGGCGGCGACGGCGGTCGCAGTCGTCTGGGCGGTCAGATAGCGCTCGAAGTCGTGCATCCGCACCCCGTTGGTGATCCTCCTGTCGGCCACCCCCTCGCCGGGGCCGGACACGAACCGCGGGGCCAGCGCGCCCACCAACGCGACGATGTCACCCGGGTCGGCGACGTTCGTCCACCGCACCACCCCACCGGGCCACGCCCCACGGCCCTCCACCGGCAGCGGGCTCAGCCGTCGGTGGATCACCGGCAGACCGAGCGGAGATCCCACCGTCACCAGATCCGTCACCGGCCAGTCAGGGTTCTCGCACAACGCCTCGTACGCGACGACCGAACCCAGCGAATGCGCAACCACCACCCGCGTGTCCGCACTGATCTCGGCTGCCACCGCCGCGCGGGCGGCCTGCCACACCGGCGGCTCGTCCAGATACCGGCGCACCTGCTTCAGCTCACCGATCAGCATCCGCTCCGACACCGGCTGGAAGAACCGGGCCTGCGTCAGAGCGTTCAACCGCTCACGCACCCACCGGGAGAGCAGCAGCCGGGACGCGGCGTACCCGGCCGGCCCTCGTGTCCCGTCCTCGTCGGCAGGCTCCACGCCATCATCGATCTCCGCCGCCTGCCGCCACCACGCGTCGAGGAGTTCGGCCTCCAGACCGTCCTCCACATCGTGCTCGTCCCAGGCGGGGAGACGGTTCGACCGGGTCCCGGGTTCGATGAAGCAGTTCCCGTAGAACGCGCACGCCACGTCCTCCGGCTGGAGCACCGTCCCCGTGGCCAGCTTCACCCCGTCACGGAGCGCGGCACCCAGCCGCAACGACAACAGCTCCGGCCCCTCGAACTGCTGAGCCACTCCGTGCACCAGCACTACCCGAGCCACGACAACCCTCCCCCGAGCCTCGCCCAACTACTTCCTCAGAATAGGGGGCACGCCCGCACCGTTCACCGGTTGATCGCTAATTCGACTGCGGCGCTGGAGGAGACACAGAGGTCAGCGCCGCACTGCGGGATGTGATGCGGGCGATGGACCTGTTCCGGCTGAGGATCGCGGTGGTGCCTCGCCTGCTGACTGCCGGCCGTGCTCGTGGCTCCGATGCAGTCGTGCGCTGAGGTGGTGAAGCACGGCGTTGCCTGTTTGATGGTGCGGGTGCGCGAGGTTGAGCACTTATCAGGCGGCAGACCGCTATTGGCAGCTCAACGCGCCGACACTGGTGAAGACCGCGTCGAAGCCCTCGGTGAAGTACCCGGCGTTGTCCCGCGATCAGGTATCGGATGGAGGCGGTGCGCATGTCATCCAGCCTCATCCTCGGGTCGTGACCGATTTCGCCTGGTTTTTGGATGCATGATGGCAGCTCATGGCCGCCCGTCTTCCACATGTGCAGTGCATGGGGGTTCAGCTTGTCCGCACACGCCCCTCGTACCCGGACCGTCATCGGAACCACACTTGCCGCGCTCGCACTGGCGGCGGGGTGTGCCACGCGTAGCGAGACGAGCGCACTGGGCCATCCGGAAGGGTCGACGGCTCCCGCGCAGACCGCGTCCCCGTCGCCGGCCCTCACCGCGCGGGCGACGGAAGATCTGCGCGACCCCCAGCAGATCGTGAGCAGGAACGGACTGCTCAGGACCAGGATCGTCGTCGAACGCAAGAAGGTGCACCTGGCAGGCCGCGATCTGTGGGCCCTGACGTACAACGGGATGTACATGCCGCCCACCCTGCGGCTACGGCCGGGGGACCGGATGGAGATCTCCTTCGTCAACAAGCTCGACCAGCAGACGAACCTGCACGTGCATGGCATGCATGTCTCACCCGTCGGCAACTCGGACAACATCTTCCTCAAGATCGAGCCGGGGAAGACGTTCACCTACAAGTACGCCTTCCCCAAGAGCCTGGAGCCGGGCACGTACTGGTACCATCCGCACCCGCACACGCTCTCCGCCGCCCAGACCGCCGGTGGCATGGCCGGCCTGATCGTTGTCGACGGTCTTGACACGTATCTGCCTGCGGCGCTCCGTGGAATCACACAACACGTCGTCGCGCTCAAGGACTTCCAAATCGTGGGCGACCAGATCAAGACCACGCGCCTCAAGATCGGTGCGCCCACGACGCGCACCGTCAACGGACAACTCAACCCACGGATCCGGATCAGGCCCGGCGAGACGCAGCTGTGGCGCCTCGCGAACATCGGGGCCAACATCTTCTACAAGGTGACACTGCCGGGCAGCAAGTTCCACATCGTCGCCAAGGACGGCTACCCGGTGAACAAGGTCTACTCCGCCGACTCCCTGGTCATCCCCGCCGGTGCCCGCTACGACGTTCTCGTACAGGGCCCGAAGGCGGGCGTGTCGGAACTGCGGACCCTGCCGTTCAACACTGGCAAGGCCGGTAACCAGTTCCCTCTCGCGACACTGGCCACGGTCCAGTCCGACGGCGAACCGATGCGACCCGCGGCCTTGCCGACAGCCTTCGCCCCGGTGAACGACCTCGCGAAGGAGGCCGTCGCGGGACGCAAGACGGTCACCTTCACGGAGAACAAGGCAGGCACGCTCTTCTACATCAACAACAAGCAGTTCGACCACAGCCGCGTCGACTTCCGGGCCAAGCTCAACACCGTCGAAGAGTGGACGATCAAGAACGACACCGACGAGGTCCACTCGTTCCATATCCACACCAACGACTTCCAGGTGATGAGCATCAACGGCAAGCCGCAGACCAACTACGGCTTGCAGGACACCGTCGACGTCCCTCCGCGCGGAAACATGGTCATCCGGATCCGGTTCCTCGACTATCCGGGCAAGACGGTCCTGCACTGCCACATCCTCAATCATGAGGACGCGGGGATGATGGCGGTACTCCAGATCAACAAGTAGCCACCCGCGATGACATCACGGGGCGTGGACAGCCGACGTGTGATGACGGTCCCGCAACTCCGAGCTCATGTGCCGCATGTCTGCCCCGCCCGGGCGCCGGCGCGTTGCGCGGCTTGTCAGGAACGTGCCCCGGGTGAGGCAACGATCCGGAGGCAGCGGCTGTGCGCCTGCCGAATTAGTCCATCCATGCAGTTCAGTCGGCATGTTCGTATGCGTGGAGGGATCCGCCGAGGTGGTCTCTTCGGCGTACGTCGAGGTTGGGGGGCTGTGCAGGGGCGAACGGTTCGGGGACGCACAGGTTCTCGCGCATCTGCGCCAGCGCGATCTCGGCTTCGCTACGGGTCGCGAAGCCGCTGCGGCGCACGGTGTGTCGGCGGCCGTCGGTGGTGCGGGGTGTGTCGATGGCCAGGGCCCAGCTTTCGGCACCCAGGTCGCGGACGGACGCGCGGTCTCGCCGAGGACTTGGACGCGGCGGGTGGGGTGCCGTTGGACGGCAGGCAGGTCAGCGAGCCGTCAACTCCGTGGTCGGGGCCGCCGCCTCGCCCATGGAGCCGACGGTGAGGTCGGCCTCCCAACTGCAGCGTGGTGGGCATCGGATGACGAAGCTCCGCTGCACCGTTGAACTCGGCTACGTCACCGCGACGGGCGCACGCCCCGTGTGAGCTCGGCCAGCGGGATCGGTGAACCGAGGATCCGTTCGGCCGCGCGATGTCCCGAGTGGAGCGCGCCGTGAACGGTGGCCGGTTCGTGTCCGCACGTTGCTTCTCCTGCGAAGTGGAGAACGCCGTCGACGGGGCCTGCCATCGCGTCGTGGTCGTTGTGCGAGGAGCCAACGGCGACGTAGGAGTACGAGCCGAGGGCGAAGGGGTCGGTGCCCCAGCGTGTGATCCAGTGCGCCACGGGGTCGGGGGCGGAGCCGCCGTAGATCTTGCGGAGGGAGCTGAGCACCGACGCGACCACCTCTTCGTCGGTCTTCTGCTCGATCTCCCGCCCCCAAGCACCGCCGGCGAAGGTCAGCAGCATCGGCTTGCCACTCACCGCGGAGACGTCATACCAGGAATGCCAGGGGACTCCGGCCCGGCCGTGCTGCCGGATCGCGTAGACGTCGTCCTGCCAGAACCGCTCCGGGAACTGAAGAAAGACCTTGTTGAACACGCCCATACCGAGTCGGGCGATCGGTCCCGCGACGGCGTCGGGCAGAGCGGGCGTGAACTCGATCGCCTCTGCCTTGAGCACGCCCAACGGCACCGTGATGATCACCTGGGCGGCGTCGAAGGACTCGTCCTCCGTGTCGACTCGCACCCCAGCGGCAGATCTGGTGACGGCGGTCACGGTCTTGCCCACGCGCACGTCGAGGCCTTCCGCGAGAGCGTGGGGAAGCACGTCGTAGCCACCGGGGAAGACCACTTCGTCGCCTTCGATGGTGTCCTCGTCGAGGGCGTGGGCGGCGACCTGGTCGACCTCTGCGCCGCACTGCTCCTCCGTGCGATGCCGATAGAACATGCGGACCCGTTCGGCGCGTTCGGGTTCCCATCCGGTCGCGGCGAGGGTGCGCTCAGCTGCAGCGGCGTAACTCTCGTCGTGGCCGGACTCCGCGATGGTCCGTTGGAAGAGTGCATCCGCCGTGTCGACGTCGATGGTCCATTGTTGTGTCGCGTCGTCGTCCAGCGGACGCCGGGATTCGTCGTAGTCGGCGATCGGTCGTCCGCCGGCCTGGAAGCTCCCCACCGTGAACTCGCTCGTCTCCATCCCGAGCGCGGTGACGAGTTCCGTGAGCGGGTTGCCCGTGAGGCCGTGGATCCATGAGGCGCCACGGTCGACGGAGAACCCTGTCGTGCGGTCCGTCCACACCCGCCCACCGACGCGGTCTCGCGCTTCGAGCACGACCACCCGCTGTCCTGCGGCGTGAAGCAGCCGCGCAGCGGTGAGGCCGGCGATTCCAGCGCCGACGACGATTGTGTCCATCAACTTCACTCTTCTCATGAGGGCTTGAGGCCGGAGCTGCGTGTCGCTGTCAGAGGGGAGGTCATGCGCCCGCGGATGTGCGAGGTCAGCCGGCGTGGCCGAGTTGGGTCAGGGCCAGGTCGAGCGTGTCGGCGAAGAAGTCCGCGGCGGTGGTGTCGATGCACAACGGGGGCTTGATCTTCAAGATGTTGAGGTGGTCGCCGGTGGGTTGGACGATGACGCCCAGGTCGAGCATGCGGTCGCAGAGTTCGGCGGTCTCCTCGGTGGCGGGCTCCAGGGTGGCCCGGTCGCGGACGAGTTCGAGGCCGAGGTAGAGGCCTGAGCCGTGGACTGTGCCGATGAGGGGGTGTCGGTCCGCCAAGGCCTGGAGTCGGCTCTTGAGACGACGGCCGACGCGGACCGCGTTGCCTTGGAGGTCTTCGTCGCGCAGGGTGTCCAGGACAGTGAGGCCGACGACGCTGGAGACCGGGCTGCCTCCGGTGGAGGAGAAGAAGTAGCCCTGCTCGCGGTACCGGTCGGCGACCGACCGGGAGGTGATGACGGCGCCGAGCGGGTACCCGTTCCCCATGGCCTTGGCGACGCAGACGATGTCGGGGACGACCTCCTGCTGCTCGAATCCCCAGAACCAGTGACCGAGTCGGCCGTAGCCGGCCTGGACCTCGTCGGCGACGGCCAGGCCGCCGTGCCGCCGGATCGCCGCGTACACCGCGGCCAGGTAGCCGTCGGGCAGGGCGACCCCGCCGGCGTTGCCGTAGAAGGTCTCGCTGACGAAGGCCCCGGCGGGGCGCCCGGCGATGGCCAGTTCGTCGATCGCCGCAACCGCCTCTGGCGCGTAGCGTGCCGCGTCCGCCCCGCGGTGGCGGCCCCGGTAGGAGTTGGGCGAGTCCACGGTGTGAACCCAACTGGGCCGGGTGGCCAGGGCGTTCGGGTTGTCCTGGAGGGAGGTGGAGACGGCGTCCGAGGCGTAGGTCCAGCCGTGGTACGCCTCGCGCATGGCGACCACGCCGGGTTGGCCGGAGGCGCCGATGGCAAGGCGCAGGCCCAGGTCGACAGCCTCGGAGCCGGAGTTGACCAGGAACACCGTGTCCAGTGGGTCGGGCAGCAGGGCGGCGAGGCGTTCGGTGAACTCCACCACCGAGGCGTAGTGGAACCGCGAGTTGGTGTTCAGCCGCCGCAGTTGCCTGGCCGCCGTCTGTTCGACGCGGGGGTGGGCGTGGCCCAGTGGGGTGACGTTGTTGACGATGTCGAGGTAGGAGCGGCCTTCGGTGGACAGCAGGTGGTGGCGCCAACCCCGTTCGATACGGGGCGGGGTGGCGTAGTAGTGCTCCTGCACTGTCGCGAACACGGCGCTGCGCCGCTCCAGCAGGTCGGTCCGCTCCGCGCGGTCGATGGGGGCCAGGCCCAGCAGCGGGGCGGGGTCGGCGGTGAGTGGCAGCCAGCCGGCGGCGTACTCGGGACGCACCAGGGGTGGGACGTCAGGGCTGCCGGACGTGCGCAGTGCGAAGCGCGCCCGGCTCCCGGCGGGGAGGTGGACGAGGTCGTCGCCCGCCCGGACCGTTGCACCGGCGGCGACCACCGGTGCGCCGGTCGGGAAGGACACCGTCAGGACGAGTCGGCCGTGGGTGATCTCCACGAATCCCGCCCTTGCGGCGAGGACCTTCCCCGCACCGGGGGCCTGGAGCACCGCCGCCCGGCCGAGCCGCACGTCGACGCCGGTGGGAACGGTCGGGCCGGACACCGTCGACAGGGCCGCGGCACGGCTCAGCCGCGCCTGTGCGTACCGGGTGGCTGTCGCGGCCGCGCCGTTCGCGAGCGCGGCGGCCGAGTGCGTCTCCTCGGCGTCGGTGTCGAGCCAGGCTCCCCCGTCCATGGAATCGGAGTCCGTGGACAGGTCCAGTACGGCGATGTGGTCGGCGGCGATGCCGCGCAGGAGGGGGAGTTCCGGGACGTCGGCTGTGACAGGGGCGTCGGCGTGAGCGATCGCGTTCCTGACGAGCCGGGTCATCACCGGTAGGGGCAGCGAGACGGCCTGTTCGAAGATGCGCCATTCGCGGTCGAGAGCGGCCTTCGCGTAGGTGTTGTCCGCGTCGACGGCGGCCTGATGCCGCCCGCTCACGACGAGGCAGGCGGCGCGCAGGACCACGAGCGGCCACAGCGCCTCCGCCTCCGCGGCGGACAGCGGTCGCACCGCATGGAAGGCCCGGACGGCGGGCAGCACGTGATGCGGTTCGATGCCGTCGTGGTGGAGCACCGAGGAGAGCGATACGGCGAGCTCGCTGACCGCCCAACTCGTAGTCAGGTCGCCGAAGTCGATGACCCCGTCGGGTACCGGCAGGCGGCTGTCGGGACGGCGGATCAGGTTGTCGTCGGTGAGGTCCAGATGCACGGCCTGCTTCGGCAGCGCGGTGGCGACCTCCTGGACGCGGGCCCAGGCGTCGGCGGTGGCGTCCTGGACGGCGGCCCGCCGCTCGGGCTCGTCGATGTGCCCGGCGAGCCTGGCGACGACACGGTCGGCGTGCCGCAGGTCCCACTGGAGGACACGATCGAGGCCCGGGTGACGCAACTCGCGCAGGGCGGTGCTCACCTTGGCGGCGATCGTGCCCATCGCCGCCACCGCGTTGGGGGACAGGTGCCGCGGTCCGGACAGCGCGCCGCCGGACAGATGCCGCAGCAGGCGGGCGAGGGCCGGCCCGGTTTCGGTGTCCACTGTCGTGCCGCGGGGGGTGCCGTCGGGGTGGCGCAGGACAGTGGCGACACGCAGGTCGGGGTATGCCGAGGCGATCAGGTCGGCGGCGGTGTCCTGTGCCTCGATCTCCAAGGGTCCGAAGGCCGGGTTGGCGATCTTCAGGACCGCCAGGACCGTCCCGTTCCCGTCCCGCAGCAGGAAGTTGGCGTCCTGCTGGCTCCCCAGCGGTTCCGCGTGCGCGTTGATCCCGAGGCTTTGCGCGGCTATCAGCTCGGCCTCGGCCGGTGTGGTCCGCGGCGCGGGGAGCGCGTCCTCGGCGAAGAAGTCGATCGTGCGGTGCTCGTTGGGCGGCATTGCGGAGTCCTCGACGGGGTGCGGGTGGCGGGGATCGGGGCGAGCGGGCGCCTCAGTCGACGTGCCACAGGAAGCGGTGGGTGTGGATCGCGAAGTAGGGGAAGTTCTCCACGGCCGTCACGCCCTCGACGACCCGCACGACATCGTTGACGAAATCCAGCAGGTCGTGGGGCCCCGCGCAGACGACCTCGACGAACAGGTCGAAGGTCCCCGCGGTCAGGACCGCGTACACGACCTCGTCGTGCCGGGAGAGTGAGTCGGCCACCGCCCGGGGGTCGCCGTCGATGTGCAGGCCGAGCAGGGCCATCGATTGGTGGCCCATGGTTATCGGGTCGGTCACCCCCACCACCTGTACCGCCTTGGTGTCGATCAGGCGCTGCAGCCGGAGCCTCGCGGCCGACGGGGACAGGCCCACCTTCGGCCCCAGGTCGGCGTAGGGGATCCGGCCGTCCACCTGCAACTCCCGCAGGATGGCCCGGTCGATTTCGTCCACGAAGCACCTCTTCGCTGACCAGAACGGTTGTCTTCGATGTTGTTACGAGCAAGATGCCGGTTCCTTGTGCTCGAATCAAGCGTTCGTGCGCTCGAATCACGCGAGCGATCGAAGTAGTGGAGCGCTTGCCGTCGGTTACGCAACGATCTTCCTGTCGTCCGGCGCGAGGATGATTCGCCCGTCGGCCGCCCTCGGCGGCGGCGTGGAGGCGAGCAGTCGCAGACGGCGTGGTTCCAGCCGGCCGTGGTTGACCGCGTCGTGCATCGCTTCGTGCCAGCGCCTGCGCCAGCGCCGGTGCTCGGTCGTCAGCGTCAGCTCGGCCAGCCGCTTGACTGGACCGTCCGTGCACAGGAACGCGTCGGTGAGAGCGAAGAGCGCATCAGCACGGGATTGAAGTGCTCTCCTCCCTTCGCAAGCTCAGGGAGGAGATTCCCGTCTACCTTGCGGTGGCGGGCTTGACGCGCTTGTCACGCCTGACGACTGCCCTCCCGGCAGCCGGGATGAGCGCGTGGCCCATCCGGTACAGGTGCAAGATGTTGCGGGCCGCGTTGTGGTCGGCGTTGCCTGACCATCCGCAGTCGGGGTTCTTGCATACGAACGTGGCCTGGTCCTCCCGGCTGCCGGGCGTGATGAAGCCGCAGGCGGAACAGCGTCGGGAGGTGTTTGGGGCGGGCACCTTGTGCAGGGTGCCGCCGTACCGGCCGGCCTTGTACGTCAGCATCGTGACGGTCCTGCCCCATGCCTCTTGGCTGATGGAGCGGTTGAGTCCGGCCTTCTGGGCGACGCGGGTCCCCGGCTCGGCGATGGTGCCCCGAGCGGACTTGACCATGTTCGTGATGGTGAGTGCTTCGACCACCATGACGCCGTACTTCTGGGCGAGGGTGGTGGTCGTCTTGTGCTGCCAGTCCTGGTGTCGTCGCGTGGCTTTTGCGCGCAACCCTCGGATCTGGTCATAGGAGTGGTGCAGGCGGCGGCTGGTGCGCTCGCCGGGCTTTCGGTGTGCCTTGCGCTGGGCGGCCCGGCGCTCGAGGCGCAGGAGTTTGCTCTTTTCCTCGGTGTTCAGCCACTTGTCACGGTCGGCGCTGCCATCCGGGAGGCGAGGCGCACGCCCGTGGTCCTGGTGGTTGCCGTCCGAGAGGGCCAGGGGCAGGTTCACCCCGGCGTCGATTCCGACCTGTTCCCCCTGGTGGGATACGGGCTTGGCTTCGAAGCTCTGCACGCGGAAGGCGATGTGCCATCCCAGGTGGTCCTTGACCAGCCGTGCCCCGGTGATCCGGTGGTCGGCGTTCGCCTTCTTGCCCACGGGGAGGTCTTTGGTCCAGCGGAAGCGGACACGGCCGACCTTGGGAAGGTTGGCCATGCCCCAGCGGCGGTGTACCCGCTTGATCCGGAGGTCACGGCCCTGCGGGATGTCCACGCTCATCACTGACCGGAACCGGCCCTTGAAGTTCGGAGCCTCCACGCGGCCGTCCCAGCAGTTCTTCCAGGCCTGGAAGTACGTCTTGAGCACCGCTTGCGCGGCCTGCGCAGGAAGAACGGCGAGGAAATCGATCTCTTTGCGGGCCTGGCGTATCGCGGCGTCCGCGTTCGCCAGAGTCCGCTTGTCCTTCGGCATCATCTGCCACCACGCGTGCAGGCAGTTCCACATCGTGCGGGCCGCGTGCGCCTGCTCGTCGGCGAGGAGAATCTCGGCAGGGGACAGTGTCAGTCGGGCACGGTGCCCGAACTGCCGCTTTCCCAAACCGAGTTCACCCATGGTGATCAGCATGCTACCGGTGGTCCATGTCGCCGCGATGGAACCCGAACCCCGATGTCGGAACCGGCCGTCACGTCGTCTATAACCTGCACGTCCGCTTGGTGTTCGTCACCAAATACCGACGCAAGGCGTTCACGGCCAAGATGCTGAAGCGCTGCGAAGAGATCACGCGGGCGGTGTGCACCGATTTCGAGGCCGAGTTGAAGCAGTTCAACGGCGAGCAGGACCATGTCCATCTGCTCGTGCACTATCCGCCCAAGGTCCAGCTCTCCAAACTGGTCAACTCCCTCAAGGGCGTCAGCTCCCGCAGGCTTCGCCAGGAATACGACAGCCACGTCCGCCGCCACCTGCGGGGCGGACACTTCTGGTCCGGCTCTTACTTCGCCGGATCCCGCGGCGGCGCACCGCTGACCGTCGTCAAGCAGTACATCGAAAACCAGCAGCGCCCCACCGGCTGAGGACAACACTGCGGACCCGTGCGAACGTGCGGGTCAGAGCAGCCCTGAGATGGCCTTCACCCCCGCCGTAAACGGCGGAGCACTGGCCAAGATCAAAGGTAGAACTCGACGCGAAAGTGGGGCAGCGCGCTCAGCGCTGCGTCAGCGGGACTTAAGGAAGTCAGACTCTTCGCAGCGGCCGTTCCTTCGCGCGACGTTGCTCGACACCTCGAAGCGTGAAGAACGGCCGTCTTGCTGCATCACGAAGAAGCCATGATCAGCAGGTCAGGTGACCCGGCGAGGTTGAGTAACAAGCTAAGAGAGTCGCCTTCCGGGGGCGGCATCCTGGCCTCCGCACCGGGCTGAACGCGTGACCTGGGTAACGCGGAGGGGTGCCGACGCTGTGAGGCGCCCCATAGGGGCCAGATCACATACTAGGGGTGGTAGTAGCCGATGAGGCCACCCATAGGCGCATAGAAGGCATCGTATCGTCTCATTTCGGACATTCCTCCGTAGTGGGGTAGTACGTCACATCCTTGCGCCCCCTCTCGGGCATCGCTAACTATGGCTGTCGTCCCGGAGAGCGGGTCGGAGCACGAGCCAAGGCGCTCGCTCCGGACCCCCGGGTCAGGACGCGGATCTCCACTCCGCCCCCAGCGCCACCACACGGCCGGCGCCGCACGATGTCCCCGAGCATGAAGAGGTAATCCCGTATGGCCTTCTCCACTCAGATCACCGCTGCCGCCCGCCCCACCCGCTTCAAGCGCGCCACCGTCACGGTCCTGGCCGCCGCCGGTCTCGCGGGCGCTGCACTGACCTTCGCCCCGTCCCCCGCGCAGGCCGCCGAGCCGACCGCGGCGCCGAAGGCCGCTCCCTCGGTGTCGACGAAGAAGGCCACCGACGGGAACAACGTCGACGCCTGGATCAACGAGGCCCTCAAGGTCATGAAGGCCAAGGGCATCCCCGGCTCCTACGAGGGTCTGCACCGCAACATCATGCGTGAGTCCTCCGGCAACCCGAACGCCGTGAACGGCTACGACGTCAACGCGGTCAAGGGCACCCCGTCCAAGGGCCTGCTGCAGGTGATCCAGCCGACCTTCGACGCCTACCACGTCGCCGGCACCGCCAACAGCCTGACGGACCCGGTCGCCAACATCACCGCGGCCGCCAACTACGCCGCCGACCGCTACGGCTCCATCGACAACGTCAACTCCGCGTACTGAGCCGTCGTCACCACACGCCGTAACTGATCCACGGCACACCTCAACCCTCGAAGGTGTCTCGAGGTCGACTTCAAGGGCTTCCGCTTCCAGAAGTTCGTCGACGAGCTCGGTGGTGTCGACATCACCACCCACCGGGCCATCAAGGACACCAGCAGCCACCTGTCCCTGAGCGCCGGCAAGCACACCCTCAAGGGTGAACAGGCACTCGCGCTCGTGCGGACCAGGCACGCCGTCGGCGACGGCAGCGACCTGGGCCGGATCCAGCTCCAGCAGACCTTCATCAAGGCACTGACCCACCGCGCCGAGTCGATCGGCGTGCTGAGCAATCCCGCCAGGACGTACGAACTCGCCGACACCGCGACCAAGACCGTGAGCGCCGACTCCGGTCTCGCCTCCGCGGACAAGCTGCTCGGCCTGGCGAAGGACCTGAAGGGCATCAGCCCCGACCACATGAACATGGTCACGCTGCCCGTCACTTACGACCCCCAGGACGCCGGCCGCGTCCTGCCCCTCACCAAGGCGTCCCACCAGGTCTGGCAGGCCCTGCGCGACGACCGGCCGATCCCGAAGTCCGCGACCGACAACTCGGTCGCCGCGAGGACCGACTCACCGGTGCCCGCGTGCGCCTAGGGGGAGTCGGGCCGTCGCCAGTTGCTCACATCGACCGGGAGAACGATTCCGCCGTCGGCCGCCCTCGACAGCGGGGTGGAGGCCCGTGTTCCCCGCCCCTGCGGCGCCGGTACCTGTGTCGATGCAACCGTGTCGGCCGAACCGGCTGTCCCGGCGCTGACGACCGAGCACCGGCGGGGGCGCGGAGCGATGTACGACGCGGTCAACAACGGCTGGCTGGAACTGCGCCGTCTGCGGTAACTGCAAACCATAAGGTCGTCCGCCCCGTCAGGATCCGTGCCTCAGGGGTCGCGGTACGTCCGCCATGCACTCGGACAATGACGCTTTCTGCGAGTTGACCTGGAGCGACCCGGACGGTGGTCCCCGCCCTTCGTGATCTAGGTGGTGGTGGCGGCCTGGTGCATGTCCTTGATGTCGGCCGGGTCGCCTTACGGCTGTCCGCAGCCTCAGGGCCCGCGCGCCCTCGCAACTCCTCAGTGTGCCGGGTGCGAGGACTATGCCGGACTTATGAGAGTGCTTCAGCGACCGAGGGCCTTACGGCTCCTGCCGAGGGGGCGAAGGGGGCGCAGGGGGTGTCACCGTCTCACCCGGAATGATCCGGGGCGGGGTGTCCGGTTGCTCTTCCTTCATGGCCTTGGCCTCGGCCTTGAGGATGCGGGCCGATTTTCCTGCGCTGCGGGTCAGTTCGGGCAGTTTCTTGATGCCGACCACGATGGCGATCACGATCAGGATGATGGCTATCTCGCTCAGTCCGAACATGGTCAGTCCTCACCGTCTTCGTCGTCGCCCTCGAAGAAGTCTCCGACCTCGTCGATCACCTCGGCGGCAACCATGCCGCCGACCACACCAACGGCCAGTCCGGCTGCGCCCGCCGCGATGGCGGTACCCATGCCGGGGCCGGAACGATGGTGGCCCCCATCGTGGTCGTGGTGGCCCTCGTAGTGACCGCTGTGGCCGTACGAGGCGTGCGTGCCGTACGCCGCACGGTGCTCGACCAGTTGTCGTACCCAGCTGTCGACGAGCGTGTTCCAGTCCCGGTGGCGGACGTCGTCGTGGCCGACGGTGAAGCGGGTGACTGCGTCGTGGCCGCCGGAGAAGAGGCCGCTGCGCTTGTCCGCCTCAAGGATCACCTCCATGCCGCCTGGTGTGGCGAGGAAGGTCGCCTCGATCTCGTTCACCGCGTGGGCGTACTGCGGCGCCGGAGCCAGCTCGATCTCCTGGTAGAAGGGCAGCTGCTGCCCGGTGCCGCCGATGCGCCCGTACTCCAGGTCGGCCGACTTGAAGCCGAAGCCGAGCTGCCCGAAGGCTTCGAGGATCGCCTCTTGTGCTGGGAGTGGTCCGACGGCGAGCGGGTCGAGGTCGCCCTTGTCCTTGGCGCCCGCGACCGAGAGTTCGGTGTGCACGCCGAGGACGATGCCCAGGCCCTGCCCGTACAGCTCGGTGATCGGGGTCTCCCATGGCAGCGTCACCGAGAACGGCACGGTTTGCTCTGAGCCCTCGGCGAGCCGGAAGCCGCCACCGACCACGAACCGATCGAAGGCCACCATGCCGTGGCTCTCGCCGTCCTCGTGTTCTGCCTCGACATGGGCCACCAGTTCTAGGGTGATGTGGTCGATGTCGAAGTCGCCGCTGCCACCCTTGAGATGGACCTGGCCGGAGAGCGTGGAGCCGGGGGCGGTGGCCCCGGGCGCGAGGACCGTGTCGACGGTGGGGCCGCCCACACCGAGTGAGCCGAGCAGTCGTTTGAACACCATCGAGGCGTCTCTCCCTTTTGTGCGTACGAGGGTGAGCAGAGCCGGGAGCGCCGGAACACGCATGACACCCGCGAGTTTCTACACCTGTGTAGAAGCATAGGGCCGGGTGATGCCGAAGTGCGGGGCGTGCAGCCTTGAGCGGCGGAAAAGTCTCAAAGGTGCTGCCTGGAGCGTCCCGTGCGCACGCTTGACGAGCGCCCTTCTTGATGTGGAACGAGTTCGACGCCCGACACGTCCTCAATGCGTACGCCCAGCATGACAACGTCATCGCCCCACCAGGCTCGCCGACAGCTCCCTCCCCTCGCCCTGGAGCACCCGACGCCTGTAGGCGCCCCGTCCGCTCACCGGTTTCTAGGCATCCGCATACTCGGCAGCGTGATCAACGAGTGCAGATATGCGGTCTGAACAGGGGTGATGAGCTCCCGAACGGGACAGGAACGAACTCGTACGACGACCCGTTCGGCGTCCGAGTCGGCGCCGTGCCCGACCGCCGCAAACCGGGTGCTTGCGGCGGTCGGCGTGCCACTCAAGCGGTGTCCGGCGCAGGGGGCAGGGTGTCTGGGGTGAGGGCGTACACCTCGACGGGTGCCGTGGTGTGGGTCTGCGCGGAGCCGTCCGCCGCGACGGAGACGGAGAGTTCGTGACCGGCGATCCGCAACCCCGTCACGGTCAGCGGCAGCAGCCCGCTCGCGACCGGCTGAATGCTCACCGTGCCCGCCGGCACGTCTGCATCGAGGCCGAGCAGCGCCTGGAGCAGGGCCACGGACGCGGCGGCGGCCCATGCCTGCGGTCGGCACGATGCCGGGTACGGGGCCGGCCGGGAAGACTCTGATTGGGCAGTGCCCGCGAAGAGTTCGGGCAGGCGGGAGTCGAAGGCGGGCCCCGCAGCGATCAGGTTGTCAGCGAGGTGCCGGGCTTGGTCGGGGTATCCGGCACGGGCCAGTCCGTGCACCGCGATGGCCGTGTCGTGCGGCCAGACCGAGCCGACGTGGTAGCCGAGCGGGTTGTAACCGCCGTTGCCGGTGGCGTACGTGCGCAGGCCGAAGGCGTCGGACAGGCCGGGCGAGAGCAGTCGGTCGGCGACGAGACGTTCCTCGTCGTCGTCGAGGAGGCCGGTGCCGAGCAGATGTCCCAGCCCCGAGGTGACAGCGTCCACGGGGCGCTTGTCGGTGTCGAGAGCGATTGCCGGGTATCGGCCGTGTTCGTCGGTCGTCCAGAATCCGCGCCGGAAGGCCTCGCGCAGGTGCGCGGCCCAGTCGCGGTAGCGGTCGCCGCCGGGCCGGTCGAAGGCGTCCAGCAGGGTGGCCCCGGAGACGGCTGCCTCGTGTGCGTAAGCCTGCACCTCGCACAGCGCGATGGGCGGGGTGGCCAAGGAGCCGTCCCGGAAGCGAACCGAGTCGCCGGAGTCTTTCCAGCCCTGGTTGGCCAGGCCCGTGCCGGTGGAGTCGATGTACTCCAGGAGGCCGTCCCCGTCCGGGTCGCCGTACTCCACAAGCCAGTTGAGAGCTGCTTCGAGGTGCGGCAGCAGCGCGGCGACCTCCTCCGACGGCATGCCCCAGCGCCATGCGTCGTGCAGCAGACAGATCCACAGGGGAGTGGCGTCGATGGTGCCGTAGTACTGCGCGGGCAGTCGGGTTCCGTCCTCTGTCTCCTGCGCCTCGGCGCGGACTTCGTGGAGGATCTTGCCGGGCTGTTCCTCGGTGACGGACACGACGGCGCGGCCCTGCCGGCGCGCGAGTGTACGCAGGGTGCCGGCCGCCAGTTCGGTGCCCAGCGGCAGCAACATCCGCGCGGTCCACAGCGAGTCCCGGCCGAACAGGGTGAGGTACCAAGGGGCGCCCGCCCCGACGAACAGATCACCCGGTGCCTCGGGGTCGGCCAGCAGCAGACGGGCCAGGTCCTGCTCCGACTGTGCGACCAGTCGGGCGAAGTCGCTGTCTGCAGAAGCCAGTTGGAGGTCGGCCCAGGGGCGGTCCTCGCGTGCCGCCGGGGCGAAGGGCGTGGGCGTGGCACTCTCGGCGAGGCCTTCGAGGGTGCAGGTCCATGTATCGCCCGGGGCGAGAGCGATGGTGAAGGCCCAGCTGCCGCGGCTGCCGTCCACCGAGACGGGGACCGGGACGCTGTCGGGGTCGGTGGGGCCGTGGACGCGGGCCGTGAGCGTCATCCGGTTGCCGTTCGAGACCCAGGCCAGGCCGTCCCCTTCGTCGCGTGGCCCGGCCAGGGGTGTCCGGGCACCGCTCTTGACGGCGTCCATGGCCGCGAAGTCGCTCTCGGCGGTGATGCCGAGCGTGAAGTGGGCCGCCAGGGAACCGCTGTTGTGGACGGTGACCGTCTCGCGGAACCGGCCCGGCTCGACACTGCGATCCCGGCGCAGTGCCACCGCCGGGTCGGGGGTGAGCTGGGCGACGCCCCGCAACACGGCGTCGAACGTGGCGCGGTCGGCAGACTCCAGCGCGCTGTTCGTGGCGGTGAGGTGTGCCCCGTCGGCGCTGATCCGCAGTGAGCTGAGGAAGCGCCGGTCACCGTGGTAGAAGCCGTCGACCGGAGCGGCGATGTCGCCGTCGGGGCGGGAGGCCACGAAGGAGGGCGCCCAGATCGCGAGTATCGCGTCGTGGACGAACGGCTGGCCGGCGAACTCCGAGGCGGACGCCGCGGGCTGTATCTGCTGAGGGGTCTGCTGCGCCATCGAGATGTGACCTTTGGCCTTCGTTCGTGCGGGAGGGGGGATGTACAGTGACCGAACTTTGCGGTTGGATCGATCCAACACGGTATTGGATCGATCCAATCGCCTCGTGTCCACACCGTACCCGACGTTCCGTATGGATTGAAATGACCAAAGACCTTCCTGCTGGGGCTACTTCGTCCGATGGACGGCCACCGACGATGGCTGATGTCGCGCGTCTCGCCGAGGTCGGCAAGCAGACGGTGTCCAACGCCCTCAACAATCCTGAGCTGCTGCGGCCCGAGACCCTGGCCCGGGTCAACGCCGCCATAAAAGAGCTGGGTTACCGTCCGCACACCGCCGCCCGCTCCCTGCGCCGCCGCGAGTCACGCACCCTCGGGTACGCGCTGGAGCGCAGCGTCGCCGGTCGATCCAACGCGGTGTACGACCGCTTCCTGCACGCCCTCGCCGCCGCCGCGGGCTACCGGCTGATGGTCTTTTCGGTCGGCTCCCGTGAGGAAGAGATCGAGCGCTACGACGAGTTGCTGCGGGAACGGGCAGTCGACGCGTTCGTCCTGGACCGCACCAGTGAGGACGATCCGCGCCACCGCTGGCTGCACGACCGATCCGTGCCCTTCGTCGCCTTCGGCCGCTCCTGGAGCGGGGACGACTTCGGCGACTGGGTCGACGTCGACGGCGCGGCGGGCATCGAGGTGGCGACCGAGCACCTCATCGCGGCAGGACACCGGCGGATCGGCCTGCTGGGCTGGCCCGTAGGCAGTGGCACCGGCGACGACCGCACCGCGGGCTGGCTCCGCACCATGGAACGTCACGGACTTCCGGTCCGCGGACTGCACGAGACAGCCCTGCCCGAGGCCGCCCGACAGGCCGCGGACACCCTCCTGAGCCGAGACGTGACCGCGATCATGGCCGTCAGCGACGCCCTCGCCCTCAGCGCTTACGACGCCCTGCGCGACCGCGGGCTGCGGCCCGGCACCGACGTCGCGGTCACCGGCTTCGACAACTCGCCCTTCACCGAACTCCTCGATCCGGCCCTGACCTCCGTCGAACAGCCCCTGGAGCAGGTCGCCGAGGAGTGCGTGCGGATGCTGCGCGCCCGGATCGCCGATCCTCTGCTCCCTTACGAGCACCGGTTGCTGCCCCCCGGACTCGTGGTGAGGGCCAGTTCCGGGCCCGCCGCAGTGGACGCTCCGGCAAGCACCTGACCCGGGCCGCCGCCCCCTGCCCCCGACCACGCTCGTCCCGCTCCACCCGCTCACACCACGACACTCGCCTCCACGCGCAAAGGAACGATCATGAGCCGCACCCAACTGCCTCTTGTCGCCTGCGGACTGTCGATAGCACTGCTGGCCACGGCCTGCTCGTCAGGGTTCGACGAGGGAACCGCCTAGGACGACTCGGGCAAGCAGAAGATCAAGGTCCTCATCGCCACGTCGGGCGACGCCGAGACCACCGCGGTCAAGAAGGCCGCCGCCGCATGGGCGAAGGACACGAAGAACTCCGTCACCGTGGACCTCGCGCAGAACATCGACCAGCAGCTCGGCCAGGCCTTCGCGGGCAGCAACCCGCCGGACGTCTTCTACACCACCGCTGACCAGTTCTCCACGTACGCCAAGCGCGGCTCGCTGTACGCCTACGGGACAAGCTCAAGGACCGCGACGACTTCAGCCCCGTGCTGACGAAGGCCTTCACCTACGACGACAAGCTGTACTGCGCGCCCAAGGACCAGTCGACGCTGGGCCTCGCCGTGAACACCACCCTGTGGAAGAAGGCCGGCCTGACCGACGCCGACTACCCCAAGACCTGGGACGAGTTGGAGGCCGTGGCCAAGAAGCTCACCAAGAACGGCGTCACCGGCCTGGCCTTCAACCCCGACTACAACGAGCTCGGCGCCTTCATCAAGCAGTCCGGTTCCTGGCTGACCAACACCGACCAGACGAAGATGACGGCCACGGACAAGGCGAACGTCCAGGCGCTGACCTTCGTCAAGAAGCTGCTCAAGGAAGGCGTGCTCAAGTACCCGAAGGACTTGGACGCCGGATGGGGCGGCGAGGCGTTCGGCAAGCGCAAGGCCGCGATGACCATCGAGGGCAACTGGCTGGCCGGCGCCATGACCAAGGACTTCCCGGACACCGCGTACAA
This sequence comes from Streptomyces sp. NBC_00569, assembly GCF_036345255.1. NCBI lineage: Bacteria > Bacillati > Actinomycetota > Actinomycetes > Kitasatosporales > Streptomycetaceae > Streptomyces > Streptomyces sp. NBC_00569. The sequence continues at coordinate 2,214,337 of NZ_CP107783.1, read as the reverse complement.
GGTCGTCCCGCTGCCCGAGGGGCCCGGCGGCAAGGGCACCATGGTCTTCACGAACTGCTGGGGCGTCGCCGCCAAGAGTCGGCACCAGACCGCCGCGGTCGACCTGATCAACCATCTCACCAGCGACAGCAGCCAGTTGGAGTTCGCCAAGGCCGTCGGCGTGATGCCCGCGAAGACGACACTGCTCGAGAAGTACGTCGCCCAGAACCCCGAGTCGAAGGCATGGGCGGACGGGACTGCCTACGCCCAGCGGCCGGTGTCCGCTCCCGGCATGCGCCAGGTGATGGCCGAGTTCAACACCTCCCTCGCGCAGCTGGCGGACAGCGAGCCGGCGAAGCTCCTGGCCGACCTGCAGAAGAACGGCGAGAGCGTGCTGGGCGGTAGCGGTCGATGAACACCAGCACGACGGCGCGGCCGCCCCGCACCCCGGCGGCCGTACGCCGCGGCCCGACGGCGCGCCGATCGCGCCGCGAAGGCCGCCAGGGCCTGTGGGGCTGGATCTTCGTCAGCCCCATGGTGATCATCCTCGGCCTCTTCCTGGCCATACCCGTCGTCATGGCGGTGTGGGTGAGCCTGCTGGACTGGGACGGCCAGTCGAACCCCTTCTCCGGAGCGGCCGACTTCGTCGGACTCGGCAACTACCAGGGCCTGTTCACCGACGACGGCCTGACCCGCACCCTCTTCATGACGTCCCTGCGCAACAACCTGTACTACGTCCTGCTGGTCGTCCCGCTGCAGACGGCTCTGGCGCTCGGCCTGGCCCTCGCCGTCAACCGGCGCCGCCTCAAGGGCAAGAACGCCTTCCGGACGGCGTTCTACTTCCCGTCCGTCACCAGCTCCATCGCGGTCTCGACCGTGTTCCTCTTCCTCTTCCAGAGCAGCGGCGCCGTCAACAACCTGCTCAGGTGGGTGGGCATCCAGGGCCCGAACTGGTTCACGGACGCCCGGGGCCTGGTGTGGGTGGTGCTCGGCGGGCTCGGTCTGGTCGACCCCGACTCACCGCCCGCCGCCCTCGCCGGGCACGGCATGCTGGGACTGTCCTGGTGGGACTGGCTGTCCGGCCCCTCCGTCGCGATGTGCACCATCATCCTGCTGGTGGTCTGGACGACGTCCGGCACCTTCATGCTCATGTTCCTGGCCGCACTCCAGGACATCCCCGAGACCCAGTTGGAGTCCGCGCGCCTCGACGGTGCCAACCGCCGGCAGACATTGCGCCACGTGATCCTTCCCGCGCTTCGCCCCGTCCTCTTCCTGGTGATCACCCTCGGCCTCATCGGCTCCTGGCAGGTCTTCGACCAGGTCTATGTGATGAGTCAGGGCCAGCCCGCCAACACCACGCTCACGCCCGCGTACCTCTCCTACAGCCTCAGCTTCAAGGACGGGCAGTACGGGACGGGCACCGCGATCTCCTTCGTCCTGCTGGCGATCATCCTGGTGATGACCGGACTCCAGCGGCTCGCACTGCGGGAACGAGACGGGCGAAAGGGGCGCCGCATACGACGCACGAAGGGGGCGGCCCGATGACCGCACCGATGCCCACTGCCGCGCGTGAGCGGCGCGGCACGCTCCGCCTTGCCGGCACCCTGGTCATGTCGCTCGCGGCGCTCCTCTACTTGATGCCGTTCGTCATCCAGTTGGTGACGACATTCAAGACGGATCCGCAAGCAGCATCCTCACCGCTCAGTCTCATCCCGAACCCGTTCTCCCTGGACGCGTACCGGAAGCTGTTCAGCGGCTCAGAGGGTGTGGCCTTCCCGACCTGGCTGGGCAATTCCGCCTTCATCGCCGTGGTCGTCACGGCCGGACGGGTCTTCTTCGACTCGCTCGCGGGATACGCGTTGTCGCGGCTGCGCTTCCGCGGCCGCGGCCTGCTGACCGTGCTGCTCATCTCCGTGATGGCCGTGCCCGGCGTCGTCCTGATGATCCCGAAGTTCCTCGTGGTGCAGTACCTCGGCATCTACGACACATACACGGCGATGATCGTGCCGCTGCTGGTGGACGCGGTCGGCATCTTCATCATGAAGCAGTTCTTCGAGTCGGTGCCGCGCGAGATCGAGGAGGCGGCCCGCGTCGACGGCGCCGGCGTTGTCCGCACCTACTGGTCCGTGGTCCTGCCCATGGCGCGCCCGGCCCTGATCACGCTCACGATCCTCTCCTTCCAGGGTTCCTGGAACGAGTTCACGCACTTCGTGGTGACCACACAGTCCGCCGACCACGCCACCCTGACAACCGGTCTAGCCCAGTTCGTCTCCGGCGGCCTGGGAGTCGGCACCCAGTACCCCCTCAAGCTCACGGCAGCGCTCCTCGCGACGATCCCGGTCGCGATCGTCTTCTTCGTCTTCCAGCGCCACTTCGTACGGGGCGGAAACGCGGGCGCTCTCAAGGAGTGACGCGCGCGAGGCCCGGCGGATGGCAGGAGTCGGCGTACGTGCTGCATGCGGTGTGTGCGTCGAGGACCGCTTCGGGGGCGGTGTCGGGGGCGAGCCACGTGTGGATCCGCAGACGCAGGCGCCGGGTGTGAATACGGACGCGGACACATCCCTGGCCAGCAGCGGGGAGCAGTCTTGAAGCACTGCGCCGTATCAGCACCTGGCCCAAGAGTTCGAACGACGCCTGGCGGTCGTACGGGAGGACGCCACGAACGCCCGATCACTTCTTGCTGGCGTCTTGCCGAGCCGCCTTCCGCCCTTGGCGCGACCCCCTCACCCACTCCCGCCACCATGTCCCACTCCGCCTGAGCCGGGACAGGTTGTGGTACGCGTACGAGTCGGAACCGGGCCGCGACGACTGGTGGCCCCGCGGCACTCCGACCTCGATCCGGTCGGCGCCCTGACGGCCTCGGCGCTTCGCCGGAGTGCCGACGGGTATGCACCTATGTGGCGCGACGGGCAAGGCGGCGCGACCGGCAGCGAGGGCGGCCTCTGTCACCCGATGTCACTACACTGCCCCGTGGCGCCACAGGGCACACACAGCAACTGGCCGAGAGAGAACGGGGAGCGGCATGGCAACGGGGGGATGGGGGCCGGGAAACGGCCCGGGTCAGCCTGGCAACAACGGACCGGGAAACCAGGGCGGTTGGGGCGCTCCCTACGGACCACCGCAGGGCGGCCCGTACGGTCCGCCACCACCGAATCCGGGCCCGTACCCGAACCAGCCTCCGTACCCGAATCCGTACCCCTACGGCCCCCAGCCCACGAGGCCCGCCGTCCGGCGCCGCCGCGGCTGCCTGTCGCTCGCCTCTCCTTTCGGGCTCGTCGGCGCGATCCTGCGCTCCGCGCATCGCGTCGCCACCAGGCTCTTCGTGCAGGAGGGTGAAGGCCGGATCGTGGACCGCGCCGTGGACCGCGTCCAGCTGGCCCGCACGGTGCTCGGTGCCGCCGCCACCGTCGCCCTGATCCTCGCCTACAACGTGGACCCGAACCGCTGGGAGGACGCGGCGTATGGCGGTGCCGCCCAACTCATCCTCGCCCCGTTCGTGCTGATCATCGCCGCGCCCCTGGTCATCCTCGGATTCATCTACTACGCGCCCCCGCGCCTGCGGCCGCATCTGCGCTCCCGGCTGCGCGCTCCGCTCAAAGCGGTCGGCTGGTACGTCCTGACGCTGGTCGTCATCGGCGGAGTCCTCGTCCCGACGGCCCTGACCGTCAACGCCGACGACGGGAAGAGCTGGTGGGAGTACGTACTGGCCGTCGCCTCGCTGATCGTGATCGTGTGGGGCCTTCCCTTCTTCTTCATGGCGTCTCTGTACTCGGCTCGCAGTGCCTTCAACAGCGCCCAGGTCCACCCGATGCTGCCGCCCGTCCTCACCCTGACGCTGGTGTGGGTGTTCGCGGCCTTCAGCGTGATCGGTGACGGCATGCCGGGGGGCCCGCCCGTCGTCCAGTTCTGCTCCATGCTGGGCGGGCCGCTGTCGGTGACCGCCGTCTCGCTGTGGGAACTGCGTCGGATGAAGACCCGTTTCGGCGTCACTCTGCGTGCCTGACGCTGCTCACCGGACTGCTGCCGCGGCAGCAGGGCTGCGGCCAGATTTGCCGGGCCGGCAGCCGCAGCCTGCGCAGCGCATCTTGCGGAAGCCGGTGCCGCAGCGCCGCCAGGAACGCCCGATCACTTGGGCTGAACCGCACCTTTTCCTTGCCGTGTTGGCCCTTCAGTACCGTGGTCTGATGGCGCGGGGCGAGGATCTCGACGGCCCTGTCCCGATCGCTCATCGCCGGCAGGCGCAGCATCGCGGACGTGATCGCCACACCCAGGCAGGCCAGTCGCAGCAGCATGGTGGATCACCATGCCCCGGCGCTCGTCAGTCGGGCGAGAGCCCCGGCGCCATCAGTCACAGCTGCCAGCCTCCAGACCCAGCGCACTTGCCCTCGCCAGGACTGATGAGTTTTCGACAAGGGCAGGATCAGCATCAGCTCCGTCGCCCACGCAAGCCCGGCCGACGACCGGGACGCGATGTGGGTGATTTCCCAGCTCCCTGATCGGCTGCTCGCCCTACCAGATGCCGTCGATCACTTCTTCGAAAGTCAGGTGCCACTGCGAGTCCTGATGTTCGAAGGGTAGAGGGTCGAACTCAGTGATTTCGGTACGGAGCGCATCAACGCGTTCTTCCGTGTCTTCGTCGTCACCGTCTTCCAGCCCCTGTTGGAGGATCTGGAACTTGGTCAGGGCATAGACGAGCGACTCGACGTCACGGTGAATCACCCTGTAGACGACTTCCGTCTCACTGTCGCCGAGGGCGTAGACCGTGCCTGTGTCCGGAGCGAGAGCGAGGGTGGTGTCTGCGAACATGCCGATAATCAGCCAGTCGCTGCACTCCTTGGGCACCGTGCCTTTGCCCGCGTACCACTCGCTGACGTGGATGTAGTCGTCGGCTTGCAGGCTGGCCTTGGACATGAACCATTCGGTGTCCGGAAGGCCGATGCTGCTCAGCAACAGCGCAGCGGCGTCGTTCAGTTGGTTGTTCGGGTCGCTATAACGGGGGAAGTAGACGACACCCGAGAGCCCGAACGCGGTGCGTACCCCGTCCGGGGACAGGACGAAGTTCATGCGGGGACCTTTGCATTCTGCGAGGGCGACTGGTGGTCGATGCTATCGGCCATGGTGAGCCTGCAGCTCGTGGGTGCCCCGATACTCGGCCGCTTATGTGGCCTGCGTGTCTTCGTGGATCAACCCGCCGAGTGGATCACGGCGGATGACCTTGCCGTCAGGGGCTATTGGATCGGCGATTGGCCGCAGCGGTGCTGATTGGTGGAGGGCACGGCGCGGGCGATGGGGGTTGAAGTGTTTCTCTTACGCGGCCAGAACGTGTCGCAGGTGCCTATCGTGATCTCTGGTGGACGCGGACGGTTTCGAACGGTCGACGTCCGCCTTGTATGGACGGCCGTGACGTGCCTCGAGAGATACCAGGTCGCGCCAGGCATACAAGCCAATCAGGTCAGCGGCGCATCGTGACTGCGGCGAACCGCCCTTGACCGTGATTCACCGCCCGATGTGGCACGGCCGTGGCACGACTCCGCCCCTCTGCTTCAGCGTCGACGGTTCGAGCGCTCGCGGCGGCGCCCCAGTAGCCTCGCCTGCTCGCTCTTCAGGTGGGTGAAACGGTCGCGGGTGTATTCCCTTAGCTCCCGGCCAGGGAACGGTATGAGTGACAGGTGTTCTTCGTAATTGCCCTCGGCCCATTGCGCGACGGTGATCTCGTATCCGGCGACATGTGCGCAGAGCTGGAGCAGGGCCGAGGGCATCTCCTCCTCGATGAGGAGATCGGCCTTGGTGACCACCACGTCCCGCATTGCCTGAACGTTGGGGATGAAGATGGTGGCGGCCCATGTGCGCCACCGGGCGAGCTCCTGCTCGGTGGGTGGTATGTCGTGGTGGAAGGGATCGCGGCCGTCGGGGCGGGCGTACGTCTCGGAGAAGGTGTCGTAGGCACGGCTGTTGGCTTCCATCAGCGCGAACAGAGGACCGTAGAAGTCGCTCAACTGGACGTTGACCCGCGTCAGTCGGGCCTGCCTCTGCGCCAGTCGGAGTCCGTTGAGATAGGTCGCCAGGTAGCCGATGAACGCCAGCCCGACGGTCAAGATCACTGTTGCCATGAGAGGTGATGGTAGGCCCGCTCCGACCGGATCATTGGTCCGGGTCGTGCCCTCGTGCGCCCCCCGAACTCAAGGTCGGCGGAGTCTCAATGGGCACGCCAAGCACAGAACATCGGCCCTTAGTCGGGCCGGCCCAAGGACGGCCTGGGTGTGTCGCTTGCCTTCAGCGCGCTTGCGTTCGTAGAAGCGTTGCAGTTTGTCGCAATTGCGGATGCAGATCAGCGCGGAGGTGTAGAAGACGCGTTGCATGCCCGCATAGGTAGCGCCGACGCCGGTGCAAGTTGCCGATGATGTTGCCGGAGTCGCGTGGGACAGCCATCGTCGGCCCGGTTGTGGTCCTACTCTCCGTGTTCAGCCAACAGATCCCAGACCTGCTCCAGAGCTTGGTCGACGGTGTCAGGAAGTCTGTCTCTGTTTCCGAGACGCCGTGCGACGGCACGGGCAAGTTCGGCGCGGTGGGGTGCCGTTGACTCCATTGCTCGAACCAGGGAGCCGTTCGTGTTCAGGCACGGCAGCACCGCGAGCCACTCGCCGAGTGGTCCGGTCAGCGGGCCTGTGACGTCCGGCCATCGACGCTGCACCTCGTCGTTGTGCTGGGGCAACTGCTCGATCCCTAGCCAGGTCGGGTCGAACGCACCGAAATGAAGTCGACCGACGCGCGCCACGACGACTGCGCCTAGACACATTGGACACGGATGTAACGTGGTGTAGAGCGCGCTGCCGCGTGCACGGTCCTTCTCTGCCGGAAGCACACTCAACGCCTCCATCTCTGCATGCGCGAGAAGGCCACGCGGTGACATCGTCCCGAAGCGCCGGTTGCGTCCGCGACTGACAATGTTCTCCGTTCCGTCAGTCAGAACGGCACCGACGGCGATGCCGCCTTGGCGGTAGGAATCCCAGGCCATCTCCACGGCTGCCCGCCACGGCACGCCGAGCATCGACCACGACTCGTGAGCTGATCTTTGTACCGGCATGCAGCGATTCTTTCGCACCATGCCGCCGAAGGTGAGGCGGTCCACGATGGCCGCGCAGAGCCGGGGGTCGGTGAATGCCTTGGTCCAGCCGCTGAACGAACTTGTTCGACGCGATCGCGACGCTGTTCGTTTCTTCGGGTGGAATCTGGAAGGGCAGTTCAGCGTGTGGGGGCTCGGAGAGTCGTCGCCGCAGATCAAGCGGTGTAGCGGTACGCGGTGATGGTTCCGCCGAGGACGTGGGTGTGCAGGCGACTGCCGGCTTCGACTTTGGCACGGTGATGGGGTCGTGCTCGTTGTAGTGCCGTTCGTAGGCGGCCAGGACCTGCCGGGCATGGCCCGGTTCATGATGAGGACATGGTCGAGGGCTTAGCGCCGAATGCTGCCGATCACCAGCTTGCAGCGGGCGTTCATTCGAGATGCCCGCGATGCACTCATCGGGATATGTATCTCCTCGGCCTCGAAGACGGCATCGAGAGACCGCCGTCCCTGCCGTCGTGGTCACGCAGCAGGAAGCGCAGGTCACCGTCCACTCACGAGACGGCGATGATGCCTGCGCCGGACGACGTAGTCCCACCTGACCAGGAGCACTGCATTCTCATGGCGGAGATCCAGCAACTCGGCGTCCTTGGTGCTGTCGTGGCGCAACAAGACCGGGGGACCGGCTGCAGCCTGCGGGCGACATTGTTCCGCCGCTGTAGGTGTGCGGGAATCGCGAGCCGCACGGGAGTAACTCCTGTTCGATCGCGGACCACATCGGCCTGAGTGCGAGTACGAATCACTCCGAGGAGTTGACCCTTGTCGGGAGTGGAGATGCTTGGGGGGCGGTCTGACGACCGCTGCGGTAGCGGCCCGGGGTCGTTCCGATGATGTTGGTGAACGCTGCGATGAAGCTGCTGGGGTTGGCCCATCCGCAGGCGAAAGCGGTTTGGGTGGTGTCGTGGCCGTCAGCGAGGAGCACGAGGGCGTGGTGGACGCGCAGTTGCGTGCGCCACTCATAGAAGGTCATGCCGAGTTCGTCGCGGAACAGTCGGCTGAGGGTGCGGGTGCTGGCTCCGATGGTCTTCCCGAGTTCGGCCAGCGTGGTGCTGTCTGCCGGCGTCTCGTTCAGCATCCGGGCGATGGCTCGCAGTCGGTCGTCCCGTGGCTCTGGCAGGTGCAGCGGCTGTTCGCGTGCTTCGCGGAGTTCATCGACGAGTACTCGAAGGAGACGAGAGCGCGCGGACCGGCTGTAATCAGGCGCGGCGTCACCGTAGTTGCGGAGGCCGGTCAGGGCGAGCAGGACCTCGCGGGCGAGGTCGGAGGCCAGGAACACCGCGGGGCGGTCCGGCATGAGCCGGGCGAGAGACGGCACGAGAAAGACGATCCGCATATCGGTGTCGCCGTGGGCGCGGTGGTAATGCGTGAACACGGCGGGGGTCCAGGCGACCCGGTTGGCGGGAACGATCGAGGTGCCGCGCTCGGTGTGAACTGCCAGGACGCCGCTGGCCGCGTACACCAGGTGTCCCCGTGTGTGCGACTGCACCGCGCTCGTTTCGCCGGATGGCCACAGGTGGCGCCCGCCGGACGGCCACATATGTGAGGTCACACCGGTGGTCTGGCGAGGTTGGCGGCGAACAGGCATCGGTTGGCAGCGTAGCGGTAGCAAGCCACACCGTGAACTGGCGAGACTTCCTCCGTATGGACTGGTCTTCAGTCGCGCGGAGTGCCTCACGGAACCACATGTCGTCGAGGCGGCGTGCCTCGATGCCGTGGCTTGAGAGAGAAGGGGAAGCGCATGGCGACGTTCGTCCTTGTACCTGGTGGTTGGAAGGGCTCCTGGTCGTACGAGGCGGTGATTCCGCTGCTGGAGCGTGCCGGTCACGCCGTTCACGCCCTGACCCTGACCGGCCTGCGGCCAGACGACGACGAGGCGACGGTCGCGACCGCCAACCTCGACACGCACGCCGATGACGTGTTGCGCCACCTCGACCGCAACCACATCACCGGCGCGACGCTGGTCGGCCACAGCTACGCCGGGATGGTGATCGCCGCCGCCGCCGATCGCGCTGACGGCCGGATCTCACGACTGGTGCATCTCGACGCCTTCGTACCGCGCAATGGCGAGTCGTGGTGGTCGTCGACAAACGAGTACTTCCGGGAAGTGGCTGCTGCTGGCGCTGCGGCCACCGGCTACGCCATCCGGCCACCGGACGGCGGCGATCCCCGCCGCCGTCCCCAACCCCTTGCCTCGTTCCTGCAAACGGTCCGGCTCACCGGCGCGCTCGCCCGGGTCCCTCGCCGGGAGTTCATCTACTGCTCGGGGTGGGAGGATCGGACACCGTTCGCCGAACTCCGCACCCGCCTCCAAGCCGATCCCGAGTGGCAGGTCCACGACCTCCCCACCGGCCACGACGCCATGCACGAGGCACCGGAGGCGGTCGCCGCACTACTGCTCGGCGAATAAATCGCGGATGCATCGACAGGGTCTGTCATGGGGACGGGAAGCGATGATGCAGGACTACGTCCGCGGCCTGCCGGAGCCTGTGGCTCGGACGAACAGCTGGGTGCGCCGCGAGGCGCCATGTGGCCGAGTGGAGCTGGGAAACCGTGCGCCACGAGGCGCTGGCCTGCGTCATGCGGAGTCATCCGCTGAACTCGGCGAATCTCCTGAACTGCTCATAGGGGACAAGGAGTCGACCACCTGCCTCGACCGGCAGGAGCAGGGCTGACGGTGACCGCCACGCCGATGGGTCGACAGCGGATGAGTGCTGAGTGGATCTCCCCGTCACGCTCATCTAAGAAAAAATTGATGACGCTCAAGACCATTGTGATGGCGTCAAAGGCTTGTTAAGTTTCCGTCCATGTCCAACGATCAATCCGGCCCCGCAGCCGGCATCGGGGCACGGCTGCGTCGTCGCAGACGGGCCCTCCACCTGACGCTCAAAGCCGTGGCGGAGCAGGCCGGGCTGACCGAGGGGTATCTCTCGCAGGTCGAGCGCGACCAGGTCAACGCGAGCGTGCGCACACTGCAACGGCTGTGTGACGTACTGAAGTTGAGCGTCGGCGACCTCTTCGAGCAGGCGGGCTCGGCCGCGAGCCCGGTGCTGCGGTTCCGTGACGCGCACGGCATGTCGTTCGGCGACGGCGCCACGAAGATCAAGCTGACCCCCGGCTCCTTCGACCACCTCGAAGTGCTCCTCGGCCACTTCGCCCCGGGCGGCTCCACCGGTGTGGAGCCGTACACCCACGGCAGCTCCGAGGAGATCCTTCTCGTGCTGTCCGGTGAGGTGGAGGTGTGGGTCCGCGACCAGCACCACCGGCTGAGTGCCCTCGACTCGGTGCATTACCTCAGCAGTGATCCGCACCGCGTCGTCGAGACGACGGGCGTGGACGAGGCCAGGGTTTTGTGGGCGATGGCGCCCCCCACCTACTGAGCGTCCCGCACCTTCTGAGCTCCCCCCATCCTTCTGAGTGCCGCCACTTTCTGATTCCCGTCACCGCGTCCCGGACGCCCCAATCCCCTTGCGTCCAGCTGGAGTTGTCGCATGACCGTGTACCGCAACGGTGAGATATCGCATTGGATACAGGCGTCCCGCGCCGCCACGGACGAGCTCTCGGGCCCGACCGCGCGCCGGGACGCCGCGCTGCCCGACGAGGAGCAGGACCTCGTGGTCGTCGGCGGTGGCCTGACCGGGCTCTGGGCGGCCTACCACGCGATCCTTCAGCAGCCGACGGCGAAGATCACCGTGATCGAGGCCGAGGAGGTCGGCTACGGGGCCTCCGGGCGCAACGGCGGCTGGCTCTCCCCGCTCATCCCCGGCAACCGTGCCGTGTACGCCAAGTGCGCGCGCCGGCGTGGGGAGGACGGTGCCGCCGCGATCGCCGCGTTCCAGCGGGAGATGGATGGCGCTGTCGATGACACGCTGAGCATCCTCGACAAGGAGGGCATCCAGGCCGACCAGCGGCGCGGCGGGCATCTGCGGGTGGCCACAACTCCGGCTGCTCTGAAGCGGCTTGAAGGAACTTACGCCGCGGATCTCGCCGCCGGATACCGGGCTGAGGACCTCGAACTCCTTGACGCCGACGCCGTCAGGCGGCGCATCGCCATCGGGCCCGCGCTCGGCGGCCTCCTCACCCGTACCACCGCCCGCGTCGACCCCGCCAAGCTGGTCCACGGCCTCGCGGCGGTCGTCGAGGCCAAGGGGGTCCGGATCTGTGAGAACACGCGGGCCTCGCGCATCGCGGCGGGCGCCGTCGCCACCTCGCGTGGGACCGTGCGCGCCAAGACCGTGCTGACCTGCGTGGAGGCGTACTCCGGCCAGGTCGAGGGCGATGTCCCCGGGCTCGGCAGGCGGGACGTGATTCCCGTCAACTCCTCGATGATCGTGACCAATCAGCTGTCCGCGGAGGCGTGGGAGCGCATCGGCTGGCAGGAGCGCGAATGCCTGGGCGACGCCGCCCACACCTTCGTCTACGCCCAGCGCACCGCCGACGACCGCATCGCCATCGGCGGCCGCGGTACGCCGTATGCCTTCAACTCCGGTACCCCGGGAGCCGGCGCCGTCGACGCCCGCACCGTGCGCACCCTCGCGGAGCGGCTCGCATTCTTCTTCCCCGACGTGCAGTTCACGGTCGAGCACGCCTGGCGGGGCGCCATCGGCGTGACCCGTGACTGGTGCGCCGGCGTCTACTTCGATCCCGCCACCCGCGTCGGCGTCGTCCGCGGGTTCGCCGGGCACGGCGTGACCGCTACGCAGCTCGCCGCCCGCACACTGCTCGACCGGGCGGCGGGCCGGGACACCGAGCTGACCCGGCTGCCGTGGAACGACCACGACTCGGGACGCTGGGAGCCCGAACCCCTGCGCTGGATCGGCGTCCACGGCATGTACCGGCTGTTCGGTGTCGCCGACCGCTGGGAGGAGAGGCGGCACTCACAGAACACCTCGCTCATCGCCCGTTTCGGCTCCCGACTGGCAGGACTCAGCGAATGAGAACCCGAACGACACCGACCACGACGCCGGTCTCGCAGAAGCCGTCCGCGACGTCTGCCACGACACCGCCCGCGGGAGACTTCCGGCGCGGCCTGTGGAGCATGGCCTTCACGGAACTGTGGGAGCGCTATTCGTTCTACGGACTCCAAGGCATCCTCTCGTTCTATCTGCTGTACGAGATCGGGGAGGGCGGCCTCGCCCTCGATCCGGCGCTCGCCTCCGGCATCGTCGGCGGGTACGGCGGCGCCGTCTATCTGTCGCAGATCCTCGGCGCCTGGCTCGGCGACCGGCTCGTCAGCCCGCAGAAGATGGTCCTGTACGGGGCCGTCGTCATCACCGCGGGGCATGTCGTGCTCGCCTTCGCGCCCGGCCTCTCGGGCCTCGGCGCCGGCCTCGTCCTCATCGTGCTCGGCACCGGAGCGCTCAAGACGAACATCACGTCGATCGTCGGCTTCGTTCTCGACCAGCACACGGACGAGCGCTACCGGGACGCCGGATTCTCGTACTTCTACATGGCTATCAACATCGGCGCGGTGGTCGGCCCGCTCACCACCGGGCTCGCCCAGAACGAGCTCGGTTTCCACTTCGGATTCGGGCTCGCGGCCATCGGTATGGCCGGGGCGCTCATCCAGTACGTCGTGTCGATGAACCGGCTCCCGGAGCGCGCAAAGATCGTCAACAATCCACTGTCGACGGGGCGTCGGCCGCTCGTCGCCGCTCTGGTCCTCGCCTGCGTCGCGGTCGTGGGCGGCGCCGGCGCCACCGGACTGCTCCAGGCGGGGAACCTGTCCACCGTGGTCACGATCACCGCGCTGGTGGCCGCGGCCGCGTACTTCCTCACGATGACGACATCGTCGTCGGTCACCCGCGACGAGCGCCGGCGCATCCTCGGCTATCTGCCGCTGTTCCTCGCCTCGGGTGTCTACTTCGGTTTCCTGTTCCAGAAGTTCACGGCCATCTCGATCCTGATCACCGAGCGGATCGATCTGCACATCGGCGGCTGGAAGTTCCCCGTCGCCTGGATCACCACCGTCAGCCCCCTGGCGGCGGTTCTCATCACGCCGCTCGTCGCCCGGGTGTGGAAGCGCCTCGGGGAGCGCCAGCCGGGCCCGGTGACCAAGGTCGCCATCGGACTGACCCAGATCGGCTGCGCCTATCTCTTCCTGCTGATCATCTCCGAGGCAACCGGCGACGCGGTGATCCCGCTGTTTCTCATCCTGCTGTTCATGATGGCCGCCGGTTCTTCGGAGGTGTTCATCGGGCCGATCGGCCTGTCGCTGGCCACCCGGATCGGGCCGGAGAAGTTCCGTTCGCAGATGGTCGGCCTGAACTTCCTCACGCTGGCGCTGGGTTCGTCGCTCGCGGGGCTCCTCGGGCAGCTGTTCACCGTGATCGACAACGCCTCGTACTTCACCGTCACCGCCGTGTGCGGCATCGGCATCGGTCTGGTCCTGTTCGCCGTACGCAAGCCGGTGGGGCGGCTCCTGGAATCGGGGCTCGGGAGCTGACCCGAGCCGGTCCGCGCGCTCAGCGGGCTTGCAGCGCCGCCGGCACCAGTGCCACGTCGTGCGGCTTGCGGATGTCAAGGCACTTCAGCGCGTGGATCCGGGCCATCTTCCGTCAGAGGCTGACGGGAGATGGCCCGGATCCGGATCGGCGAGGTGCGCGACGTCTCGTGGACGCGGGTCTCCCGCTCGATGAGCCGCACGCTCACCAGACTGCGGTCGGCAGGCTCGTCGACGACCTATCCTCGTAGATCACGGCTGAGCGTGGAAGGCCGAGTACTGACAGTGCTTCCTCGAAGGTGGCAGAGTGAGATGATGCGCCCAAGCCCTATGCCCCCCTCAGAAGCAGCGGACATCGCCGCCGAGGTGACAGGACTGCTCGGCGTTCTTCGCGGCAGGGCCCACGGCAGGATGCCGTCCGGACCCGTCTCCGCGTCGCAGATGCGCGCGCTGCTCGCGATCGGAAGGATCGAGGGCAGCAACCTCCGGGCACTGGGTGATGCTCTGGGGTCGACCCCACCCGCCACGAGCCGTCTGTGTGACCGCCTTGAGGCGGCCGGGCTGGTGGAGCGGCGCCTCAGCGTCACGAGCCGCCGGGAGCTGGAGCTCTATCTGAGCAGGCAGGGTCGAGCTCTCCTTGAGGAGGTGCGCAAGTGCGAGGCGGATGAAGTGCGCCCCGTACTCGACGCGATGTCTCCGGAGGCGCTCGGGTATCTCGCCCAGGGGCTGACGGCGTTCCGGGATGCGGCCGCGTTGATCGTCGATGGGGCGGCCGGGGCACGGAAGGACAGTGAAGCCGCCGCCCTCCCGGAAGAGGCGCGCTTGCGGATCGCACGCCCGGCCTGAGTTTGGCGCCCGTCCTCTGAATCAGTGGGCCGCCAGGTCGAGATCTCTACCCATACGCAACAGTTGCCAAAAGGCAACTGATCGTTTTAGTCTCTTCGCGGACGCGCTTGGGCGGCCCCATGGGCCCCCACTGCCCATGGTGAGAGGAGACACCCTGCCATGGGCACCGGCCCTGAATCAGTATCTGGCTTGAATGCCCGAGGCCCCCTCGTCCCTGCGCCCTCCCCACCCGCAGCACCCGCCCCTGCCCTGGTGCCGCCGAGCTTCACCGGCATGCAGGGCGCCCCCAGTCAGTGGGACGGTGCCCAGCCCGACGTCCTGCTGATCGAGGACGACGACGGGGACGCCCTCCTTGTCGAGGAACTCGTCGCCGACAGTGGTGTGCCCATGGGGCTGCGATGGTCGAGGTCGCTGGCCGACGCCCTCGCTGAACTCGAAGAGCACATGCCGCACTGCGTCCTGCTCGACTTGCACCTGCCTGACGCCCAAGGCCTGGAAGCCCTGGAGAAGGTGCTGCAGCGGGCCGACGATGCGGCCGTGGTGGTCCTGACCGGTCTGGCCGAGGAACAGGCAGGCCTTGCGGCGGTCGCAGCCGGCGCCCAGGACTACCTGATCAAAGGGCGGCTGGAACCTGACCTGTTCGTGCGCGCCATCCGCTACGCGATCCAGCGTAAGCACACCGAGCAGGCCGCGGCCGCCCTGCAGGCGGGCAGGCTGCGAGCCGAGGAGAACGCGCGCTTGGAGCGCGGGTTGCTCCCAAGACCCCTCCTGCTCGACGACAGCGTCGTGGTCCATGCCCGCTACCAGCCGGGGCGCGCACAGGCCCTGCTCGGCGGTGACTTCTACGATGTCGTCCAGACGCCGGACGGAACCACGCATGCCCTTGTGGGTGACGTCTCGGGACATGGACCCGACGCAGCGGCGTTGGGCGTCTGCATGAGGGTGGCCTGGCGTTCCTTCGTTCTGGCCGGAGCCCGAGACCAGCAACTGCTGGAACTGCTGGAGCAGATCCTGGTTGCCGAGCGCTCCCGTCCGGAAGTCTTCGCCACCCTCAGCTGCCTGACCCGGGCCGCCGGCGAGCCGGCGGTGAACGTCGTGCGTGCGGGCCACCCGGGGCTCCTGGTGCGCTCGCGCGAGCGAGGCGTGCGTCTGGAGGAGGTGCCGGGCGGCCCGATGCTGGGGATTCTGCCCGGGGTGGCAGCCTGGCCGGTGACCCGCGTGCAGCTCACCGGGCACGACATGGTCATGATGTTCACGGACGGTCTGATCGAAGGCCGTGTGGGGGAGGGGCCGGAACGTCTGGGGGAGGACGGCCTCCTGGAGATCGCTGCAACCCATGCACACCATCCGCCGGGCCTGTTCGTGGACACCGTGATCCGTGCCGCCGAAACACTTGCCGCGTCAAGCGGTGGTCTTGCCGACGATGTCGCCGTCCTGCTTGTCGAATGGAACAGCACCACATGACACCCGAACAGAAGCAAGACCTGGCGGCCGACGTCACACCCCGCGTTCTCACCGTCAGGGCATGGTTCCTGCTCGTCCTCACGGTCATGGGCATCGTGACGCTGGTGGCCGCCGGCGTCTCGGCGACCGTGTTGTCGCGCACGACCGACGCCACGGACCGGCTGGTCGGCACGATCGCTCCGGCCCGCACGGACGCCTTCCAGCTGCAAGCGGCTCTCCTGGACCAGGAGACCGGAGTCCGCGGCTACCTCCTGACCGGGGACAAAACCCTGCTGGAGCCCTACCGGCGTGGCGTCACTGCCGAGGACCGGTCCCGGGACGACTTGGAGGCCCTGGTCGCCGAGGGGACCGATGGCTCCGCCGCTCTCAGCGCGCTCGAGTCGGACGTACGCACATGGCGCGAGGAATTCGCCATGCCGGCCATCAAGGCCAAGGAGACGAACGGCAAGGTCGTCTCGCTCGCCCGGGGGAAGAAGGACTTCGACCAGGTACGTGAGCGCCTGACCGCCCTGCACGCCCAGCTCGGCAAGGACCAGAACGAAGCCCAGTTGCGCCTGGAGGAAACACGCTCCCAGCGCGACCGCGCCTTCTTCGGGGTCCTGGTCCTCCTCGTGCTGACCGGGGCGGGCATGACCGTGCTCCTGCGTGTCACCGTCGTACGCCCGATGGAGGCCGTACGCAGTGCTGCCCGACACGTGGCGGACGGAGACTTCGGCCATCCCATCCCGGCGCGGGGGCCCGCCGATCTGCGCGCCCTGTCACAGGCGGTGGAGGCCATGCGCCTGCGCGTGGTGGGCGAATTGACCACTGCCCGGCACAGCGAGGCCGCGCTGGCCGAACAGGCGACACAGATGGACGCCCAGGCGGTCGAGCTGCGCCGGTCGAACGCCGAACTCGAGCAGTTCGCCTACGTCGCCTCTCACGATCTGCAGGAGCCACTGCGCAAGGTGGCTTCGTTCTGCCAGCTCCTGGAGCGGCGGTACGGCGAGAAACTCGACGAACGAGGCCTGCAGTACATCGCGTTCGCGGTCGACGGCGCCAAGCGGATGCAGATCCTCATCAACGACCTGCTGACCTTCTCCCGCGTAGGGCGCCTCAACGACGCCTATGGAGCCGTCGACCAGAACGCCGTCTTCGACCGTGCGTTGCGTAACCTGGCCGCTGCGGTGGAGGAGCACGACGTGCGCATCGAGCGCCCGGACGACCTGCCGGCGGTGATGGGGGATCCCATGCTGCTCACGATGCTGTGGCAGAACCTGCTGGGCAACGCGATCAAGTTCCGCGCCGCGGACCGGGACCCGCATATCACTGTGGAGGTCGCGGACGATGACGAGCCCGGCTTCCTGCGGTTCACCGTCACCGACAACGGCATCGGTATCGCGCCCGAGTTCGCCGAGAAGGTCTTTGTCATCTTTCAGCGCTTGCACAGCCGCGACGCGTACGACGGCACCGGAATCGGTCTCTCCTTGTGCCGGAAGATCGTCGAGCACGGCGGCGGCCGTATCGGGGTGGACACGTCTCACACGGACGGCACTCGCCTCGTCCTCACCATCCCTCGTGTGATGGCGACGGACGCCGACTCATCCCACACACTCACCACCGAAGGAATCGCCTGATGACCACGCCCCCGGCCCAGCCCATCGAGGTGCTCCTCGTCGAGGACGACGCGGGCGACGAACTCATGCCCCGGGAGGCATTCGAGGACAACAAGATCGGAAACACCCTCCATGTGGTGCGGGACGGCCTGGAAGCGCTCGACTTCCTCTACCGGCGTGGGGAGCACGCCGGGGCGCCGCGGCCCGACCTGATTCTGCTGGACCTGAACCTTCCCAAGTACGACGGCCGCCAGGTCTTGGAGCGAATCAAGTCCGACCCGGATCTCAATCACATCCCCGTGGTCGTCCTGACCACCTCCTCCGCCGAGGAGGACATCCTGCGGAGCTACAAACTCCACGCCAACGCGTATGTGACCAAGCCTGTGGACCTCGATCAGTTCATCCTGGCCATCCGCCAGATCGATGACTTCTTCGTCACCGTGGTCAAGCTGCCGAAGAGCTGACGCCGCCCTCCGGGGCAGGTCCGTCACGCAGTGCCTCCTGGAGCCCGGCGTGCAGAGCGAAGGCGTGATCCACGCCGAGAATCTGCACCAGCCGCAGAACAGGCCAGGACAGCGCGGCGATGCGCACCCGGCTCCCGAGTGAAAGACGGGCCGGCAGGAGCGCATTGATGATGGCGGCGTGCGCGCACACGACCGCCGACAGATCTGCCACCATCGTCCGGTCACCATCGTTCGCTGCTCCGGCCAGTGCCAGTCTCAAGGGTTCTACCGACTCCAGGTCCACTTCCCCGGACCCGGCCAGGACCAGACCACCTGGCGACAGTGGGAGACGAGACTCATTGCCTGACCGGCGCCTCTGGTGGCCAGGACTGGCCCCTCAAACGGTGGCGGCGAAAGCCGGCCACGGCCTCGACGGGACGGGAGGCCCTCCTCGTTGGGAGTCCCGCTGCTGCGCGGAACCCGGCCGACAGGCTGTGCCCATGATGCGAGCGAGCCACCATTGAACAAATAGTTACTAAATGGCAACACTTGCCTTTGGTCAAGTGTTGGCGCGGCGCCAGCGGGCACCGCGAGACCGAGCAAACCACCAGGGCACCGGCCAAAGAGGGCCAGACACACCGCTACGCTGCTTCGTCCGGCACATCCCGACATGACGAAAGCAGGCCAACGGTGAGCGGATTCCTGGCCGTGGAACGCGCCGTGCGCAGCGCAGCCCCACATGCTCTTCTCGATGCGGCACGCGCCGCACTGATCGAGCACTACGAAGCCCTCAGTGTGGAGCTCCTCATGGCCGACTACGGCCTCACGGTCCTGCAACCGGTCACGGCCCTGCCCCACACCAACGAGCCGCTTTCCCTGCACGCCAGCCCTGAGGGAAGAGCGTTCGGGAGCCAAGAGCCCTACGGCCAGTACGCGGCACAGGACGGGGCAGTCGACCTGCACCTGCCGGTCACCGTACGCGGCGACAGACTCGGCATCCTCACCGTGCGCCTACCCAAACACAGATGCACCCCCCAGGCCGTCGACGACCTGACGGACGCCGCCGAGCTCTTGGGACACGAGATCGTCGTCGCCGAGCGGGACACCGACCTCTACCTCCAGGCCCGGCGGGCCAGCCGCCTCACCCTTGCAGCCGAAATGCAGTGGCAACTCCTGCCCGGCCGCTCCTGCACGCGCCAGGAATACGCCGTCGGAGCACAGTTGGAACCGGCCTACGCCATCCATGGCGACAACTTCGACTGGGCCACCACCGCCGAGACCCTGACGCTCTGCATCACCAACGGCATGGGCGAGGGAATCCAAGCCTCCCTGCTCACCAACCTCGCCGTCAACGCACTGCGCAACGCGCGCCGCGCGGGAATCGGCATCGCCGATCAGGCAGCCCTCGCCGATCAGGCCCTCTACGCCCAGCACAGGGGCACGCAATACGTATCCACCCTGCTGCTGTCCTTCGAACTCGCCACAGGGAAGGTTCAGGTGGTCGACGCAGGATCCCCCCAGCTGTGGCGCCAGCGCGACAAGGTCGTGGAGCGTGTCCCCTTCGAGGCGCAGTTCCCCCTGGGCATGTTCGATGACACCCCCTACGCGGCCCAGGTATTCGAGGTACTCCCCGGCGACCGGATGATCTTCGTGAGCGATGGGGTCTACGCCGCCGCAGGGCAGGCGGATGAGAAGTACGGCGAGCGTGCGCTGGCACGCGCCATCCAGGCAGCCAGCCTCCTTCCCGCCGCTGCGGTGCCGCGCGCCGTGCTCGGTGAACTGGCCGACTACCGCGGTGATGCCGCCGCCTCCGACGACGAACTGGTCGTCTGCCTGGACTGGTTCGGCCGCGACACCCCCGTCATCCGATGAGCGCTCAGCCCGAGCTGGTGCCGCAGCACGAGAACCTCCGCGTTCTTCGACGCCTCTGACCCGGTCGGCAACGCCATCCATCCCAGGACCTTCAAGAAGGCCGGGTACAGCAGTCGCAGAGCCATGGGGCAGGGTCCCGCCTTGCCCAACCTCGACCGCAAACCCCGGAGCAGCACCAGTGCCCGAGTTTCGGGCACCCACAGGGCCGGCACCGGACATTCCGGTGCCGGCCCACCGTCGGGCTACTTCAGGGCGACGCTGTCCCCGGTCGCGGTCACCGCGCTCGTCGTGCTCCTGCAGCGAGCAGGTCCAAAGCGCGCGACCAGTCCTCCAAGTCGGATGGCACAAGAGTCATGGCCAGTCGACCACTGACGAAACTGCTCGCGACGAGGACCTCCGCGTCGAGCCGGTCGTGAAGATGCAGCAGTCCCGGAGACTGGCGCCCCAGCACACGCAGCCGGAAGCTATTGCCGCCATCCGAGAGGTTGATCAGTTCCACCGTGCACCCTCTGTCAGGCCCGCTCACAACCGCCAAGGCTCATGGTGGTCACCCAGATCGTCGGGTACAACCCGGTTGCCCAGCCTCATACTGTTGGGAGTTCTAAGCGTGCGGCCCTACCGACACCTTTCCCACGGTCAACTCCACCGCCCCTTCCGCCACGTCGCCGACACGTGCCGTCTGCAGTTCCAGTTCCTTCAGCTGCCCGGCCGTGAGCCTCTCCAGCGGCTCGACGGTGACCGCGATGCGCTTTCCCGAACGGCGTTGGTGCCACACCCCGGCCACGGTTCCGTCCACCAGCAGCAGCGGATAGTTACCGGCCTGGCCGCCCGCCAGCGCACGCTCGGCGGCCCTTCCCGGGAAGAGCAGTTCGCGCGGCTGCGAGGCGATCCCGAAGGCGTCGAAGTAGGGGAGGAGCCGCACCCCTTCAGCTCGTTCTCCCGAGCCGCGGAACTCGGTGTCCCCCGCCGCCACCCACGCCTCCCCGACTCCCTCGAAGTCGACCTCCTCGACCTCCCCGCCCCGGGCCAGCTCTTCGAAGAATGCGCTCGCCCAACCTCGCGGTTCCGCAAGCCACTTGGCGAAATGCTGCGAGGTGGCCGGACCGTACGCGTACAGATAGCGGCGCACGAGCTCGAAGAGCGCCGCGTTCTGCTCCATCGGGACCGCGCCGGGGTTCGTGTACGTCACCTTCTGCCCGCGGTTCGGCCCGAACGCGAGCACCCCGCGGTGCGCCGCCGTGTGCATCGCCTGCCGCCAGCGCGGCCACATACCCTGGAAGGCGGGAAGGACGAGGTCACCGGCCCAGGACCCGGTTCGCGCCATGATGGCTTCCGTCAGCTCGTCGGCGGTCAACTCTGCGCCGGACAGGGCCTCTCCTGCGGCACCTACGACTGCGTCGGTCTGTGCCGCTGTGAGCCGGATGTCCTTGGAGAGCTGGCCGACCCGGCCGGGGATCGCGGAGAGCGCGCCGGTCCACATCGGCACGTCCCCAGCGGCCAGCAGATGTACGGTGCCGCGCGGGCCGTACGTCTTGACCAGTGACCGCTCTTCCCACAGTGCTCGTCGCACATCGGCGCGCGTCGCCCCTTCGATGCGCAGCCCGAGGGAGAGTTCGGCGGCCGACAGCACCTGGGCGTGCGCGCCCAGCATGACGCCGGAGAGTAGAGGGATGGCGTTCGGGGAGGTGGGGGCCGGTGCGGCCAGGCCCTGGCGCTCGATACGGCGGGCGTTCGCCCCGGACCAGCTCACGGTGCGTGTCGGCATACGCCTGACGCTAACCGTCATCTAGGCCAGAAGCTGTCCGCCTTTACGGGGTACCCGGACGTCCCTATCTCTCCGAAGGGCAGATCGCCAGGCGAACCGCACTCTGTCTCCTTGCAGTTGACGCTCCGGGACCGCGAGTTTGATGGCGGAGCACCAGGATCTCGGTGTCCTTGTCACGGTCGCTCATCGCTAGCAGTCGGAGCGCGGTGAAGGCATTCGGCATCGAGAGGCAGGCCAGACGCGGCAGCACAGCCGAGCACGATGCCGCAGGCCGCCAGTACGACCTTGACCAGGGTGGATGACATCGCCGGCAGGCGCACCGTCCATCGCTCAACCGCGTGGCGAGTGCACCTTGTCGGCGCTGATGGTCAGCATGACGCGCTCCTGGTCGCGCCCACCGAACCACGGATAGGGTCCGCCGAGGTACTTGTGCGCCACTTTGTCGATGTGCGCCTCCGCGCCCTCGGTCGTGGACGAAATGACGCGGCCCCGGATTGCCCAGTAGCGGGAGGGCTCCGCCGGATCTGCGATGGCAACGGCGACGCGCGGATCACGGTGGATGTTCTTCATCTTCTGATGAGTGGTCACCGTGTTGATGACCACATGGTCACCATCAGAGTCGACCCAGGTCTGGGTGATCTGCGGCGAACCGTCCGGCATGAGCGTCGTCAGGAAACAGAGGGCCGGGCCGCCCAGGACCTCGGTCAGCTCGCTAGGCAATGTCATGTCGGGCAACTCTCTCGTGTGGCGCGGGAGGCACCCACCCAATCAGAACCGCCAGCCCATCCCTTCTCTCGCGTGGGTATCCCTGGCTTCAGCCCAGGCGGGAAACGCATCTCAGGGCTGCTGTGACCGGTCGTGTCTGCACGGGTGGCGTCGCCTGCTGCGAGCTGAACGACCAGTGTCCCTGACGCTCAGGGGCGAACGCCCGGATCTCCTTGAGCTCCGCGGACTGCATCCTGCACCTGATGCTGATCTTCGATACATGTCGGGAGGGGCTTCTGTCACACGCGCGACCTGGGCGATGAGCGCGGGCGCCAGGCCGGGGGAGGCCGGTGCGAGCACGGTCGGCATCAGAGCACGATCGCCTCAAGCGGAGGGCTTCTCGCGTCGGCCCCTTCGCTCCCGGCGCATGGGGCTGCCGCATGCGCCGGGTCGTGCATCCGGGGCCCTGTACCGGACGTCGTTGCGGGCCCTCTACACTCACTTGGTAGCTACAAGCAATAAAATGTGAACGGAAGAGGGGCGGGCAGTGGGCGAGGGGACGGTCCATGACCGCACAGCGGGGGAGTACATGACAACCGGGGACACGGGTGTCGCGAGTGCCGAGGAGGCCGGGGCGGGACTGGGGAACCAGATCGTGCGCTTCACCCGGCTGGTCGCGGCACGCAGGAGCCAGGCCAAGCTGGAGCAGGGCGCGGGTGAGCGCGTCCTGCTGGCCCGGCTCCTGCGGGACGGGGAGCAGCGGGCCACCGATCTGGCCGCCGAGACCTTCCTCGACCTGTCGACGGTCAGCCGTCAGGTCCGCTCCATGGTGGAGCGCGGCCTGATCGAGCGGCGGCCCGACCCGGAGGACCGGCGCGGCACGCTGCTGTACGCGACCGAGTCCGGCAGGGCGGTGTACGAGAAGTACCGCCAGCAGCGCGACGCGCAGCTGGCGGAGCTCCTCGACCCCTGGCCCCCAGAGGACCGGTATCAGCTGATCCGGCTGATGACACGCCTCAACGACGACCTGGTAGCGCATCAACATGAACGCCACGGCGACGGGACTCAGTCCGAAGCCGGGGCGCAGCAGGGAGCAAGCAAGCATGAGTGAGGCCGTGTCGGCACCGAGCCGAGACACCGCTAAGCACACGGAGGCGATGCCCGCCTCCTCCGGCGGTGGCCTGAGCCACCGTCAGATCCTGACCATTCTGAGCGGTCTGATGCTGGGCATGTTCCTGGCCGCGCTCGACCAGACCATCGTCTCCACCTCGATCCGCACCATCGCGGACGACCTGCACGGCCTCAGCCAGCAGGCGTGGGCGACGACGGCGTACCTGATCACCTCGACGATCGCGACGCCGCTCTACGGCAAGCTGTCCGACCTGCACGGCCGTAAGCCCTACTTCCTGGGCGCGATCAGCATCTTCATCATCGGCTCGGCGGCGTGCACGTTCTCGACGTCGATGACCGAACTCGCCGCGTTCCGCGCCCTGCAGGGCATCGGCGCCGGCGGCCTGATGTCCCTCGCCCTCGCGATCATCGGCGACATCGTGCCGCCCCGCGAACGGGCCCGCTATCAGGGCTACATGCTCGCCACCTTCGCCACCTCCAGCGTCGCGGGGCCGCTCATCGGCGGCTTCCTCGCCGGGCAGGACAGCATCCTGGGCGTCGTCGGCTGGCGCTGGGTGTTCCTGGTGAACGTGCCGATCGGCATCATCGCGCTGTTCGTCGTCGCCAAGGTCCTCAACATCCCCCACACCCGCCGCGACCGGCGGATCGACTGGTGGGGCGCGTTCACCATCGCGCTCGGCGTCGTGCCGCTGCTCCTGGTGGCCGAGCAGGGCCGTGAGTGGGGCTGGGACTCGTCCAAGTCCCTTTCTTGCTACGGCATCGGCGTCGTGGGCATCATCTCCTGGATCCTCGTCGAGCGCCGGATGGGCGACGACGCGCTGATCCCGATGCGCTTGTTCCGCAACGCGATCTTCAGCAAGACCAGCCTCCTGTCCGTCCTGATCGGCGCGGGCATGTTCGGCGGGATGCTGATGATCCCGCAGTACCTGCAGATCGTGAAGGGCGCGAGCCCGACCAAGTCCGGTCTCGAGATGCTGCCGCTGATGGTCGGCATGATCATCGCGTCCGTCGTCTCCGGCCAGATCACCGCGAAGACCGGCCGCTACAAGATCTTCCCGACCATCGGCACCGTCCTCATGGTCACGGCGCTGCTGCTCTTCCACTTCAAGGTCCAGTGGGACACCCCGCTGTGGGAGAGCATGATCTACATGCTCGTCTTCGGCCTCGGCCTCGGCGGCTGCATGCAGACCCTGGTGCTCGCCGTGCAGAACGCCGTGCCGCCGCAGGACATGGGAGTGGCGACCGCGTCGTCCACGTTCTTCCGGCAGATGGGCGCCACCGCCGGTACGGCCATCTTCCTGTCGGTGCTGTTCTCGAACGTCGGCGACAAGATCTCCTCGGCGTTCAAGTCGGCCGCCGGGACGCCCCAGTTCCAGGCCGCGCTGCACGATCCGGCGGTCCTGTCCGACCCGGCCAACAAGCCGGTCCTCGACATGCTGCGGCACCCCGGCGCGGGCGGCGGCTCCGACGTACTGAGCGACTCGTCGTTCATCCAGCACCTGGACCCGCGCCTGTCGGAGCCCTTCAAACAGGGCTTCGCCGACTCCATGCATGTGGTGTTCCTGATCGCGGCGGGCGTCATCGCGGTCGCGTTCCTCATGGTCCTGTGGACCAAGGAGGTCCCGCTGCGCAAGATGTCGGGCCTGGAGGCACGGGCGGCGGAGGAGAACGGCACCGCTTCGGACGACGCCGCCGAGACGCCCGTGACGGCGCTGGCGGACACGGCGGAAGCGGTGGAGGCAGCCCCGGTCGCCTCGCTCGCCACCGCCCTCGCGGACGAACCTGCCTCGGGCGTCCGCGGCCACATCCGCGACAGCGTGGGATCGCCCGTGGCGGGCGCCGTGGTCACGCTGATCGACCTGCGCGGCAGCCAGCTCGGCCGTACGACGACGCAGGCGGACGGCCGTTATACGGTCGCCGCGCCGGCCGAGGGAACCTACGTCCTGATCGCCTCCGGCGGCGCCCGGCAGCCGCAGGCCACCACCATCACGGTGGCCGACGGCCTGGTCGACTTCGACCTGGTGCTCTCCGGCGCGGCCGGCCTGACCGGCACGGTCCTGGCCACCCCCGGCGACCGGCCGCTGCCCGGTGCCCTGGTCATCGCGACCGACGTGCGCGGCGAGGTCGTCGCCTCCGCAGCGGCCGACCACACCGGCGAGTTCGGCTTCGCCGACCTGGTCCCCGGCGGCTACACCCTCGTGGTCAGCGCCCCCGGACACCGCCCGGCGGCCGTACCGGCCGAGGTGGCGGGCGGCGCCGCCAACCGCCACGAGATCCGCCTCGACCCGGGCGCCCACGTCCACGGCACCGTCCGCAACCGCGCGGGCCACCCGCTCGACGACGCCCAAGTCACGCTTCTCGACGCGGCGGGCAACACGGTCGCCACGACCATCACCGACGCGAACGGCGCCTACGCGTTCAACGACCTGGACACCGGCGACTACACCGTGATCGCCAGCGGGTACGCGCCCCAGGCCGTGCCGCTGCTGGTGAGCGGCGAGGGCGAGAAGGAAGCGGACGTGAATCTGGGGCACTGACCGATACTGGTGCCCCCGAAAGCCTGAGAGGTCGCTTTCATCTGCATCAGCTTGAGATGAGCTGATGCCTGGAGTGCGAGGGCGAGAGGCCCCCCGTGAACGAGGGGGCCTCTCGCTCTGCCGGCTGGGCGTCGCGACCGGCCCGTAAAACATTCAGCAGGCCCAGTTGCCGCTCCAGCACCGTGATCTGCTGCGCAGCGAAAGGCGGACGAGGTTCGGCAAGGGCGGGGCCTGGCCGTCTTTCGACGCTGCACCCTCGGCTCGTGGACTGCTCGAAGCGGATGCGTCGGCCCGTCGAGTGCTACATCGAGGTGGGCGGGTGTGGGGAGCGGAGCACGAGCAGGGTGATCTCGCTGGGGGCGAAGACGCGGAATGGTGGGCCCCAGAAGCCGGTGCCGCGGCTGGTGTAGAGGAGGGTGCGGGGGCCGTGGTGGCTGAGGCCGGCGAGGGCGGGCTGGTCGATGCGGACCAGGTGGTGGAAGGGCCAGATCTGGCCGCCGTGGGTGTGGCCGGAGAGCTGGAGGTCGATGCCGGCGGCTGCCGCCCGGTCGATGAACTTGGGCTGGTGGGCCAGGAGCAGGACGGGCAGGTCGGGGTCGGCGCCGTGCAGGGCTCCGGCGAGATGGGCGCGGTGGCCTGCCAGGCCGGAGGACTCGGCGGTGACGTCGTCCACGCCGGCGACCACGAGGGTGTCGCCTCCGCGTTCGAGCAGCAGATGGCGGTTGCGCAGCGGCTCCCAGCCCAGCTCGTCCATCAGGTCCACCCAGCCCTGGGCCTCGCTGTAGTACTCGTGGTTGCCGGTGACGTATACACGGGCCCGGGTGGCCCGCACGGTTCCGAGTGGGGCGGCCTGGGCGCGGCGGCGTTCGGCGGTGCCGTCCGCGATGTCACCGGTGTGGCAGACCAGGTCGGCTTCCAGGGTGTTCACCGTCTCGCATACCCGTGCCGACCAGCGAGCGCGATCGAGGGGACCGTAGTGGGTGTCGGTGATGAGGACGACGCGGGTGCCGTCCAACCCGGCACCCAGGCGGGGGAGTTGCACGTCGAGTCGGCGCACGCGTGGCACGCGGCGGGCCTCGGCGTACCCCCAGGCGAGTAGTACGGCGGTTACGCCGAGGACGGCCCAGGTGACGATTCGGGCCCGGTCCTGACTCTCGCCGACGCCGGCCACGGTCAGGACGAGCCGCAAAAGGACGCCGAGCAGGACGGACCAGGTGAACAGTACCCAGCTGGTGCCCAGCAGGGTGTCACCGGTGATCGCCGCCCGGTCCTGCTGGCGCCGGCCGTGGCCGCGCACCATCGCGAGCGGCATACCGACGAGGCCGAGGGCGAACAGGGCGGTGCCGGCGAGCGTGATGGGCAGCGGCCAGTGCTGGCCGCTGTGCAGGAGCACCCAGCAGGGCACGGCCCACAGCAGGACGGGGGCGATCAGAGGGATGAAGCGCATCAGGCGGTGCAGCCGGCTCGGCCGTGGCGCTTGCGCTTCACTGTCGGCGGGTCGGGTGTCGCTGGTGTCGGTCACGCTTCCCCTCACAAACCAAGCTGCCGTCCCGCGCACTGTATCCGGTCGCCCTCGGGCCGGCCGGACCGGCGTTGATGGGTGCGGCCCCTTGGGGCGAAGGGTTCTGTGCGGGATGGCAAGAGACTTCGCCGTGGACACCTCCCTTGGCATGAGCCGCGATCAGGGCGCTGCTGCCCCGGCTTGGTGCTGCCGCCGGTGGAGCGCGCGTTAGCGGGCTGCTTGTTGCAGGAGGCTCTTGTGTGGCGCCGCCGGAGCGGGTTGCGAGGCTGTCGCAAGATGGTGTCCGGGCGGACGAGCGGCCGGAGTCGGCGCACACCGTACGGGACAGCGGGGCCAGAGCGCGGCGCGGACGCCCCGGTCTTCGGGGCTGAACTTCACGTTCGACGAGTCGAGTTGGCGCTCGAGGGCGGCGAGCTGGTGGTGTCGGGGGAGGGTTTCGGCGACTTTGGTGTGGTCGCTCGAGGGCAGCATGCGCAGGGCGGCGCGAGGTGAGTAGCGGTCAGGTAGGGGAGACGGAGCCGCGCGAGTGACCGTCCTGCCGTGCCGTGCGATCGACGCCATGACGGCGGTGACCTGCTCGGACGTAATTATCGGCCCACAGAACGCTCGTGAGTGATGAACGCCGTCAACGCATCCACGACTGCGGCGGGCTGCTCGTCAGGAATGAAGTGTCCGGCGTCCGGGATGACGACACCGGTCGCGTTGTCTGCCCAGGGGCTGATGGAAGCGGCCATGTCCGGGATCGAGCCGTGGGAGCTGGAGATCCCCAGGACCGGGAGGGTCAAGTGCTGTCGCCTGAGAGCGTCGTGATTCTTACGGGCTGATTCCGCGGCGTCACGGTAATAGGAGAGAGACGCTCGAAGCCCGCCCTCTGCCGCGATGGCGGCGGTGTAGAGGTCGATCTCGGCACTGTCGTGCGTGATCGGGGAGAGTGCTTTGGTCTTCAGGAACCAGCTGACGTAGTCGCGCTCGCGACCGGCGAGCAGGGTCTCGGGGAGATCTGGCACGAGGTGGAACGCGAAGTGCCAGGTTTTCCAGGCCCGGTCGGGATCCGTTGGGATGGCGTCCGGGAGGCTGATGCCGGGGATGCCGGCGTCGAGCAGGGCGACACCGTGCAGGTGCTCTTCGTACTTCAGAGCGAGTGAGAAGGCGACCCAGGCTCCGATGTCGTGGGCGACGAGCCAGTACTTCGGCACGTTGAGTGCCGTCACCGCAGCGTGGATGCGCGAAGCGACGGTGTGCGTGTCGTAGCTGCCGTGAGGGCGGTCGGAGTGGCCTTGTCCTGGCAGGTCGATTGCGATCACGCGGAATCGCTGGGCAAGGCCCGGCGCCACTTTGTGCCAGGCCCACCAGGTCTGCGGGAATCCGGCGAGCAGGACGACGGCGGGGCCGGTCGGCTGACCGCCTTCAACGGCATGAAGTCGGATGCCTTGTGCGTCGACCCAGCGGTGAGTGAAGCCCGGAAGGTCGTGCAGGGGCAACCCGGAGATCGGGTTCTGGTCCGAAGGGTGGTTCGCGGTGGTCGCGGCATCAGTCATGGCGTGAGGCTAACGCATCTTGAACCATTCAGTTCAAGATATGATGGGCAGGGCCACAACGGCTTGGCTCAAGAACGAGGTGCGTGCGCGATGGCCGGGAAGAAGCAGTTCGATGTGGACGTCGCGCTCGATGCGGCGATGGTCCAGTTCTGGCGAGCCGGATACGCCGACACATCTCTCGACGACCTCTCCAGGGCGACCGGATTGAACCGCAGTTCCATCTACGCCTCGCTCGGCGACAAAGACTCGCTCTATTCGCGTTGCCTGGACCGCTACCTCACGCGGTACGGAGACAGGTACGACCAGGCTCTTTCATGTGCGTCCGAAGAGCCGCTGCGGGCAGTACGGGCGTTCTTCGACGTCACGCTGAAGCGCATCGCCGACCCTGACGTGCCGGACGGATGCCTCGTCGCCCAAACCGCGATGGCGATACCGGCACTGAGTCCCGACATCGCCGCGCGCGCGATCGAAGCGCTGGGCTTGCAGCGTGCGCGGCTGCGGACCGCCTTGGTCGCCGCGAAGTTGGCTGACAGTGACGCCGACAATTTCGCCGTTCACCTCGCGGCGGTCAACCAGTCACTGGCCGTGATGAGCAGGGCCGGGGCGAGTCGGGAGCAGCTCCACGCGATCACCGACATCAGTATGGGCGCGCTCTCGCAGGCGTTGCGGGCGCCACGGGTCTAGGGGGTGTCGCTGCGCTGCTCAGAGCTCGCACGAATAGGCAGGAGGCCTCCCCGGCAAGCTGGACAGCCGCAGGTCTTGGCGACCACGTTGTTGCAACGCTCTGTGATCACCGAGGAGACCTGTGCCTGTCTGTCCTTCATGGCTGACCGAACCGCTGTGGGGCCGATTTTCAAGCCTTCCTACACCTGGCAGAACGCCTCTTTCCACTGCCTCGCCGGCTGCCACGAACGTCGCGCCACCGTCGGGGCGGCCCGCCCGCGCCGGCCGCCCGGGGTGCCACGGCAAAGAAGGTCATGCAGGTGCGCGGGTGGCCCGGATGAAGCGGGTGCCCCACTCCTGGACGTGCGCGGCGAACTCCGGCGGCCCCAGGACCTCGAACTCGGCGCCCACGTTGCCCAGTGCCTGGGTCGGCCAATCGAGGGAGGTCGAGGTCATGGTGAGCCGGCAGCTGTCCTGGTCGAGCGGTTCGATCGTGCCCCAGCGGCCTACCACCTGTCGCACCCGCGCGGAGGGCGCATGCACAAGGACCTCGACCGTGTGCGGGGCCGGGGCCCCGCTCGCTGCCTGGACGAAGGCCACGGCGTCCTCGGTCGGGAGCAGGCGCGGCCGAAAGCGCGTGCCGGTCGCCGTCGGCTCGGTCAGCCGGTCGAGGCGGAAACTGCGCCAGTCGTGCCGACTCAGGTCGTAGGCCACCAGGTACCAGCGTCCTCCGAGTGCGACGACGCGGTGCGGCTCGACCTCGCGCTCAGTGGGTGCGGAGCCCCTGGCCGTGTAGCCGAACCGCAGTCGCTCCTCGTCCCGGCAAGCCTGGGCGACCGCGGTGAGCACCCCCGCCGCGACGACCGGCCCGGACGAGACAGCGGAGAGGGTCATCGCCCGCAAGGCGTCCACCCTGGCCCGCAGCCGGGGCGGCAGGACCCGCACCACCTTGGTGAGTGCGCGAAGCGATGCCTCCTCCATCCCCGCGATCCCGCTCTGCGCCGCGTCGCCGACGCCCACCGCGAGGGCCACCGCCTCCTCGTCGTCGAGCAGCAGCGGCGGCAGGACGGCGCCGGGCGCGAGCTGGTAGCCGCCGTCGGTGCCGCGTGCCGCGCCGACCGGGTAGCCGAGCTCGCGTAGCCGCTCGACATCGCGGCGCAGCGTCCGCTCGGAGACCCCGAGCCGGTCGGCCAGTTCCAGGCCGGACCAGTGCCGGTGGGTCTGCAGCAGCGAGAGCAGTCTGAGGGTCCGTGAGCTGGTGTTCGCCATGGCGACATCCTGCCTCGGCTTCCGGTCAGAAAGTGGCCGGAAGCCTCCCTAGGGTCGATCTCGACGGGAACACCGGACACACCCGAGGTAGGGACAGAGAAATGATCACCCGTGAGATCCAGCTGACTGCCCAGATCACCGGCACCCCCATGCTCGACCATTTCACCGTCGCCAAGACCGAGGTGGACGGCGAGGTCCTGGTACGCACCGACCAGGTCGGGCTCGCCGCGACCTACCTGGAGCTGATGCGGGCCGACTGCACTATCCCGGTCCCCGCCTGGCAGCCGGGGCAGCGGGTAGGGGTGGCCGCCATCGGCACCGTGGTCCGGTCCGACAGCCCCGAACTCGAGGTCGGCGACCTGGTCCAGTCGATGACCGGCTGGAGCGAGTACTCGGCCGGTCCGGCCGGCTCGTACCTCAAGCTCGACCGCGAGCTCTTCGCCGACCCCGGTTACTACCTCGGCCAGGGCCCGACCGCCTACTACGGGATGGCCGAGGTAGCGGCCGTAGGCGAAGGCGACGTGGTCTTCGTCTCCGGCGCGGCGGGCGGGGTCGGCTCGCTGGCCGGGCAGATCGCCAAGTGCCTTGGCGCGGCGCGGGTGATCGGCAGCGCCGGCAGCCCGGCGAAGGCCGACTACTTGGTGAACGAGCTCGGCTACGACGCCGCCTTCGACTACCACGACGGCTCCCTGGCCGACCGGCTGGGGGAACTCGCGCCCGAGGGCATCTCGGTCTTCTTCGACGTCGTGGGCGGCGAGCAGTACGACGCTGCGCTCCAGGCGGCCCGGCCCGGAGCACGCTTCGCTCTCTGCGGTTCACTGTCCAGCCAGCTCGGCGACGCGGCGCAGCGCTTTCCGCGGCCCGACCGCGCGGCGGCCGAGGCCAAGGGAGTCGAGCTGCTGCCGTTCTCCTGCTACCACACGCCCGATCAGATCGCCGCCTGGCGCGAGCACTTCAGCAGCTGGCTGGGCGAGGGCCGCTTCGTCTACCCGCAGACAGTGGTCGAGGGCGGGATCGAGGATGTGCCGCAGGCGTTCCTCTCCCTGCTGCGGGGTTCCTACCGGGGCAATGTCTCGGTGCGGCTGTCGTGACCACACTCTCCCTCCGGGCCCTGAACCGGGCGTTGATGGAACGCCAGTTCCTGCTGACCCGCACCGATCGCACCCCGCTGGAGGTGATCGGGCGACTGGTTGCGCTGCAGGCACAGGAGCCCAACTGGGCCTATGTCGGGCTGTGGAGCAGGATCCACACGTTCGCGCAGTCCGTGCTCACCGCACTGCTGCAGGACCGGCAGGTGGTCCGCTCCGGTCTGCTCCGCAGTACTCAGCACCTCGCCGCGGCCGACGACTACCGTCGGTTGCGGCCGTTGCTGCAGCCCGTTCTCGACCGCACGGCCGGCTCGCCCCACTTCACCCGGAACAACACGGGCCTGGACACGGCGTCCTTGGTGGCCGAGGGACTCGACCTGCTCGCGGGAGGGACGCTGTCGCGCAACGAGCTGGCCCGGCGGCTGGCCGAACGCCATCCGGGACGCGACGGGCGCATTCTGGCCGGGGAGGTTGAGCTGCGCACTCCCCTCGTACATGGCGCGGACACCGGCGCATGGGGCTCGTGGGGCAACCGGTCGGCGGTCTCGGTCACGCCCGCCGAGGTCTGGCTGGGACAGCCGATGGCGGCGACGGCGCCTGCCGCAAAGGCCTCGGCCAAGGAGCTGATCCGCCGCTATCTGGCGGCTTTCGGCCCGGCGGGAGTGAAGGATGTTCAGGCCTGGTGCGGGCTGACCCGCCTCGGCGAGGTCGTCGCGGAGATGCGCGCCGAACTGCGCCGCTACTGCGGCCCCGACGGCAGGGAACTGATCGATCTGGCCGACGCTGAGCTGCCCGACCCCGAGACCCCCGCCCCGGTGCGGCTGCTGCCTGCCTTCGACAACGCCCTGCTCGGCCACGCCGACCGGACCCGCGTCATCAGCGACGAGGACCGAAAGCGGGTGATGCCCGGCCGGGCCCAGGTACGGCCCACCTTCCTGGCGGACGGCCGGGTGCAGGGAACCTGGTCCCTCGACGCCGGGACGCTGCGGCTCACCCCGTTCCGACCGCTCTGCGCAACCGATCGGGCGGCCCTGGAACAGGAAGCCGACCGGCTGCTGCCGTTCGTGGGAGGCAGGATGGTGTCCTGCAGCGACCCGGTCGCGACCTGCTCGTCTTGAGGTTCCACCCCGGCATCTACCGCTGGAACGAGGCCAGGTGAGGCGAGCGCCCGATTGGTGATCCGAGCGCGAGGTGCTGCGTCATCGCGGTCGCACCGAAGGCACAACCCTCACACCACGTTGGGGGTCAGGCGGCCGACGTGGCAACGTGACACAGCACTGCGGCCCGGTGGAGTCCGGTGTGCAGTCATGGACGGCGATTCGGGCGGTTGTCCCAACGGCGGCCGGTCCCGGCTCGTCGCAGCCACGAGGGCAATACAGGCACAGGCCTCCCCAGTGGTCACAGAGCGTTGCGGCTCCATGATCGCCAAGACCTGTGCCTGCTCTGCCGCCGGGGCGGCGCCCCCGCGCCTGTCTGTGCGAGTTCTTAGAGATCATCTCAATTGGAGATGCCGGTAGCCTGGTGACGTGTTGCTGACTGAGCGTCTGGTCCCTGACGGGTTGTGGGAGTTGTTCCAGCGGGTGGTGCCAGAGGCGCCGACGCGTCCGCAAGGAGGTGGTCGGCGCCGTCATGGTGACCGTGAGGTGTTGGCGGCCATTGTCTTCGTGGCCACGACCGGTTGTACGTGGTCGCAGGTCCCGCCCGTGTTCGGGCCGTCCGGGGCCACGGCTCACCGCCGGTTCATGGAGTGGAGCCGACAACGGGTCTGGGCGAAACTGCATCGCCTGGTCCTAGACGAGCTGGGGGCTCGAGGCGACCTGGACTGGTCGCGATGCGCGATCGACTCGGTGAACATGCGCGCCCTGAAAAAGGGGATCTGACGGGTCCGAATCCTGTAGATCGGGGCAAGTATGGCTCGAAGATCCACTTGATCACTGAGCGGACTGGACTTCCGCTTTCCGTCGGCATCTCCGGCGCCAACCTCCACGACAGCCAGGCCCTCGAACCACTCGTGCGCGGCATCCCACCGATCAGATCCCGGCGCGGTCCACGCCGCCGACGCCCCGCCAAGCTTCACGCCGACAAGGCCTACGATAACCGTCACCTGCGGCAATGGCTCCGCCTACGCCACATCACACCCCGCATCGCCCGCAAGGGAGTTGAGACGTCACAGAAGCTGGGGCGCCACCAGTGGACCATCGAACGCACCATGGCCTGGCTCGCCGGCTGCCGACGTCTCCACCGTCGCTACGAGCGGCGGGCCATCCACTTCCTGGCCTTCACCAGCATCGCCTGCACCCTCATCTGCTACCGCAGACTCACCAATTGAGATGATCTCTTAGTTGTCGCGTGTCCGGCTGGGAGGTATCGAGCGGACCTTCGGCCGGCAGATACAACCAGCAGGGCTTGCCGTCCGGCGGACAATCGGTGCCCACGCCTGCCCTGTCCCCGGTGAACGTGCGGCGAGCTCACCGGCGAGGAAGCGCAGAGCCGGGGTGGACGAACGGTGCCGGCTGGGCGGACAAACACGCAGAAGCTCCTGGTGGACGGGCGACCTTGGTCGTGACCTCGTCTACCAGGAGCATCTTCACGTTCGGATACCACTCGCCCCAACTGCCGGCCGGACCACCCGGGTTGGGGCTCGCGGGTACTGATGCGGAGCGAGGATGCCTATTCCTGGAGCTGCCTCGGATCGATCGGAATCTCTCGTGCCGTCTTCTCGGCGCGCTGCTCGGCGCCCAGCTGTCGCGTCGCGGTTCCGCAGCAGCGGTCGTACTGGTTCTGCCAGTCCGTCATGAACGGGTCGTAGCTGGACTGTCCGACCAGCTTCAGGTCCGACTCGTCGTTGTGCCAGATGCCGTTGCTCGTCCAGTTCGAGGAGCCGACGAACACGACCCTGGAGTTGGCTGTACCCGCGTAATTGCCGCTGACCATCATGTACTTGTCGTGCGTGTAATGCAGAGCGTTGCCGTTCGCGTCGGTGCCGCGGGTGGTGTCGTGCACGTCGATGTTGGCACGGTTCTTCAGGTAGCTCTGCACGCTGTCATCGACCTGGGCGGCGGTGATGAGAATGTGGATCTTGACGCCGGTTCCTGCCAGGCTCACCAGCTTCTTCGGCAGCTCCAGATAGTTCTGGTCGCCCGGCTCCCCGTGAGAGGTCCACTGGAACATGGCGATGTTGATCGTGGCCGGCGCCTTGATGTTGTTCAGGAAGTCGACCCAGGTGTCGCTTCTGCTGCGGGCCTTGGGCCACTGGTAGGAGGGCGGGGACAGTTTCCTGGCCGCCGTGCCGTTGGTGGAGTCGTAGTAGTCGGGTGCGAGCGGGCCCGGGCCGTTGATCGCTCCCTTGGCCATGGCGGTGAAGTAGCTGACGTAGGAGTTGTACAGCTCGACGTTGCCCTTGACGGTGGCGCTGCTGTTCCACGCGGTGTTGGCCTGGGCACCGGTGGGGTTGGCGCTGCTGACGGTCACCGTCCTGTTCGCGTCGGACCCGCCGCTGAGCATGTAGTACTTCGCGTGCAGGGCGGAGCCGTCGAAGTGGGTCAGGCAACCGCCCGGGCACATCGCGGCGAAGCTGGAGGCCTGCGGGTCGTTGCCCAACTCGGTGACCATCGACTGCCAGATCGCGTTGTCGCTGTGAGCGTCCATCAGCGCCTTGACGATGACGCCGCGCTGGTGCGCGGCGATCAGAGCGTTGGCGAAGTCCGGGCCCGGCTGTCCGTTGCTCATCGAGTACATGGCGACGCGGATGGTCTGCCCGCAGCTGGCACTGTTGATCGAATCGATGATCGGGCCCATGACCTTCATCTGGGCGGCGGGGTCTTCCGGGTCGTTGAAGCGCGGGCCCGGGGTGGAGGTGAAGGTCCGGGACTCGCAACTGAGCGGGTCCTTGGCCTTCTTGACCGCGGCGTCCGCCGGTGTCAGCGCCAGCACCGTGACGGCCAGTGCGGTGATTAACGTGAACATTCGCTTCATGGGCGGCCTTTCGCTGGGCTGTTGATGATGAAGAGTCGGCTTGCCGCAAGAGGCCCGCAGGAGCGATGCTGCCGTCAGCGGAATCTTCTACTGTCTACCGATCGTTCCGACTATGTTCTTTACGTCGCCGCACCGTGCATCGCAAGACTCTTCGAGCAGGTGAGCGACCGCGGGGTGTTGCTCTGCCGGTCGGCCGATGGGCTGTCACCGTGGGGAGTGACAATCGCCTGGCGCGGTGACCGTCCATACCGTCGGGCCGGCGCTAGCGCCCCTGCCGCCACGTGCTTTTGACGCGTCCGAGGCGACGACTGGGGTGAACGCCTACACCCCTGGCAAGGCGGGGAAGGCATGCGAACCCTTTCGGGCTCGTGGACTACGGAGCGCCGGCTCGCGCTGTGCTGACGCTGACGCAGCTGTGGCGACAGCGAGATAACGAAGTTTCAACGTCCCCCCGGAGTGTCCTGAAGGTTGCCGCGAGCCGCCGATGATGGCCGGCGCCTACGCCCCACTCCTCGCGCAGCGGCCCCACGGGCAAACTCCCAAGCGGGCGCGCACCAGCCTGAACTGGCCCTACCCTCCCTTGCGGAAGATTACCACGATAGTTTCACGTAAAATCTACATTCTCGTCTGAGCGGAGACATAGAGGCCCACTCCAACTGAGTTCGACGGTCAGCCTGTTGGTGTGTGACGCTCAGTGAGGTTCTCCCCATCAGATGTGGTGGCGGGAACGCCTGCTGGCCGTACAACGCGAAGAAGCTCCTGGTAGTCGGGTTCTCGACCAAGGTGACCCGCGTCCATCGGGAGCTTCGGTGCTTGGCCATCCGTCGCCCACCGAACTGTCCAGCCGCACCCTGCGATACCTGACCGGGCAGCTCCGTGCCCGGCATCGCGAGATCGGAACGCATCCGCGGCGCCTGCCCGTTGGCCGCCAAGCCCTGCTCGCCCTGGCTCACCTCAGGCGTGAGGGCGCCTATGCCCAGCTCGCCGCGGGGTTCCGCATCGGGATCGCGACCGTGTACCGCTACCGGGATCCATCCGCAGTGCTCCGGCCTTCCGGCCGGGGGTGAAGCGGAAGCTGCCCAGCCGTTCCCGGCCATCGGTGAAGCGGGTTCGTGGCGGACCCGGCCGATCTGGCGGCGCAGCGCGGCGTCCTCGTGCCGCAACGCAACGCCTCCGCATCCTTGCCCACGCGGCTGCGGAGCACTGCAGCGGGCGCGGTGATCGGATTCAGGGCCGGCGTGGTGGGGATCGACGGCAGTGTCGAAGGGGCATCCCAGGCGCCGCGGGGGCCGTTGCCGCGCGCGGAGAAGCTGCAAGCCAGACCCGGAATCGTGTCTCCGAACGGGACAAGAAACTGGGAAAAAGAACTCGACGCGCAGGTCCACCCCCGTCACGTACTCGTCCTTTACACTTTCGCCGTCACATAGCGTGAGGAATGATGTGAGAAGCGTGATTGAAGTGCTGCGTAGCCCGCGGCGCCCCCTCGTGCTCGGCACGGTGCTGACCGTCGCGCTCGCCGCACAGTCAGCTCTGATCGTCGCCCAGCAAATGCAGATCGACGACCTGCAGATGCAGCCCGTCGACGTCCAGGCGAACGTGAAGCCTGGCCCCTCAGGGCCGTCTGGCCCCCCTGGCCCCTCAGGTCCCGGTGGCCCTATCGGCCCGGCAGGCAAGGACGGCACGGACGGGAAGGACGGGAAGGAGGGCACGAACGGGAAGGACGGCACGGCCGGGAAGGACGGGCAGGATGCTGTCGTTCCGCCTGCGCCAGCTGCAAGTTAGACACTCGGCCGCACTGGCCGACTCCTGCGGCGCGCACCGGAGGGTATTCCGCCCTTGCGCGGGGCCGGACAGTGCAGTCGGAGTCGTGGACAGTGCCCGGACGGGTGTGGCGCCGCCGATAGTGCCGGACGTGCCGGTGGCACGGCGCGGGATCGTCAACCGGCCGCCGGGGGCCGTTCCCGGTCCGTCGCGTTCATAGCGGTTGTGGGCTGAAAGTGAACGCCGCAGCTCGTGACGCATCTTGGGCTCTTCGCGCGCCGAACGGGCGCCCGAAGTAAGTGAACATGTCCTTGCACGCCCGCCTGCGCTGCGCCCGTGACGTGCTTCAGCCTCTCCCCTCAGTGATGGGAAGAAGTGGGGTGTCCGGTCGCCCCGAGAAGGACGCTCGACGTAGAGGTCCGCCTTTGCCGCACCCTTGCCCTTTGCCCCTTGTCATCACACAACGTCAGGAATGATGTGGGAAGTACGAAAGAGGCGTGGCGCAGCCCGCAACGCCGCCTTGCAATCGGCGCAGCGCTGACCATCATGCTCGTCGCGCAGACAGCTGTGATCGTCGCCCACCAGCAGCAGATCGACCAACTCCAAGCACGGCGCATCGCCCTCCAGGGGAACAGCGTCCAGCAGGGTCTGCCCGGCCCACCTGGCCCCTCCGGCCCCTCCGGCCCGGCTGGCCCCACCGGCCCGACAGGCGTGCCGGGGTGGCATGGGCGAAACGGTCATCACGGCCCACCGGGGCGCGACGGAAGACCAGGGAGGAATGGCAGGCACGGGAGGGTTATCTACCTCAAGTCGTGCCACCATTCGGCCGCCTGTACCCGCTGCGCTTCCAAGCTGTCATCGGCCAAAACGCGTTCCATTGACCAGCCGCCCAGGTCAGCCCGAGGTCCGCGAGCTGCTGGAGTTTGTCGTCGGTGAGTGTGCCCCTGGAGCGATACGAGCACGAGCACGCCTCCAGGAAAAGACGGTGGGTTCGTTACCTGCCTGCAGCCATGCTTCTCGCCGCGGTGGTCATTGACCTCGCCTGGCCGGAAGCCAACACCCTTCCCCTCCTGGCCGCTGTCTCCGTGACCGCAGCACCGATGTTCTCCCTGGCCTGGACGGTCACCAGTGGTGTGGCGGCCTGCGTGGCCGGTGCGCTCCTAGCTGTTCGCGAAGGCCATATTGCTCTGTCCGCCCGTTCGGATGTCATTGGGCTCACGACCATCGGTGTCCTGACTGTCGTCGCGGCCCTCCTCAATCGGATGTTCGCACGCGAGCGGGAACAGCTGAGAACGTCCCGCCAGGTGGCGGAGGCCGTCCAACGCGCGGTGCTACCGGTAATGCCCGACCGCGTCCGAGGACTGGCCGTCGCCACCCGGTACCGGGCTGCCCAGGAAGAGGCCCTGATCGGCGGCGACCTCTACGCGGTCCACGACACCCCCTACGGCGTCCGCACGGTGATCGGCGACGTCCGCGGCAAAGGCATGCAGGCGGTCACCATGGTCAACACCCTGCTGGGCTCATTCCACGCGGCTGCCCTTCAGCTGCCCGACCTGCCCGATGTCGTCCGAGGCGTGGAAGTGCAATTGCAGGACGTCAAGAGACGCCAGGCCGATGCGCCGTACGAAGACTTCGTGACCGCCGTTGTCGTCGAGATCTCCCCCGACCATTCTGTGCTGCGCATGGCGAACCGGGGCCACCCGGCGCCGCTGATGGTCCACCAAGGCAAGGTGACCGTTCTGGAACCGCAGGAGCCATCACTGCCGCTGGGCCTGGGCGACCTGGCCGGGCCTGATGTCCCGGTGGACCAGTTCGAGCTGCCCCCCGGCGCCACGCTCGTGATGTTCACCGACGGCATCACCGAAGCCCGCGACCAATACGGCACCTTTTTCGACCCCGTCCCACCGCTGACCGGTCCCCTTCCCTCAAACCCCGGCGCCGTACTGGACGCCATGCTCACCGCTCTGTCCCGGCACACCAAAGAACTCGAAGACGATGTCGCGGCCATCGCGATCACACGTGTCCCAGTCAGCAGCGTCGGACAAGGCCCTTCTGCCACACCGCAGGTAGGTGGATCGTAGAAACGACGGCAGCGGAGCCTCAGCGGCCGAGTCGGGGACACACCTACGACCTGAACGGTCGGGGTCGTTGTGCCTTGCCTGCCACTCGCTCGAGACGCCTGCGGCGTGAATTCGGCGCAGCCTCAATGGCCCCAGCCAATTGACGGGCTGCCGGCCATCAGCAGAAGGAGGGAGGATGGCAGCCCACGACGGGCACAAGCTCCAAGGACCAGCCTCAGCCTTGTCGCCGCGATCGCACGGATCCGGCGTACTGGATCAATCGGCGTTCTGCCTGGCCTCCAGATCTGCTCTGGGCCATTGCTGACCGACGCTGCTCGTCTCTGCTGGTGTCAGATACTCCCGGATGCTCCCTGGCACCCCTGCCTCCCGGTTGAAGGGGGTGAGGTCTGGCGGCAACCTGCTGTGAAGGCATGCGCGTCGATGACCCACCCTCGCCGGTCCGGAACCCGTACGTCTACGGCGGAGACGGCCATCGGTGGAACGAACCTGCCGACCGCCGAGGCCAGTCGTCCCACCCGCTTTGCCAACATGACGATGTCTTGCCGCAGACTTGGCGGCCCTTTGGCGGGGTACTGCCTTTCCGGCGCTTAGCGTTCCCGCCATGCCGTCCCTGCCCTCACGCTCCCCACGCCACGGCGCCCTCCAGGTCCTGCCGTACCGCAAGCCGACCCGCGGTCGGGACTACTGGATCCTGGACAACGTCCTGCCCGACCCCGACGTTGTGCGGGCCCGCATCCTTGAGCGCGACGACTGGGTGGAGGGCTACCCTCACAAGCCCGAGCCGTGGCCGGGGCTGCGCACGATGCCCGGTCTTGAGCCGGCAGAACTGGCGCACGTGGAGAAACTGGTGCGCAAGACGACCGGCGCTCAGAAGCTCTGGGCCGTGGATCCCGCCTGCGGCGGCACCTTCAACCACAACTGCGTCCAGGTCGTCGGCAAGGGCGAGTGCGAACCGCGCCCGCACACCGACTCCCGCAGCCTGTGCCGCTACGCAGCGGTGCTGTACCTCAGTCCGGCGCTGCCCAAGGACTGCGGCACCAGCTTCTACCGCCAGAGCCTGCCCGGCGGTGTACTCGGTGGAAATCAGGTGCTCGCCCCGCACAACAACCTGGTCGACGCGCTCGGCACTCGCTTTGTGCCGGAGGACTCCTTCACCGAGGACCTGCGCGTCCCGCCCCGTTACAACCGACTGCTGCTGTACTCGGCCAACCTCATCCACACCGCGACCAGTTACACGGGTACCACCCTGGAGGACAAGCGGATGACGGCTGTCTTCTTCTGGATGTCCTAGGTGCCTGCCGTCGGGTCCACCCGGAGCGGGGGCCAGTGGCGTGGACAACGTCCCTTGGTATCTGCTGTCCCCTTCGGTAGACGGCGACAGGTCCGGCACTCCTTCGCCCCGTGAGCCGTGGGGTATCCGGATGGAGATCCGTCACCGTGCGTCGCGGAGCTGAAGAAGGTAGGCGGCCGTCAGCGCAACAGCACGGTCCTCATCGTGCGACAGCTCCATGAGGGCACGTGACACCGTCGTCCCCGGAATGTCCGCCAGCGCTTGGGTCAGCCGTCCGCGTGCAGGCGCTTCTGTCGTGTCGTGGGCAAGGCGGTCGATGAGCCTGGCTGCGATCTGATCGGCCATCGCGGTGTCGCTCGCCAGCTTGCTCAGTGCGTCGGCGGCATCAGTGTCGTTCCTTCCCTCCACGATCATGTCGATGAGCGTCGGGACGGCTTCGGGCACTCCACGTGTCCCGAGGGCCAGAGCCGCATACCCACGGACCCCGACGTCGGAGTCCGTGAGAGCGTCCCGCAGGTGCGCGGTTGCCTCATCACCGGACATCACGGCGAGGGACTGAACCGCACGTTTCCGCACCGCGGCCACCGGCGAGCCGAGGCCCTTCGCGAGCAGGGCCGGGCCGCCGTCGCCCGATTGTGCCAGCGCCCATCGCAGGACGCCGGCGACGTTCGGCTCCGTCTCGCTCAATGCCGCCTCGACCAGGGCCTCCACCGGCACCGGAACCCCACCTACCGAGGAAAGAGCCGCGCGCTGGCGAGCGTCGGCACTCTGAGACCCCAGTGCCTGGAGGAGCGCAACGATCTGGAGGACGTCCTCCCAGCCGGCGGGGTCCGCGGCGTCGATCTGACGCAACCGCGTGAGCAACTCGGTCTCGGCCGAGATGCGGTCGCTCGTCTGACGCATGAGGTCTCCGACCAGCGCCGAGGGCGTGAAACCGGGATCGTCAAGCGCACGCCCGATCTCACGCAGCGACATACCCAGCGACCGCAGGCTCTCGACATGGAAGATCCGCCGGATGTCTTTTGCGGAGTACTCCCGATATCCGGAGCCCGTACGACCCGAAGGCCGCACCAGGCCGAGCGATTCGTAATGCCGGAGCATGCGGGCACTGACCCCGGACCGTCTCGACACCTCACCGATCAGCACAGTTCCTATCGTCCGTCCTGAGGGGCTCCGGCGAGGGCCACGGCGCGCTTGGCCTCCTCGATCGCCACCTCGAATCCGGCGTCCGGGTCGCGCAGCAGCCGTTGTGTGGCAAGCGCGTGCGCACGCACGCCCGGGTCATCAGCCGTCGTCGCGGCCTGCACAACCGGCACGATCACTTCCCCCAGCGCGACCAGCGCCTGACTGAGACTCAGCTGTGTCCCCTGCTCCCCGCGCCCCAGTTGCGCCGCCAAGTCCGTGGCCAGGGAGGACTCTTCACCCTCCGGCACGAGCACGACCGCGGCCCGCCAGGCGCTCCGCGCCACCTCGGCGTCGGCGTCGGACAACAGTGCCCGCGTGATCGCCGGCCACGCCTGCCGGTCCCCGATCTTGGACAGCGTGTGCAGCGCCTGACTGCGTGCCTGCGCACGCTCCGAGCGGAGTTCGCGGAGCAGCTCGGGGAGCGTCAGGGATACCGGGTGGCGGACGAGCGCCCAGGTCAGCATGTCGCGGACGAAGAACTCAGGCTCGATCGCGCATCGCTGGATGAGCTTGTCGACGAAGCGCGGGTCGGGCGCCGTACCGACCGCCAGAGCAGCCCGCAGTCGGACAGACGAACGGCTGTCCTCCAGTCCCTGGAGCGCGCGAATCGCATCCGTGTCCTGTCGCGTCATGGTCATCGGAACCACCTCCTTGGGAAGCAGTGAAGACCTTGTCACCGTGTCAAGGTCAAACGGAGTCGACTGCCCGATCACGAGTCACTGAGGGGATGCCCCGTGTGTACTCCAGCGGGTCCGGCTCCGGGTGCTCGATGATCGTGGCGCGGTCGTGTGCGGCGTAGGCGCGCGTCAGGTCGAGCGCTCGCCATGCGGCCTGGTTCGTCCAAGGGTCGGTAAGTCCTGGACGTCTAGTCGATTCCAGCTGTCGCGAGCTGAATCGGGCTGGCACGGCTACCCGTCAGGCGACCGTGATCGAGACGGACCCGCCCCGGCGTCAGCGGCCGGCACGTTGACGCGCTGGTGCGCACCATGCCCGAGCGTTCTGACCGGATGGAAATGGAAGCGGGGTCCGGGGCAGAGCCCCCGTGACCCCGCTTCCATCGCCCCGGGCTTTACGGCAGCCGCAGCACACCGGCCAGCGTCGGACCGACGAACGCCGCGAGCTCATCCCGGGTCGGCCCGGTCGCAGGTCCCCGCCGTGTCACGGCAAGCGCAGCAGCCGCATTGGCGCCCCGAGCCGCGTCGAGCGCCCCGACGCCTTGCCCCAACAGCGCCAGAAATGCGCCCACATGCGCATCTCCGGCCCCGTTGCTGTCGACCGCGTCCACCGGGAACCCGGGGACGTGCACCACGTCGCCGTCCCCCGGCGGAGCCAGCCAGCACCCGTCCTTGTCGGCCCGCACGAGCACCCCGGCACCGTCCCGCAGCCGCTCGCGCAGCATCCGGGCCGCCTTGGGGGGCGCGGTCACGCCTGTCATCAGCCCGGCCTCCCGGGCGTTGCAGCTCAGCCAGTCCGTCCGGGCCAG
Source organism: Streptomyces sp. NBC_00569 (assembly GCF_036345255.1). Lineage (NCBI taxonomy): Bacteria > Bacillati > Actinomycetota > Actinomycetes > Kitasatosporales > Streptomycetaceae > Streptomyces > Streptomyces sp. NBC_00569. Next base: position 2,170,585 of record NZ_CP107783.1, on the reverse strand, counting down.
CACCGGGTCGAGCACCGTGGCCGGGATGTCCGCGACCAGTGGCGCCGGGTCGAAGCAGACCCGTACACCGTCACCGAGTCCCGCCACCAAGGCGGACAGCAGCGGCCCGTTGACCTCCATCACCAGGCCGTACCCGGAGAGCTGCACCAGGTCGCCGTCGCGCACGGTTTCGGCGATGGCGGCTGCCTCGGGCGACGTCATTCGCGCGTCGACCCCGAAGCTCGTCACGAACGTCCGCTCGCCACCGCTGTCGACGAGCGCCACACAGAACCCGGTGTCGCCGTCGGTGCGGGCCGGGTGCAGAGTCTTGATGCCCTCCGCCGCGAGTGAGGCCCGCACCAGTTCTCCGTAGGGCCCGGTGCCGTGCAGCCCAGCGTAAACAGCCTCGGCGCCGAGCCGGCGCGCCGCGGTGAGTGTGTTGAAGCCACCGCCGGCGTAGAGCTCGGTGCGTGTACCGATCACGTCGCTGCCGCGCTCGGGTAGCGCAGGGACGTCGATGACCAGGTCGGCGATGACGTTCCCGGCAAGGACGACACGGGACTCGACGGTCATGGGGTGGCCTCCTCAAGGGCGACGGAAGAGGAGTCAGGGGAGTCGAAGGTCACCGGCGACCTCCGCCCGAGGAACGTGTACAGCGCACCGCCGACCGCGATCGCGACGAGCCAGCCGAGCCCGTTCACCCCGAGCCAGGACCCGGTCAGCGGGCCCTCGAACCAGACGTCGTCCGCGCTCGTCGCGGCCTTCGTGAACAGCAGCCCGGCCGTGATCGCAGCCAACCACGCGACGACGGCAGGCAGATGGAAGCCGCCGCGGTACCAGTACCGGCCGCCGTGACCGGTGTCCATCAGCCCCGAAGGGTCGTACTGCCGGCCGCGCAGTATGTCGACGGCGATGACCCCGATCCACGCCGAGATCGGTACGGCGAGCAGCGTGAGGAACGTGCTGAACGGGCCGTAGAAGTCGTCGGCGATCAGCATGAAGTAGATGCCGCCGAGGAACATCAGGACGACGTCCAGGCAGACCGCCCAGGTCCGCGGTACGCGCAGGCCGAGTGTGATCATCGTCAACCCGGCCGAGTACGTGGACAGATGGTTGGACATCAGCAGACCGCCGAACGCGGCGAGGAGATACGGCACCGCCATCCACGACGGCAGCATCGCGTTGATCGCCGACACCGGGTCGGCCGAGGTCGCCAGCGTGCGGTCGCCCGCCGTGAGCAGTGAGCCGAGCGAGATCAGCAGCACCAGCGGGATGCCCGCGCCGAACGCGGAGGCCCGCACGAGACGGCCGCCCGGGATCGCCCGCGGCAGGTAACGGGCGTAGTCCGCACCGGCGTTGGCCCATCCGATGCCGGTTCCGGCGGCGATGAAGCCGATCCCGGCGACGACACCGCTGACCGGTCCGGCCGGGGTGTCGAGCACCTTCGACCAGTCGACGGTCGCAACGAGGAAGCCCATCACGATCAGGTTCAGGACCCCGAAGGCTATCGTCGCCCACTTGTTGATCCACATGATGGTGGCATGCCCGAGCCCGCTGATGAGCAGCGTGCAGGCGATGAAGACCAGGAGGCAGACCAGCGTCAGGACCGTGCCCCGGCCGACCCCGAACAACGTGTTCAGCAGGGCAAGCAGCGCGTACGCCGCCGTGGTCGTCGTGATCGTCTCCCAGCCGACCCGGCTGAGCCAGGTCACCAGCGTCGGCCCGTGATTGCCGCGCTGCCCGAAGACGGCCCGCGACAGGGTCAGGGCGGGCGCGCCGCCCTTCTTCCCGGCCAGGCTGAGCGCGCCGACGAGCGCGAAGGAGCCGACCGAGCCGACGACCGCGACGAGCACGGCTTGCCAGATGTTCAGTCCGCGAAAGGCGACGAGCGTCGCGCCGAGCGGCAGCCCGAGGATCGAGATGTTGGCGGCGAACCACGTCCAGAACATCTGGCTCGCGTGGCCGTGCCGCTCGCTGTCGGGGACCGGTTCGATCCCTCGGGTCTCCACGGTGCCGACGCGGTCGTTCTTCGTCGAAGCGGCCATCGCGGAACCTCCTTACAAAGGGCAGAAGGGCAGAAGGGGGTGTTGTCAGGGGGTGCGGTAGGTGAGCAACTGCCGTGTCAGTGGCTCCAGGTCGAGCTGATTGACGTCGCGCAGGGTGCGAACGGCGTCGGCGGGCAGAGCGGCGAGGCCGCTTACGGAACCGGCGATCGCACCGGCGATCGCGGCGATCGTGTCGCTGTCGCCGCCGAGGTTCGCGGCGAGCAGCGCCGAGCGCCACGGGTCGCCGCCTGTCAGGGCGAGCACCGCGAAGGCTGCGGGGACGGACTCCTGGCTGGCCACGCTGGTGCCGATGAGCGCGTCGATACGGTCGAGGGCCGTGGCTTCGTCGAGGCCGGAGACCAGTTCCCTGGCCCAGCCGATCCGGGCCGAGATGCTGGCGCCCGCGATCCAGTGACCCCGCTGGGCGCCGGCCGCCGACGCGGCTATGGCGGCATCGAAAACGTCGTTGAGCGAGCCGCCCGCGATGCCGGTGGAGACGGCCGCCGCGACGGCCGCCGCGCCCGCGATGCCTACCGTCGTGTCGTGCGTGACCTGGCAGGATTCGACGACCTGGTCGAGGAATCGATCCGGCTTGTCGGCGTTGAAGGAGAAGGCGATTCCGACCGGGGTGACCCGCATCGCGGCGCCGTTCGTGGTGCCGTACTTGCCGGCCTCCTTCGGGTCGGTCCCTCGGGCCACCGCGTCGAGGGCTGCCTTGGTCGACGGGCCGAGCAGGTCGAAGGATCCCTTGGCCTTCATGTCCTGTTCCCAGGACAGGAGTTCCTTGGCGAACCGCAGGGGGTCGACGTGCCCGCCGCCTTCCACGATCAGCCGCGCCACGATGATCGCCTGGTCCGTGTCGTCCGTGATGGACCCGGCGGGCATCCCGGCGCTGACCGGGTTGTCGGGCTGCGCCGGTTCGAAGCCGCTTAGAGTGCCGTAGACGCGGATGACGTCCGCGCGCGACATGACCTGCGTCGGCATGCCGAGGGCGTCGCCGAGCGCAAGCCCGTGGAAGGCACCGGCGGCGCGGTCGAAGAGGGCGGATTCGGGGGTGATGCTCACGGGTGGCCTCCTCGGCCGGTGCGTACGTGCAGTTGGAACCGGGACGGGTCGAGCAGGCTCGTCACCTGCTCGACGACGTCCCCGGCCGCGTCGCGGAACACCTGGGCGACTCGGAGGAAGGATTCGCCGGGGGAGCGGTGCAGGGCCGTGGCGTCGGCGTCGTCGAGTCCGGCGACCGCGATGTGCGCGTCACCGGTTTCGGGGATGTGGCCCGCCGCGGTGAGCGTCCGGCTCAGGGAGCCGCCCTCGAGGCCGCGTTCGGCCAGGTCGGCGAGCGGCCCGATGGCGGGCACCCGGCTGAACTCCAGCGAGACGCCGTGTCCGTCGGGCAGTCGGCGCACTCGGTCGAGGGCGATGAACTCGGCGCTTTCCAGGCCGAGTTCGGTGGCCAGCCCCTCGTCCCTGATCCGCTCGAAGCGGAGCGTGTGCGTCGTCAGCTCGGTGCCCTGCGCGGCCAGGGCCCGGGTCCAGCCGAGGCCCTGGTCGAGGGGTGTGCCGTCGAACGTGACGATCGAACCGATCCCGGCGTGTGTCTCGATGAGCCCCTGCTCGCCGAGGGCGCTCAGGGCCTGCCGCACGACCGTGCGGCTCACCCCGAACCGCTCCCGCAGCGCGTACTCACCGGGCAGCTTGCTGCCGTCGGCGTGCACGCCCGTGCGGATCTCCTCGGCCAGTACATGGGCGACGCGATGATGCTTGTGAACCTGTCCAGGCATGTCCAGAAGATAGCCACGGAGAGCTGGACCTGTCTACACCTGTCCAAATCTGGTTTGGGGATCACATCTCCGGAAGGGGACACACGCACCGCCGGGCCACGGTCGCGGCAGCACGGACCGCGACCGGTCTGCGTGCACACGTGCTCTTCCTCCATGCCCGGCCGCGCACCTCGCGGGCCGCACCTCGCGGGCCCGAGGCAGAGGGTCGTACGCCCACGCCCGCCGGTTCCCGCGACCTTCATCGCCCTCGTGCGACCGGTCGCGTTCAGCGGCCGGCTGCCCCGACAAGGACGACAAGTGCGCAGAGGACGGCCGCGAGAGCCATCGCCATCGCAGCCGGGACCCCGAGGACCAGACGGTCCGCGGGCCGCTGCCGATGGGCGAGTTTGAGCGCCACCCACGCGGCCTGCGCGAGTACGCCGCCAACGAAGGCGAGCAGCAGCGGCATGATGCCGTCCGGAATTGGCAATGCGCTCGTCACGAAGGCTCCCGCGACCGGGCTCAAACAGGCCAGCGCGATCCACGGAGCAATGCGCCGCCTCGGTTGCACCCCCAGCAGAGCGGCCAGCGCCAGGCCCTCGCTGGCCGCGTGCACGAGGAGCGCCGCCACCACGGCGACCGAGGCGGTCAGCGCCAAAGTCGCACCTTCCAGGAAGCGGTGCAGAGCGAGCCCTGACGCTGCGCCGATGCCGCCCGCACGACCCGGCTCGCACGGGCAGCCCATACGGACCAGGGCAGCCATCACCGCGTACGAGGCGAGCGCGGTGACCGGTACCCCCCACAGCGGCACGCCGGCTTGGTGGGCCTCGTCCCACGCGTCGGGCAGAAGATCGAGGACTGCAGTGACCAGCAAAATCCCGGACGCGGCGGCCAGCAGAAGCGTCGACCGGCCCGATCCGCGCCGCGCCAGCCAGACGCCCACCACAGTGGCCACGGCCACCAGAACCACGGCCACCAGCGTTTCGGCGGGGGGCAGCTGCCACCCGGCCCCGTCGTCAGTGTGCGCGCCTGCTGCGTAGAGCACGGAGAGCATGTCCCCTCCCTCCGAGGGAGCGGGCTTGCGTGCGCGGTGACCGGGCGAACCGGCTTCTTACCTCACTATTCCACCGCGCTGCCCGTGCGCGATTCGGCACCGCCCACGCCAAGTCTGACCTGCCCCAACCTCACGTGGTGCGCGCCACCGCCAGTGCGCTGTGCGGTCCTTCCCGGCTGCATTTCACACCATCTGGGGCGGCATCCAGTCGAGCCGTTTCGGCGGGTCCCGAAGCAGTCTTTGCCCAGCCGACGTCGGAACCGGCGTGGCCTCCAGGGGACCTACCGTGCCGTCCGCCGCCCGGATTGCCCAGGGGCCGGCATGACAGGCAGTGGCCTCGCCGCCACGGCGGCAACCGCCGCAAGCACCGGCGTCGGCGCTCGCGGAGCACAAGCGGTCAGCTGCGGTAGCAGTACGAATCCGAGGAGGCGTCGCCGCCTTGCAGGCGCGTCTGGTGCACGCGCAAGCCCAGGAAGTCCGGGCCGTGCGGGTAGAAGCGGCTGTCGACGGACAGCCCGCCGTGCGAGGTGTCGGCGTCGAGTTTGACCATCCATGGGTCGATGCCCATGGGATAGAACTGCGCGTCCCAGGCGCTGTACAAGGAGTTCGTCAGGTACACGCGCCGCCCGTCGCGGCTGAGCTCGACCATCTGCGCTCCGCCCGTGAGCGGAGTGTTCGGTTCGGCGGGATGGGGCTGCCGGCTGCCGATGCCGCCCAGACGCACGGACGCGGTCTGCTTCGGATGGAACGGGTCGCTCACGTCGTACTGATGCAGATCGCCGGTTCCCCACGCGGATACGTACAGCCACTGGTCGTCCACCGACAGGTCGATGTCGGTGAACAATGGGGGCACGGCGCCGTACGGCTGCAGTGCCGGGGGCAGGTCCTCCTTTTGCGCGGGCTCGGCAGGGACGGTGATCACCTTGTGGACCACGAATTCCTCGCCCTCCCGGTTCCACAGGTAGACCGACGCCGACAGGTCCTCCACGTTGACCACAGTGTTTGTGAAGCCCCACGTTGCCTCGGGGTCGTGCGCGGGACGCAGTTCCAGCACCATCTGGTTCTCATCCCCCAGATCGACGCGCTGCAGGTGCCGGCCGGAGTCCAGCTCCCAGAAGTGCAGTGAGTGGCCGTATCGGCGCCCCAGGAGCAGTTCGGGTACAAGGCCGTCCTCGATCATCGAGGGGGTGCCCCACTCGCTGGTCACGGCGACGTTCTGGCGCAGATGCCACCAGAGATCGTAGGAGAGCCACTGCGGTCCGCGGTCGCTCTCCCAGGCGCGCAGCACGTCGAAGCTTTCGTGGTCCAGCAGTGCGACGCCGCCAGGCCCGTCGGCACCGTCCGCGCCGCCCAGGAAGGACAGGAACACTCCGTCGGGGCCACAGTGGAGTGTGTGGGGACGCGAATATCCGGCCTTGGCGGCCAACTCCTCGGGCTCGATCACCTTGATCAGGCGCGGGCGGGCGGGCTCGGGGCTGGTGTCGAAGACGTGCAGCCGGGAGGAGCGCAGTCCCGGGACGATGAGATAGCGCCGCGCAGCGTTGTGATGACCGGCATGCGCCAGCGCGCTCGAGCAGGCGTTCCAGCCGAAGTGGTGCAGTTCGTTGCCCAGTCCGGGCAGCTCGGCGTGGGCGGTCACGCGGCCGTATGCGGGCGACCCGGGGTCGGTGTCGACGGTGAACAACGCGTCCGGGCGCTGCGCGGTCGGGTCGAAAGCGACGACATAGGCGAACTCCTCCGGTGGCGCGGCGACGGCGTCCGCCGGAGTGCGGTACAAGGTGGGGTCACTGTGGTCGTCGCGCTCGTGAGCGTGCTCCGTCGTCGTCATGGCTGTTCCTCACTCCCGAACGGGAGCCTGGATCCTGGGGGACCCCCGACAGGCAGCCGGGCTCACCCGTTCGAGATCGATGTGCGGACGCAGGAGGGCGGATATGCCATATAACGAGCGTTTCACAGCCCCGGAGCCTTGCCAAGGCGGCGACGGACCGCCTCAGTGTGCGGCTCGCTGAGAGGGCGGCGGCGAGCGGACACCGGGCCTTCCGGCCGACGGTCACCTCTGCCTCCTTTACAGCTGCTGCTCTGGCTCTCCGCGGCGATGCCCTGGATGATCGGCGCGGCCGCAGCGGTACAGCATCCACAGGAATGACGGTTTGATCCATAACAAGCCGTGTTCACAGACCTTTCGTAAGCCGGGACCACGCATCTCCTGGCCGCCTACGAGGCCCGATGCCAGGCTGCACGGGGAACCTCCGTTCTGACTTCGGACGCTACTTGGCCCGCACGGGCGGCTTCCTGCCTTTGCGCCCGGCGTGCTCCGTCGCGTCGCGCAACAGTCGAAAATCGGTGGTCACCTGAGTCGGCCGAGCCCACGCTGTACGCCATGGAAGAACCGCACCGCAGGATCCGCGCGCTTCACACGGCATCCACGATCACCGTCTATCAGGCGTACCGCCCTGAGATCGGACTGCCCGCCGTCCGCGACGGCCGTTTTCCCGCCGCGTGGAAGCCCGACCGCATGACGTGGATCAAACCCAGTTTCATCGGGTTCCTCCGTGGATACCCCTGCCTTCAGGCAGGGGAGGAAACGGACTCCTGCGGAGCAGGGCAAGGTGGGGTCATTCGCCCCCCAGGGCGAAAGGCCGTGCTCTGGCCCGCAGGTTTGGTCTCACACATCGGTCGCACTAGTTTGTGAGCGTGGCCACGACTTGTGTGAAGCGGGCGTTCAAGTACCGCTTCTATCCGACCGATGCGCAGGCGGCCGAGCTGTCGCGCACGTTCGGATGCGTGCGCAAGGTCTACAACCTCGCGCTTGCCGCCCGCACCGAAGCGTGGGCGCGGCAGGAGCGGGTCAACTACAACGCCACCTCGGCCATGCTGACCGCATGGAAGAAGACAGGGGAACTGGCGTTCCTCAACGAGGTTTCCTCCGTACCGTTGCAGCAGACGTTGCGGCACTTGCAGATGGCGTTCACCAACTTCTTCGCCAAGCGGGCTAAGTATCCGCGCTTCAAGTCGAAGAAGAAGTCGCGGAAATCTGCCGAGTACTCCACCAGCGGTTTCCGGTTCCGTGCCGGGGAGCTGACTCTGGCGAAGATGGCCCGGCCGCTGGACATCGTGTGGTCGCGCCCGCTGCCCGAGGGCGTGTCCCCGTCCACGGTGACCGTGTCGCAGGATGCGGCGGGGCGCTGGTTCGTCTCCCTGCGGTGCGAGGACCCGGCCATCGCGCCACTTGCCGCTGCTGATGCGGCAGTGGGAATCGACGTCGGTCTGGAGCATCTGCTGACTCTGTCCACCGGGGAGAAGATCGCCAACCTCCGGCACGAACGCCAGGACCGTGCCGCCCTCGCCCAGGCGCAGCGCCGCATGGCGAAGAAAGCGCCCGGCAGTGCGAACCGGGCCAGGGCCCGGCGCAAGGTCGCCAAGATCCACGCCCGCATCGCCGACCGTCGCCGCGACCACCTGCACCAACTGACCACTCGACTCGTTCGTGAAAACCAAACGATCGTGATCGAGGACCTGACCGTGCGCAACATGGTCAAGAACCGGAGACTTGCCCGCGCCATCTCGGATGCGGCGTGGTCGGACTTGCGGAGCATGCTGGAGTACAAGGCCGCCTGGTACGGGCGGGAAGTGATCGCGGTCGACCGCTTCTTCCCCTCGTCCAAGCTGTGCTCCCACTGCGGCAGCGTGCAGGGCACGATGCCGCTCCACGTCCGTACCTGGACGTGTGAGTGCGGCACGACCCATGACCGGGACGTGAACGCGGCACGCAATCTTCTGGCCGCCGGGCTGGCGGTGACAGTCTGTGGAGCTGGTGTAAGACCTCAACGGAGTTCTCCGGGCGGGCAGTCGGCGACGAAGCAGAAAACCCCACGGCGCGAGCCGTAGGAATCCCCCTCCTTCAGGAGGGGGAGCATGTCAAGTGGATGATGTACCGCTCCGGCTGGGGCACGAAGGAGGGGCAGGAGACCGTCCTCGCCGTCGAGATCACTCGCGACGGCTTCGACTGGGCGCTGAGCCGTGCCTGCCTGTCGAGTTACGTTCGCGGACTGCATCCCGATCGCGGCACCTGGCAGCGTGACCTCAAGCGCGCACCGGTCCGTGTCCAGTGGGATCCCGAACGCGATCTGCACCTGCGTCCCCTGTCACACCGCTCGCTGCAACTGGGGCTCTCGGGTGAGGCATCGGCGCATTACGCGGACGAGTGGATCGTGTCCATCAGCGACGTGACCCCGCTCGCCCACGAGATCCACGCACTCGTCAAGGACGGCGAACTGGACTCGGCCACCCGACTGCTCCCCCCTGAGCAGGGATACCCCGCCAGTGCAGAACTCCTGGCCCACCTGTGTCCCTGACTGGCAATCCGGGCACAACCGCCGCCACCACCCACGGGTCACATGGCGGCAAAGGTCTGTGAACGCTGCAACGGCTGCCGTGCAGCAACGCACGGTAGGGGAAGGGCCATTCACGCGATGGGGCAGTCCTTGGCGGCCAGCTCGCGGTGTGGGTAAGACCCGTCAGGCATAGCGCCACGCAACCAGTCGGCGAGCCACTCGGCCAGCGGTTGGCTCAGTGGGGCCAGAGTGTGTTCCTTGCAGCAGAGGTTCGGATCCCAGTCCCACATCTGCCCGTCCGCCGTCTTGAAGTCGACGAGAGCCCACATGGCGCAGCCCCGGTCCATGAGAGGCACGAGCCCCGAAGGCAGGCCCCGCTCGGGATCGGAGAAGTCGCGGTACGCCATCTTGATGTCTTCGCAGTCGCTGAACCAGTCTCCCGTATCCGTCAGAGACACGGCCTCCCACGGCCCGAAGCCACCGTTGCAGACTTCCAGGTAGATCCTTTTCAGCAAGCCGGGCATCGGGTGCCCCACGGTCCGCTCGAAGGCAGCTGCATCCTCCGGCGAAGCCGGGCCGGGAAGTCCCTCGTCAGCCGCATATGCGCGGACAGCCGCTATGAACTCGTCATCGGTCACCTGCAGATCCTCGGCGGCAAAACGTCGTTTGTCGACGTCCCGCTCATGCAAGCTCAGGGCCATGGGGGCGCGGCCGCTCGGCGAGTTCGGTCAACTACATGGCTCGCAAGTCTTTTTAACGATGTAAGTCCTGTGCTGTGATGAGCGCCATCGCTGAGGCCGTCCGAGGAGACAACGATGTCAAATCTGTCTGAAGTGCGCCCCCATCCCGATCCCCGGAACGCCGAGGTGCCGCGCCCCGAGTACCCTCGCCCCAGCTTCGTCCGGGATGACTGGCTCACTCTCAACGGCACTTGGCAGTTCGCTTTCGACCCGGGTGACAGCGGGCTCGAACGCGGCCTGGTCCACGCAGAGTTGCCCGAGCGGATCACGGTCCCCTTCTGCCCGGAGTCGGAGCTGTCGGGCATCGGGGAGACCGACTTCCACCAGGCCGTCTGGTACCGCCGCACAGTCCGGATCCCCGAGAGCTGGCGGGGCCGACGTCCGGTCCTGCGCTTCGGGGCCGTCGACCACGACGCCACGGTGTGGGTCAACGGACGTGAAGTGGCCCGCCACAGCGGCGGGTTCACCTCCTTCAGTGCTGACCTCGGCGGGGTGGTGGGCGCGGGCGACGAGGCGGTCGTCGTCGTGCGCGCCAGAGACTCCCGTCAGGGCCCGCAGGCCCGTGGCAAGCAGTCCGACCAGTACGCCAACTACAGCTGTCACTACACGCGCACGACCGGCATCTGGCAGTCGGTGTGGCTTGAGCCGGTGGCCGACACGCATCTGGGGCGGCCCCGCATCACCCCGGACCTCGCCGCCGGCTGTTTCCACCTCGAACTCCCTCTGTCCGGCAGCCGCGCGGGCCATCGCATCCGGGCACGTCTCACCGACGAGCAGGGCACCGTGGTCGAGGCCTCGGTCGCGGCGCACCTCGATCTCGCTCCGCGCCTGGTGCTGTCTCTCCCGGAGGAGCGGCGCAGGACCTGGTCGCCCGAGGATCCGCACCTGTACGAGATCCAGCTCGACGTGGTGAGTGACTCCGGCACCGTGGTCGACAGTGCCCGCTGCACCGCGGGGCTGCGCTCGGTCACCATCGAGGGCAAGCGGGTCCTGCTGAACGGCAAGCCGGTCTTCCAGCGTCTCGTCCTCGACCAGGGCTGGTACCCGGACGGTCTGATGACGGCGCCCGATGACGCGGCGCTGGTCCGTGACATCGAGCTGTCGCTGGCCGCCGGGTTCAACGGGGCCCGCCTGCACCAGAAGGTCTTCGAGGAGCGCTTCCTCCACCACGCGGACCGTCTGGGCTACCTGGTGTGGGGCGAGTTCGGCGACTGGGGCGCGAGCAGTGGCCCGCTGAGCGGCGACAACCAGCAGCAGACCGCCGGCTTCGCCGCCCAGTGGCTGGAGGCGGTCGAGCGGGACTACTCGCACCCCTCGATCATCGGCTGGTGCCCGCTCAACGAGACGCGTCAGCAGCTCCACGACCGGCACACCACGCTGGACGACGCGACCCGTGCGATGTTCCTCGCCACCAAGGCCGCCGACACCTCACGTCCGGTGCTCGACGCCTCCGGCTACTCCCACCGCGTCGCCGAGACGGACGTCTACGACTCGCACTGCTACGAGCAGGACCCCGAAGCCTTCCGGGAACTGATGGCGGGGCTCGACAAGAACGCGCCGTTCATCAATCCGCAGGATGAGCCGGGCGACAGCGAATGGTCGGTGCCGTACCGCGGACAGCCTTATTTCTGCAGCGAGTTCGGCGGCATCTGGTGGAACCCGGAGGAGGCCGCGGCAGCGGGTGGCGAGGACCGGGACGCCTCGTGGGGATACGGTCAGCGGCCCCGGGACGAGGAGGAGTTCCATCAGCGCTTCGCCGGTCTGACCGGGGTGCTCCTGGACGACCCGGACATGTTCGGCTACTGCTACA